>JAFQUQ010000029.1 GCA_017408395.1 Oscillospiraceae bacterium
CTTGCGGAGCGCCTCTAAGGCAAGGAATTTCGCCCTCTGCGGAGGGCGACAAGGGCTCTGCCCCTTGACCCCGCAAGCCTTTGAAAAGGCTTGACCTAAACTTTAACGTCGAGCGTTTTTGTGCAATTTTTTCTCAATTGCAACTTTATCGACAATATGAGCCTGCTGTGTTTCCACAGCAGGCTCATATTATTTGAAGTATTTTACGTTAGCCGCAAGCTTGCCAAGCATTTCAAGACGGGCGTGGTCCTTGAATTCAGGCTTCACCATATAATAGACGAAATTCTCCAGCACGTTTATATCGGGCACGGTACGTCCTTCGATTTTGAAGTGACGGTAGCCCATAGGCACGTATCTGTTATAGAGGTCGTCGGGGTTGATGTGAGTGGAGAAGCCGATGGTTTCGTAAAGGTGCAGACGGGTTGAAGGGCAGGTAAATTCAGCCTGTTTATATGGGGTACGCAAAGCGGCAGGCTGTCTCATATGCTCTGCAAATTTTATCTGCTCCTCGCCGATTATGCGGTAATGCTCACCTCTGCGCTTGCAGTTAGGCTCGCAGCAGGCATTTATCAGCAGCTCGCACTTTTCTTTGTAGGGGACATTTTCCAGAAACTCAAAATTGTTGTTCCAGTTATAGTCGAGAACAACCAGATTGTAGTCCTTTTCAAGCTCCGCCTTAAGCTCCTCAGGGTCCCGTATCTGCTTGCAGGTGGAGGAGGTTATCTTGTAATTGGGGTAATTTTTTCTGATATAATCCTCCAGCAGGGGCGAATTTACAATAACCTCGTTAAGACCGTTGTCAGCAATTCTCATAACAGCGTTGCAGAACGGATCGCCAAGGTGTTCTTCCTTTATAACGGGGTTTGTAAAGGTAAAGCGGCAGGGGATACCATCTTTATTGTAGGTGTTAAGCACTTCTCTTATCGTGCGTTCATCCACAGCGCCAAGCGCCGCACGTCCTCCGTTCCAGAGTGATGGCGGAAAAGCACCGTAAACAGATGCGATTTTTACGCCATCCCTGAACCATTCGGGATTTGAGCGCATTGTGGTCATAAGCACAAGATTAAGACGGAAGTGTTTAAGAAAATCAGGAATATGAAAATTAATATCCATCTTGAACTCCATCAGGTAAAGAAAATTACTTTATCGGTAAGCCACTCGCTCATTTCAAGGCGGACTTTATCCTTGTACTCAGGCTTGACCATATAATAAATGTAATTTTCAAGCACAGACATATCCGAATTTGTACGTCCTTCAATCTTGAACTGATTGTAGCCCATAGGGAGATACTTTTCGTAAATAGCCTCAGGGCTGATATGTGTGGAGTAGCCTGTTGTGTTGTAAAGGTTCTGACAGGCAAATTCACAGGTAAAGGTTTCAATTTCTCTTGAGCGCATAATAGGGTTTGCAAGAAGCTCTGCATACATTATCTGGTATTTGCCGATGTAATCGTAATGGTCCTTTCTTCTCTGACAGTTAGGAATACAGCAGGCATTTACAAGAATTTCACAGCGTTCCTTTTCCTTGATACCTTCAAGGAATTCAAAGTTGTTGTTCCAGTTATAGTCGAGAACAACAAGGTTATAGTCCTTTGCAAGCTCAGCGTTAACGCCTTCCGCGTCACGGATACCCTTGCAGGTTGAAGAAGTAACCTTGAAGTTGGGGTAATTTGTTCTGATGTAGTCTTCAAGCACGTCGGAATTGACAATTACTTCATTCATACCGTTATTTGCGATACGGAGCATTTTGTTGCAGTAAGGGTTGCCCAGATGTTCCTTGGTGATACGTGGATTTGTGAATGTGAAGCGTACAGGGATACCTCTGTTGTTGTAATCGTCGATGCAGAGCTTCATAGTCTGGTCGTCGGCCATATTGCCTGTCATAAGACGGCCGCCGTTCCACATTGCAGCAGGAAACACGCCGTAAACAGACGCGATTTTTGTACCTTCACGGAAATATTCGGGACTTTTTTTGATTGTCTCGTATAAAATGATATTTAATCTGTGGTGCTTGAGTATATCGGGGATATGGTAACAAACTTCCATTGTTATTCTCCTTTTATCAATATTTATCTTATTATATCATAATCTGACGCAATTTGCAACATCACGGCATATTTTACACAAAAAAGCCGCATTAATTTTAAATTAACACGGCTTCTGCTGTAAATTTTACTTGATCTGCATCTGGATACCGCTTACTGAGAGGTAAACTTCGTCAGCGATATTTGCGATACGCTGGTTAACTGAGCTTAAGCAGTCTCTGAATGCCTTCTGACCTGATGCAAAAGGAGAAACGGAGAAGCCTGCTTCAAGGGTGATGAGGATAAGGTTGATGTCGTTCTCGTCAGCCTTTTCAAGCATAGCGGTCACATCTGCAATAGCCTGCTTTGTAACTTCTTCGATTTTTTCATCGGGAACGATGTCGTCATCGGAGGAAATGCCGAGAAGTGAGAGCACATATTCAGGAAGACCGTCGTAGATAACGAATTTGTGTTCTTCGTCAAGTGCGTCGGCAGGCTTGCCGTCGTGACGGATTGCTGTCCAGTTCACGTAGTTATGTTCAGTGCTGTACTCCATACGCTTTTTTGTATCGTCGTCCATATCCTCGTTTGAAGTAACGTAGAGAACATTGTCGCATCTTTCAAAATATGAGATAGCCCATCTTGCCTTGCCGCTGTTAGCTCCGCCTGTGATAAGATAAGTTCTTGCCATAAAAATCAGCTCCTTAAATCATAAATCCGTAATAATATCATAATAATATCATATTTTTCTCAAAATGTACAGCTTTTTTAAAAAAATTGTGATATTATTCAAAATTACTATGGAATTTAGTGCAAAATAAGAAGTTTTTGGCTGATATATTGAATATGAAAGGATTTGCTTGTAATTTTAAAAATAAGTTGGTATAATAGTGACTTGTTAAGGAAGGGAGGAAGTCTGAATGAATATGTATTCTGTTGCTTTTAAATCGCTGACGGTTTTCAGAGGAATACTTGCCGATGAGACCATAGCTGCATTTGTGAAGCTGCTTTCCGACCCGACTGCCGAAAAATACGGCGGATTTTTATATTCCCTTTATGAGCATACGGATAATTTTACCGCTTACCTGCTTAAAATCGTCACCGAGGACGAAAATACCTTTATGCGCCGTCTTGCGGCATTTGAGGAAGTCCCCGAGCATATCGAAAAAGCCGCAAAGCACGAGCTGGAAATTCTTCAGAAATTATCACAGCTTACACCCGATGAAATAAAAAGGCTCATTCCTTACGGTACTGAGCTTTTAAAAGCAGGCTGGAAGACGGAAAAAGTGGATTTTACCGCCGCTTACACCGAAAGAATGTCCGAGCTTTCAACAAAGGGCTTCGGTATCTTTGCAAAGTATCATACCTTTACACTTAAAAACGGCAAAATCGTGCCCATAAAGAACCCTGACCCACAGACGCTTTCACAGCTTTCAGGCTATGCTCTTGAAAGAGGAAAGGTCGTAAACAATACCCTTGCCCTGCTTAACGGTAAGCCTGCGGCAAATGTTCTCCTTTACGGCGACGCAGGTACGGGAAAATCCTCTACCGTAAAAGCGGTCGTCAACGAGTACAGGGATATGGGTCTGCGTCTTATCGAGCTAAAAAAGCAGCAGCTTGAAGAGCTTCCCGTTGTGATAGATAAGATCGCCAAAAATCCCCTTAAGTTTATTATTTTTGTGGATGATATTTCCTTTTCTTCCGATGATGACAGCTTCAGCACTCTTAAAGCCGTGCTGGAAGGGTCTGTTGCAACAAAGACCGCCAATGCGGTTATTTACGCAACAAGCAACCGCCGTCATCTTGTAAAGGAACGCTTTTCCGACCGTGACGGCGACGATATTCACGCAGGCGACACAAGGGAAGAGCTTATTTCGCTTTCCGAGCGTTTTGGATTGAAGGTAGCATTTCTTAAACCCAATAAGGAAATTTATCTTGAAATCGTCCGTAAGCTTGCAGAAGAATACGGCGTAGAGTTCAATGACGAGCTTTGCATTAAGGCAGAGGCGTTTGCTTTAAGACGAAACGGCAGAAGCGGACGTGCCGCAAAGCACTTCATAGAATCAATCAAGGCAGAAATGTAATTTACATATAGTATAATTGCATTTATTATATACATCAAGGAGCACATATCTCAATGAAAGAGAAGATCAAATCAGCAGGAATAGCACTTGCGCTGGTAATCTGCGTAGGAGTTACCGCCTGCGATAACCGGACTGAGGAAGTAAACAACGAGGTGAAAAACCATCCTGTTTCCTACTCAGCAATAAGAGAATAGAGCAAAACGCACCCGTGTCAGTAACATAGGGTGCGTTTTGTTTATATGAGGAGATATGGCAAGTGCTTTAAGACAGCTTTTTCAGCTTTTTTATGGTAGCCGCCCAGATGAGAGCAGCCGTGCCGAAAGCGGCAATGACAGCGCCCGTGCTGTACATATAGCCTGAAGCGGCAGAGGAGATACAGCGTGCAAGCTCCTGAGGGGCGGCGTTTGCAAAGTCAAAGAAACCAATCTGCATAGAAAGCATAAAGGTCAGGGTGATAATTACCAGACCTGCACCGAGGAATGCACCCCCCGAACAGCTTAAAGTGCCGTCAGCGGTTTTGTTTACAGCGGCAAGTGCGGCGATTATAAGCACCGCAAGCACCACTCCAGCCACAAGCACAGGTACGGAAATATACGCTCTGATAAACGCTAAAGCGTCACCGTAGCGGCTTTCGAGAGCAGATACGGAAAAATTGCTTAAAAGGTCGGAAATGCTGTCGATGTGTTCAAAAGCAAGGGTAAGGTCCTTTTCGGAGATAACATAGCCCGTACCGACGCTGATAACGGATATGTTCTCGCTGAAAAGGCTTTTTAAGGTGGCAGGGGTGATAACATCGGGCTGTATGCCGTCACGGAGGTAGCCGCCGTATTGAATAAACACACCGCAGAGGAAATCCTTTATGGTGGAATTTTCGTAAACGGAGCGTATTTTCACGCTGTCCAGGCCTGAGCCTGCCGCCATTACGGCAACAGCGTCCCCGACGGTAGCGTTTTCATCTGCGGCAATTCCGATTTCAGCGGCAGGAAGGGAGAGAAGGTCAAAATTCCTTACCACCGAAGCTATCCTGTCAGTCTGAGTAAACTGTCTTGCCGTAAACGCCCCGAAGGTAAGCATTATCACCGCAAAAAGCAGCACCGTCAGCAGCCCCGAAGCCGCCGTTTTAAACACTCCGCTGTGCTTGGGATGTTCAGTGAGGACGGCGGCAGGAGCGCTTGTAAAGGTTATGTTCCGCACATATTCGGCGTCGTTCTTTTCCGACGGGGGAACGGTGCTTTCAAAAACTCCCTCGGTGATTTCTTCCGTTTTTTCGGGTACTTCATCGGGAACAAGCTCCGCACCGCAGCTTATGCATATTGTAACGTGGTCGTTGTAAACTTTCTTGCAATCTGGGCAGGTCATTTTCATCATCCTTTGTTTTGTAAATATCTGTAAAATATTATATACCAATTTACAATAATTGTCAAGAATTTTTATTCGACAAATTATGCGGCAGGGCTTTAGTATTTGAAATTGAGTGTGCTGTGTCATATTTAATCGAAAAACGCTTACGCTTATTTTCGATTAAATACGAGGGAGGATATTGATTATAAGGTAAAAAAACAGCGCAATTCAGATTAACGTACCAATCAGGATTATTGTAAATGATTTACACCCCTCATCCTTTGGTTTTTACACTGAATTGCGCTTTGCGTTTTATTTTTCAGTTTTGCTGAGATTTGCAAAGGGCTCTGCCCTTAACCCGCAAGGGACTCTGTCCCTTTGAACCCTGCAACCCTTTGAAAAGGGTTGACCTAAACTTTAATGTCAAGTCTTATTCCTTATCTTCCTTCTTCTCAATAAGCTGAATACCGAGAATATCAAGGCTTTCCTTATCAACAGGAGCAGGACAGCTTGACATAAGCTCGGACGCATTCTGAAGCTTAGGGAATGCAGTTACGTCACGGAGGCTGTCAGCGCCGCACATAATCATTGCAAGACGGTCAAGGCCGATACCCATACCGCCGTGAGGAGCAGCACCGTACTTGTAAGCGTCAACAAGGAAGCCGAACTTAGCGGCGATTTCTTCTTCTGTAAGACCAAGAGCCTCAAACATCTTCTGCTGGAGCTCGTAGTCTGTGATACGGATAGAGCCGCTTGAAAGCTCTGTGCCGTTTAAAACAAGGTCGTATGCCTTAGCGTAAACCTTTCCGGGGTCTGTGTCAAGATACTGTAAGCATTCGTCCATAGGCATTGTAAACGGATGGTGCATAGTGTCCCAGTGCTGTGTATCTTCGTTCCATTCAAAGAATGGGAATTCTGTTATCCAGAGGAAGTTGAACTTGCCCTCAGGGATGATGTCAAGCTGCTTTGCAACCTTAAGACGGAGTGCGCCGAGAGTTGAAAGAACAGTGCTTGTCTTGTCAGCAACGATAAGCACAACGTCGCCCTTTTCTGCGCCTACTGTTTCAAGGATAGCTTCAAGCTCACCCTCTGCCATAAACTTTGCAAATGAGCAAGCAGGAGCGTCATCGACCCAGCGTACAAAAGCAAGACCCTTTGCGCCGATGCCTCTTACATATTCTGTAAGCTTGTCGATTTCCTTTCTTGTGAGGACGGAAGCGGCGTTCTTTGCAACGATAGCGCGTACAGAGCCGCCTGCTTCGATTGCGGATGTAAACACGCCGAAGCCGCAGGATTTAACCTTGTCGGAAATATCGGTGATTTCCATACCGAAACGTGTGTCAGGCTTATCAGAGCCGTAACGGTTCATAGCGTCTGTGTAGGTAAGTCTTGGGAGGGGCACGGGAATTTCAATGTCCAGCACTTCCTTGAACTCACGCTGAACAAAGCCTTCTGCTATCTGCATAATGTCCTCAACGTCAACGAAGGACATTTCCATATCTATCTGTGTAAATTCAGGCTGACGGTCTGCTCTTAAGTCCTCGTCACGGAAGCAGCGTGCAAGCTGAATGTAACGGTCAAAGCCTGAGATCATAAGGAGCTGCTTGTAGATCTGAGGGGACTGTGGGAGAGCGTAGAATTCGCCCGGGTGTACTCTTGAAGGAACAAGGTAGTCTCTTGCGCCTTCCGGAGTGGACTTGATCATCATAGGAGTTTCGATTTCGATAAAGCCGTTTTCGTCGAAATAATCTCTTGCAACCTTGGCGATCTTGCTTCTTGTGATGATATTTTTCTGGAGAGCGCTTCTTCTTAAGTCCAGGTAGCGGTACTTAAGACGGAGTTCCTCATTTGTGTTTGTATCGTCCACGATCTCAAAGGGAGGAGTGTGAGCCTTTGCAAGAATACGGAAGTCGTCAACGAAAATTTCGATGTGACCTGTGGGTATCTTGTCGTTGATGCTTTCTCTTGTGCGTGCTTCGCCCTTTGCCATAATAACATATTCAGCGTGGCAGGAAGCCGCCTTTTCAAAGATAGCGGGGTCGGTAGTTTCGTTGAAGGTAAGCTGAACGATACCTGTTCTGTCACGGATTACCATAAAGATAATACCGCCCTTGTTTCTTACGGTGTCAACATAACCGCCTACTGTAACTGTTTCGCCTGCTGTGAGAACTTCACCGCAGTAATGGGTTCTCTTTAAACCCTGCATTGTATCTGCCATTTTAAATCTTCCTTTCAGTTTAAAATTATCTTATCAGCTTTAAATCATAGCCGTTATTATTTTTGAAAAAATATGCTTTTGTGTAGTAATATCCCGATTTGTAAATGCAAATAAATTCTGTTGAACGTTCTGTACCGTCATACCAGTATTCCGTGCCGTAATCAGCCTTAATCTCATCATCTGCGCTGTTCATATCGGCAGAAAGCTCAATTTTGCCGTGAATATTATTTTTAACAAACTCCGCAGGTGAATTTACGCCCGAAATATACATATTCTGAATAAACACATTCTGTCCCATAAGCTTTTCTTCAAAGCGAAGTGGCTTTGTATCCTCGGAAAACGTCATATTAAACACCTGCTCAACTCGCTCAATGCGGCTGTCCGTAAAAATGTACCACCTTTTAAATACCATATTGAACAGCAGGACCGCAGGAATAATCAGTATAATTATTACGATAACAAACGGTGAAAGCTTCTTTTTCATCAGACACCGCCTTTTAAACAGGCAGACCTTCAAGCAAATCGTTGACCTGTTCCGTTAAATTGCCGTCAGCACAGGTCGCCGCAAGCTCCTTAAAGTCTTTAAGCAAAGGAATTATCTGAGGACGCTCCTTTATTTCACGTTCAAGCATCTGCCTGTCAGGGAGGACTTCAATAATTTTTTCCGTTGCTTCATCGGGAGAGTAGCTGCTGTCTGACTGAAGCCGCTTTTGTTCTTCGGCATAAGTTTCAGCAAAGCGCATCATAGTTTCCTTGACCTGATTAAGCTTGTTGAGCTTTATCTGGTGCACCCGTGTTTTGTCCGCAATAAACGGGATAAGCTTCATATGAAGCGACAGGGGAACTGCACGGAGATTTCCCGACTGCATAAGAAGGGTAGCCAGCCAGAAAATGGACTGCGTTTCCATACCGTTCATACGGTCAGCAGAGTCAATGTAAGAGCAGATGTCAACGGTTATTTCATTTTCATCGCCGAAACGCTCATCGAGATAGTTTAATGCGTTGGAAATATCCCTGCGCATAAATTCATTTTCGCCGCACATCCTGTCGAGAAGGTGCAGGGTATTTTCCTCATAAATCGTGTCTGTGCCGTTGGTTATGATAAGATTTTTACCGTCCATAATTAAGTTTAAACACCCAGCTCGCCTGCAAGCACGTCAGCCATTCTGATGTATGTGAATTTTTCAACGAATGTGTCATTTATTTCGATTTCAAGCTGTTCGCCTGTCATCATATTCTTAAGGTTAGCCTTGCCGCTTTCAAGCTCGTTGTCGCCGAGGATAAGCGCAAAGCCTGCACCGATTTTGTTAGCGTACTTCATCTGAGCCTTTACGCCTCTGCCCATTACGTCACATTCAGCAAGGAAGCCGTGGTCACGGAGAGCCTTTACCATTCCGATAGCCTTTATCTGAGCGTTGTCGCCCATTGCGCCGATGTAAATATCGCACTTCTTTTCCTGATTGAAAGGAGCGTTCTTGCTTTCCATTGTCATAATAAGACGTTCAAGACCCATAGCAAAGCCGAGAGCAGGAGCAGGATTTCCGCCAAGCTGTTCAATAAGACCGTCGTAACGTCCGCCGCCGCATACAGTACCCTGAGCGCCGATGTCGGTTGTAATAAATTCAAATACGGTCTTTGTATAATAGTCAAGACCTCTTACGATCTTAGGATTAATCTTATAATCAATGCCCATTGAGCCAAGGTAGGATTTAAGCTTGTCAAAGTGAACGGAGCATTCCTCGCAGAGGTAGTCAAGAATAACGGGAGCGTCCTTCGCGATGTCCTGACAGATAGGGCTCTTGCAGTCGAGAATTCTCATAGGGTTTCTTTCAAGACGGTCAAGGCAGGTTGGGCAAAGCTCGCCCTTTCTGCTTTCAAAATAAGCCTTGAGAGCCTTGTGATATTCAGCACGGCAGGTTGGACAGCCGATAGAGTTTATGAAAAGCTCAACATTGTCAAGACCGAGTCTGTCAAGGAGGGATTTTGCAAGAGCAATAACCTCTGCGTCAGCGCTCGGGTCGGAGCTGCCGTACATTTCCGCACCGAACTGGTGGAATTCACGGAGTCTGCCTGCCTGTGGCTTTTCGTGACGGAAGCAGGAAATAATGTAGTAAACCTTCTGTGGGAGCGCTTCATTGAGCAGACCGTTTTCGATAACAGCTCTTGCCGCACCAGCCGTACCCTCGGGACGGAGAGTAAAATCGTCAGGGTCCTTGCCGTTTGCAGGACTCTTTGCGCTTACGCTGTACATTTCCTTCTGAACAACGTCTGTTGTGTCGCCTACGCTTCTCTTGAACAGAGCGGTGTTTTCGAAAGTAGGGAAGCGGATTTCCTTGAAGCCGTAGCATTCAGCGGTTTCAGCGGCAATTTTTTCGATGGTGTGCCACTTGTAAACCTCGTCGGGTTTAACGTCCTGAGTACCCTTTGGTCTTTGTGTAATAAGTGCCATATCAATTCTCCTTTATATCATTTTCTTCATACAATTCAATTATACAGCCGTCACCCACGATTTTTTTCAGCTCTTCAAGCTGTTCCCCGTCGGGCTGACGGTACTTTTCCGTAAATGTGATTTTTTCAAGGTCTGGAGCCTGTTCCGCAACGATTGCGGCAGACTTGAAATCACCGTAATTTGTCACGGTGAGCATCTTAATATCAAGCTCGGTTTTCTGTGCCCTTTCAATAGCGTAGGCGTCGGTCTGATATTTAAGCTCGTCAAGCTTAAACTCACCGTTGGCAGTACCCGTGTAAATGTACATTTCTCTTGGGTAATCCAGAAACGGGTCTGTTTTTGACTGCACCTCAACCTTGCTTTTAAGCTCGTGAACGAAAAAGTCTGGGTGTGAGTTTATATAATCCTCAACAGCCTTCTTGCACTCGTAGGATTGGTCAAAGTAATAGCTTTTTTCGTAAAATGCCGTCGTCAGCAGATTTTCTTCCGATTTAAAGCTTACCTTGATTTCACCGAGATGTTTTCCGAACTCTTTTTTAAGCTGTTTTTCAAGCTCGGAGCATTTTTTATCATACTGATAATTGTCGCTTTTAAGATAAGAAATTCTGTCGGGAAGTATTATAACAAGCCACAGCGCAAGCACTGCACCTATCACAATCAATAAATTTCTCAGCTGTTTATTCATTTTTTTCCTTTCAAAAATAAAAAAGCCGTCCTTGTCTTAAACAAGGGACGACTGTATCAATCGTGGTGCCACCCTGATTTGACGGAACAGAAGTTACCGTCCTCATTGTTCTTTAACGCAGAAAACGTCCGTGCTTGTTCACACGGAAGCTCAGGAGTGTCCTTCACAATGCATTGCACAGGCAGTTTCACCGACCCTGCCCTCTCTGAAAGTACGCCGCAGGCTACTCTCTCCTTCAAAGCTTATGTAAATAATATACCCCATAAACTCGGAATTGTCAAGTGTTTTATGCAAATAAAAAAGGGAACAGAGCAGCTGTTTCCATAAACAAGCATACTGTTCCCGTATTTATGTATTGATCTGACGGAATTAGATGTTAGGATTAACGATCTGACGCCAGTCAAGGTCACCTCTTTCGAGAGCGTGAACGAGAGCTTCGGCGGTTGCAATGTTTGTTGCAACAGGGATGTTGTGAACATCGCAAAGACGGAGCAGGTTCATTTCGTTTGGTTCGTGCGGCTTAGGAGAAAGCGGGTCTCTGAAGAACAGGAGAAGGTCGATTTCGTTGCAGGAAATACGAGCAGAGATCTGCTGGTCGCCGCCCTGTGAGCCGCTAAGGTAACGCTGGATATTGAGTCCTGTTGCCTGCGACACTATTTTACCTGTTGTGCCCGTAGCACAGAGGTTGTGTTTGGATAAAATACCGCAGTATGCAATGCAGAACTGAACCAGCAGTTCTTTTTTGGAGTCGTGTGCGATAAGTGCAATATTCATTGGTTTCATCCCTTTCATAATCCTTGATTACATTATTCAAAAATAACGCCGAAACAGAAGCGTATCTGATTTAAGCAAGGAGTACCTTGAAGCTGAGTGGTACATCTTCGCCCTTAACTCTCTTGGAGATAGCGTCGAAAGCCTTGAAAGCGTTTGAGTTGGAAGGAAGCGGAATGCCCTTGCCTGTTGAAATAACGATAGCAGGGTCGCTTGGAATTACACCGATAAGCTGAACGCCTACTGTATCGATAATCTCATCAAGGTCGCCGATAATGTCAGCTCTGAAAATATCAGGGTCAACCTTGTTGATGATAAGACGCTGCTTCTTGTTTCCTCTCTTGTAGAACTCGTCAGACATGGTTCTTGCGTCACGAACGCAGATAGGGTCAGGAGTTGTATTGATAAGGATAAGGTCAGACTGTTCAACAACGTCGAATACGCTTTCGTTCGTACCTGCGGATGTATCAACGATGATATATTCGTAGTACTTTCTCATTTCGGTACAGATATTCTTGATAGTTTCTGCATCAACCTTTGAGAAGGGGTCCTCAGGCGCACAGATGATGCTCAGGTTTGAAGCAAGCTTAACCTGTGTTGTAGCCTTGTAAACGTCACATTTACCTTCGATAACGGAACCGAGGTCGTAAACGATGTCGTCCTTTACGCCCAGCATTATATCAAGACATCTTAAACCAAAGTCAAGTTCAATGATAAGGGTTCTGTGTCCCTGCTTTGCAAGGGAGAAGCCCAGTTCGGCACAGATGGAAGATTTGCCTGTACCGCCTTTACCTGAAGTAACAGCAATGATTTTAGACATATGAAACTCCTTTCGGTAATACGCATCGGAAAATCATTTCCGAAATGCGATTAATAGCTACTTTATATTATAACATATTTTCAGCGAATGTCAAAGACTTTTTTGCTCAAGGTGCACAATTTAGTGATTATTGCTTTTTTTATTTTAGCATTTTTGTATATTTCATATAGTCATATGCTGTCAATTATTGTGCGGCTGTTTCGGTAGTATTAACTATACCATTTTCTGACATTTCCGAGAGCAGGAGAGCCTTTTCCTCGTCTGTGATTTTCTGCGGTTCGGGTACTTTATAATTATCATAAAGATACGCTTCGATGAGCTGTCTTATCATAAGTTTTGAGTATTCGCCGTGCTCGATAAAGCCCGAAAAAGCGATAACGGGGTCGTGGGAGGGATAAAATCCTACGAATGCGGAGCCTGTGTCCTCCTTCGAGGTCATCTGCGGAGTACCGGTTTTGATTGCACACTGTTCGGGAAGCTCGGTAAGAACGTAGTCTGTGTAATAATCCTCCGAGTCAGGATAGTAATATTCGGCGAAATTTGCCGCCTTTTCCATACCCTCGATTACCGTATCAAAAGTATAGCCCGTTTCATCGGGGATAGTACCTGCAACAACAGGCTGAGTCCTGCTGATAAGCTGTTCCATATTGTAAGTGTAAACGCTGTCAACGACATACGGCTTGTAGCGTGTACCCTTATTAGCAATCGCACAGGCCTGCATACACATCTGAAGTGGAGTAACGTAGGTTTCCGACTGACCGATAGCGGCCTGTACAACAAGCCCTGCCTGCCATTCAAGACGGCGTGCCGTAAACGAATCGGGGTTTGCAAAATAGCCTGCGTTGTCGCCTACCTCAATGCCTGTGCTCTGACCGAAGCCGTAAAGCTCGGCATAGGCGGAAAGCTTGTCGATATTCATAAGCCTGCCCACTTCATAGAAGAAGATGTTGCAGGATTTTTCGATAGCGGTTATAACGTTAATTCTGCCGTGCCAGCCTGTACATTCAGGCTTGTAGTCGTCCCAGTAGTCGTAAACCTTGTTACAGGTGATGGTGTCTGCCGAGCCGATCAGACCGTAGTTTAAAGCGGCGGTTGCGGTAACGGTCTTGAAGGTTGAGCCGGGGCGGTAAAGGCCCGATGTGGCTCTGTTTATGAGAGGGGAGTTCTCGCCGTTTGCAACGAGAGAATAATTTTCAAGGTAGTCGTTTATGTCATAGGTAGGGGCGGTTGCGGCGGCGATTATACCGCCTGTTTTTGCGTTGCAGATTACGATAGCGCCTGCGTTGCCGCCTGTGCCCTTGGCTTCCTTGTGGGTCTGGTTCTGGAGCCAGTAGATGTGATTTTCAAGTATCTGCTGTACCTTTTTCTGATACTCGATGTCAAGTGTAAGTCTGACGGTATTTCCGGGGATAGCGTCCTCAGTTACCTCGTCTGAAACAACGATTCCGTGGAGAAGTTCAAGGGAGCGTGTGCCTGTTGAGCCTCTCAGCTCGGTTTCCATAGCCTTTTCGATACCGCTTTTGCCGAGGGTATCGTTAAGCATATAGCCGTCATCTTTAAGTTCAGCGTACTCCTCAGCGTTGATTGAGCCGATAGTGCCGATGATATGAGGTGCGGCAGTTCCCGACTTGTAAACTCTGATAGCTTCTTCAACAACGTCCATACCTTCAAGACGGTAGGACGCTTCTTTAAGCTTTACAACGGTAGCCATAGGAATATCCTCGGCGAAGGTGTATCTGTTTGAGAGTGAGAAGCTGTGGAGCACCATTTCGTGACGCACGCCTGCGATGATACGCTTTTCCTTTTCGGTGTAGCTGTCGCTGATCTCATACTGTTTGATCATTTCGTCAATGCAGTTTTCGGCGGTAGCATAGGGCTGTACGTTTATATTTGTACGCATTCTTGCGATGTCGCTTTCTCTTGACTCAAGGAAAACGTAGGGCTTTTCCGCCGTAATCGGCAGGGTATCAAGCCATTTTACGCCGTCCTCTTCAAGAATATGTGCGATTTCGATAATTATGCGGTTCATTTCCTGCTTGTCGGAGGGGAGGAAGGCTTTTTCCAGGATAACGTTGTAGCCGACCTTGTTGCTTACGACTTCTCTGCCCGAAATGTCCACGATCTCACCTCTGGGCGCATAAATGTCCTGCTTGACGATAGAGGTGCTTTCCGCCATTTCAAGATAATATGCGCCGTCAACGACCTGAATTTTCATCAGCATCACGGCGCACAATGACATAGCGGCAAGAATTATAAGAAAAAAGAACAGCGCTCTTACTTTTTCAAAAAATTTTGCCATAAAATCTCCTTATTTAAGCTTAAAGGGCAGGTTATTCCCTGACAATATCATCGGATTTTTCTTCGATGTAGGTTTCCTTTATAAGACCTATCTTAGCGTTCATAACCCTGATAAGAGGGTATATCACAACAGTTGAAAGCAGGGTGGTTATTACAACGGGAACAAACTCTCTGAGAAGTATCTGACCGTTTTTGTCGTAGCCCCACATCAGATAGTAGAAAACATAGCGGAAGCCTGTCTGTAAAATTGCGGAAGCGGCAATAATTGCTGTAATATTGACTATATGCCTGCGCATTACAAAATAAAACAGAAGCGAGGATATAAGACAGCACCACATTATGATGATGCCGTTCATTCCCATAAGCGTACCCTCTGCGGAATCTATCATAAGTCCCGCCGTGCATCCTACAACAGCAGAGTTGAAGGGGTCCTCGAATACGGAAATGCACAGTGCCGTTGTAAGCAGAAGCAGCGGCACGGGAAGTCCCAGCTCCGTTGTTGTCATAGAAACATATTCGATTATCATTATAACGTAATAAAGCACCCATCGGATGACCGTATTGCGTTTTTCCTTTTTTCTTTTAAGGTCAATATTCATTCCGACTTACCCTGCCCGTTGAATTCTGTGATAACAAATGCGCTGCCTGTTTCGGCAGGGTCGATAACTGGACGTATAACGGCGTATTTTGACAGACCGCTGTCTTCCATATTTACCGACTCAACTATTCCCACAAGCTGTCCTTCGGGGAAGGTCTCGCTTCCCGATGTAATTATAATGTCGCCTTCTCTTATGTCGGAGGATTTGTTTATATAGCTCATACGGCAGCATTTATCCTTTGAAAGCTCGTAGTCACCTTCAAGGATACCCGTTACCTTGCCTCTTACCGTAATAACGCCCACGGCGGTTTTAGGAGAGTAAAGGGTCTGCACCTTTGCGGTGCTTTTTGAAACGTCGTAACAGAGTCCCACCAGTCCGTCCGAGGTTATAACCGGGTCGTAAGGGGCGATACCGTCATCGCTGCCCTTGTCTATTGTAAACGAGCCGTAGGGGTCGTTAGCTGTTCTTGAAATAACCGTACAGGGTGAAGAAAATACGAAGTCCTCGTTTTCCTCTTTAAGCTTAAGCAGCTGTTTAAGCTCGGCGTTTTCCTTCTGAAGCTTGTCGTAGTCAACGATGCTGTTGTAAAGGGAGTTAAGCTGTTCTTTGAGATACTCGTTCTCCTGATAGTATTTTTTAGCATTGACAAGCATATCAAGGTGTTTTGTGACGTCCTGTGAAATAGAAGTGGACGCTTTCTGGAACGGCTCAAAGATTATCTTGAAGAATGAAGAGCTGTCGGAGGAGTAGCCGCCCGTTGTAAGAGAATAAATCATAATGCCTATGACTACCGCCATAAGCGCAGCGAGAATTTTAAACTTGGTTGTTTTGAAAAAATCTCTCACAATAAGGCTCCTTTCTTAAAAAATTATCATTGCAAGATTTTCGGTTGGAACACATATTAATGCTGAAATCAAGGCTGAACAAGCTGCACGTTTGAAATCCGACATTTTTTTCGAAAGATTGATTTTATGTATTAAAAATGCTGCGGCACATACAACAGCAGTCCGTATTAATGCTGCTGCAATGTATTCTTCAGCTGAACCGAAATCTCTGATTTTTTCATAATAGCAGGCACATACATCGGGAGAATGTTCATCAATCATTACTTTGAGTTCTGCAATGGAAATGATTGAAATTCCGACGCATATGCACTGGGCGAACTGAGATATTCCGAGATAAAAAGATACAGCATCAGCAGGTGTATATAATTCATGCCGATATATTTGATACATAAAGCACAAAAGTATCAAAGGAAGCAGAACGATTGAAAGCAAGCCGAACGGATACAGGATTACAGCGGATATTACCGCAAGCAGACAAATTCCGAGACACGTTCCGAAGCCTAAAAAATACGGTTTGATTTCCAAGCATTTTAGGGCTTTTAGGATAATCAAAAACACCGTAGGTACAGGCAGACATATAAGATATATAATCTGTGCAGCAGACAGCATAGCGCTCCTTTCAATTTGAAAAAGGGCGAACAGCAATAGTTCGCCCGTAAATATTAAAATTAATGATTAATAGTACTTTGAATCGTCGTTAAGAACTTCGTGAAGCTTTTCGATTTCGTCGATAACCTTGCCTGTGCCGTCAGCAACGCAGTCAAGAGGTGATTCGGCAACGTAAACAGGCATACCTGTCTCCTTGTTGATAAGCTTGTCAAGACCTCTGATAAGCGCACCGCCGCCTGCAAGGGTGATACCCTGGTCGATGATGTCGGCAGCAAGCTCAGGAGGAGTCTTTTCAAGTGTTACCTTGATAGCTTCGATAACGTTGGAGAGAGGCTCGGCAAGGGCTTCTCTGATTTCTGCAGAAGATACCTTTACATTCTCAGGCAGACCGTTGAGAAGGTTACGTCCCTTGATGTCCATTTCGGTTTCCTGTTCCATAGGGAAAGCGGAGCCTATAGCGATCTTTACATTTTCAGCTGTACGTTCACCTATAAGCAGGTTGTACTTTTTCTTGATATAGTTTATGATAGCCGTATCAAAAGCGTCGCCTGCGATACGGATGGAACGTGAAGTTACAATACCGCCAAGGGAAATTACGGCAACCTCTGAAGTACCGCCGCCGATGTCAACGATCATAGAGCCCTGAGGGTCGGAAACAGGCAGACCTGCACCGATAGCGGCAGCCATAGGCTCTTCAATGATATTTACACGCTTTGCGCCTGCATTTTCGGCAGCTTCCTTTACAGCACGTCTTTCAACCGCTGTAACGCCCGAAGGAATACAGATAACTACTCTTGCCTTTGTGAAGATAGAGCCTTTGAGAGCCTTTCTGATGAATTCCTGAAGCATAGTTGTTGTGATTTCAAAGTCAGCGATAACGCCGTCCTTAAGAGGTCTTACAGCAACGATAGAGCCGGGAGTACGTCCGATAACGTCCTTGGCTTCCTGACCTACGTATTTTGCAGTATCAGTTCTTGTATCAACCGCAACAACGGAAGGCTCACGGATAATGATGCCCTTGCCTCTCATATAAACAAGCGTATTTGCTGTACCTAAGTCTATACCAATATCTTTTGTAAACATTATATTCTTCCTCCTGAAATTATGTAAACCGCACCTGCGGATAATCATTCAATTGATTTAAAGTGTTAAATAGTCTGAAAGTCAGTACATATATTATTATAACACTTGAAAAGCCCCTCTACAACATTTTTTTCGAGTTTTTTTCGTTTTTTTAAATTTTGTTTTTTATGTTAACCTCAGGAAAAATCACTGCATAATTTTAGTGCACTTTAAACAAAACAAAAACGCCGCACACACGTTCTTTAAAGCGTATGTACGGCAGTTTATGCCATAAATTAAATTTTAATCGGCTTTTTTAGCTTCTTCAAACATATCCTGTACTTCCTTGCTTGGTTCCTTGTCAATGAGAGAAACGATAACAGTGAGAAGAATGGAAACGATGAAGCCCGGAACGATTGAGTAAACAACGGTTGAGCTGAGGCCGAGAATGTTGTCCCATACAAGAACTGTTGCTGCACCGCCGATGATGCCTGCAACCGTACCCCTGAGGGTAAGACGCTTCCAGTAAAGGGAGAGAATGATTGCAGGACCGAATGCCGCACCGAAGCCTGCCCACGCATTTGAAACGATACCCATAATTGAGTCGTTAGGATTAAGAGCGAGGATACAAGCGATAACAGAAATCACGATAACCGCAATACGGCTTATCCACATCTGCTTCTTTGCGGAAACTTCCTTCTTTACGATAACGGAGTAGAAGTCGTTTACTACTGCAGAAGCAGTTACAAGAAGCTGGCTGTCAGCTGTACTCATAATTGAAGCAAGTACGGCTGAAAGGAAGATACCTGCAAGGAAGCTCGGGAAGAGCATTTTTACAACTCTGATAAAGATAAGCTCCTGATCGGCAGTTCCGAGGACAATGCCCTGACTGTCAAGGTAAACACGTCCGAGAATACCGATAAGTACGGCTGCTGTAAGGGAGATGAGTACCCATACGATAGCAATGATTGCTGACTTCTTTACGCTCTTTGTGTCCTTGATTGCCATAAATCTTACAAGAATATGGGGCATACCGAAGTAACCCAGTGCCCACGCAAGGTCGCTGATGATAGAGTTTGCACCTCTGCCGTCAAACATTGAAGCAAAGCCTGAGGTGTCTGCGCCTTCGCCTACGATCTTAGCTGTGTTTGTGACCATATCCCAGCTGAAATTTTCCGTTGCGTTGATAAGTCCGATAGGGAGTGCAACGATTGCAACTATCATAAGCATACCCTGAATGAAGTCGGTCCATGCAACAGCGTTGAAGCCGCCCATGAATGTGTATGTGATAATAATGAGTGCGGAAATTACAACAGCCATTTTTGTATAAACTTCATTGGTGCTGTCGATGTTGAATACAACCTGGAAAAGCTTGCCGCCTGATACGAAAGCGGAGGTTGTGTAAACAAGGAAGAAAATAAATATTACAAGGGCACATACAAGACGTACAACAGGGCTGTCAGCCTTGAAGCGCTTCTGTAAATATTCGGGGATGGTGATAGAGTCGCCTGCTGTTTCTGTAAAACGGCGGAGAGGCTTTGCAACGAACATCCAGTTTAAGATAGTACCGATAGCAAGACCGATTGCGATCCAGTAGTTGCCCATACCTGTGGCATAAGCCGCACCGGGAAGACCCATAAGCAGCCAGCCGCTCATATCGGAAGCCTGTGCCGACATAGCTGTTACCCAGCTTCCGAGAGATCTGCCTGCAAGAAAATAGTCGCTCATTTTTTTACTTTTGTTTGTGAAGTAGAAGCCTATTCCAAGCATTACCGCAAGATAACACAGGAATGCAATAAGAATAGGAACATCTGCGTTAGCGAAAAAACCCATAATTACACCCTTTCAGATTTATAAAAATAAAAGCAATACCGTATATCCAACACGGCATTGCTTTTTATTATAACTGTTTTACAGCGTTAATGTATTAAGAAAAAGTGAATACGGCTTTATTTTGTGAAAAATATACTAATTCTTACGTCTTAAAATGTGCCTACTGCCTGTCAAAATAAGCCTTTCCGCCGCTTGGCAGGAAGTAAGTACGGATATAGCCGTCGGTTGAAACCACGACGAACTCGTTTGTTGCCTCTATGTAATAAACATCATCCCCGTCCTCTTTTTCCGTTTTATGGAGGGCGTCGGGCGAATTTGCGACATCGGAAGCGGCGGCTTCGTATTCCTCGGCAGAGGAAAAGCCCATTTCAATTCCGTGCTTTTCGTAGTGGCTGTCAAGGGTGGACTGATTGCGGAAATAATAGTCGATATACTCGGCGGCTTCGGTGACGGTTGTGGTTTCTGCTGTTGTGATAACGGTGCTGTCAGCGGTGGTTTCCTGAACTGATGAAACTGCTTCCGTGACAGCTTCGGTCAGTGCTTCCGTAACGGACGACGTTACAGCGGCTGTGGTTACAGGCGCTTCGGAAGGCGCATCCTTTCCGCCGAAAATAAGCGCACCTGCGGCGGCGATTACTACAAGTATTCCGTAAACAACGGGGTTGGTTTTATTTTTATTACTTCTGCTCATAAGTTCCTCCATAGCTTTAATGTAAACATTATAACGCATAATTTGCCGTAAATCAATTATTTTCTGCAAATTTAAGGCAATACCTATGGACATTTGTACGGATAAAGTGTAAAATAATATTAATATGCAATAAAAAACAGGAGTTTGTCGAAAAAGTTTTCTCGACAATGAATAGTGAATATTGAATAATGAATAATTATGGAGTTGCCTTCGGCAATAATATTAAAAATGTCCGCAAAGCGGACACCTTACCTATTCAATATTCATTATTCTTTCTTCATTTTTCATTAGCCTGTCGAGTTTATCGACAGGCTCAAACAGGAGGGGTATTATGACGCACTATGAAATTTTCAAAGCCTGCTTCCCACAGCTTAAGCTTACGGAAAAGCAGTTTGAATATCTTGTAAAATACAGCAGCTGCACGGTTTTTGAGCATTGTGAAAACGGCTCTGCGGCAGGATTTGTCCTTGTTTACAGAAGCAATGTCCGTCTGCTCTGCGTGCACCCTGAATATCAGGGCAGAGGTATCGGAACGGCTCTGATGAAGCAGGCAGAGGAGCACATTGCAGGCAACGGCTATATGAGCATTACCGCAGGCGGTCTTGACTCTGGACTTTTCATCGGAGAGGTAATCTCAAAGGAACAGTTTGACGCACAGGGCAGCGGCTTTTTGAGCAGGTGCGGCTTTGCGGCTAAAAACGGCTGTGTTGAAATGAACCTTGATTTAAACGAGCTGTCCGCAGAAAAACCTGTCTGTCCCGACGGTGTACAGTTCAGGCTTTATGACGGAGAAAAGGCTGAACTGCTTGAAGCGGCGGAGAAAATCGACCCCGACTGGGTGCAGTATTTTGAGTATGCCGAAAATGTTTTTGCGGCTTATTACAATGGCGCTCTTGCAGGAGCGTGCATACTGGGCTTTGACGACACCTGCCTTGTAAGCGGTGACGGCTTCAAGACGGGCAATATCGGCTGTGTGGGAGTTGTTCCCGAAATGCGCAGGCAGGGTATAGGACTTTCGATGGTCGCAAAGGCGGCGGAGCTGCTTAAGGAAAGCGGCTGCAAAAACGCATTTATTCACTATACACACCTTGATAAATGGTATGGTAAAATCGGTGCAAAGCCTGTTGTTTACTGTGCATTTTCAAATAAAAAATTAAAGTAGAGGAAAAATTCAATGAGCATAAAATTTCACCTTCCAAACTTTCTTGACCGATACAATTCAATGATAAACCTCTGCCTTGCGGATATGATAAAGCGTAATCCCGAGCTTTTTTACGATGGTATAGAAATCGGCTCTGTATTTGACTCTTTTCCTGTAAAATGGAACGGTGGACGTATCGTTGCAGGGTATATGGAAAAGGGAATGCTTGATCAGACGGTGCTTCAGATCGTTGGCAGGTTCAATTCCTTCGGCATACCCTGCCGCTACACATTCACAAACCCCGTGCTTAAAGAGGAAGACCTTGACGATTACCACGGCAACCGTATCCTTGCACTTACTGACAACGGAATGAACGAGGCAATAGTTTTCTCCCCTCTGCTTGAAGAGCATATCCGTAAAACTCACCCCGATATGCCGCTTACGTCCTCCACCTGCAAGCAGATACGGGACTTTGACGAGCTGTGCGCAGAGCTTGGAAAGGACTATAAATATGTAGTGCTGGACTACAATTTCAACAATAAATTTGATATTCTTGAAAAGCTTCCCCATAAGGAAAAGTGCGAGATACTTATCAATGCGGTGTGTGCGGACAACTGTCCGAGACGAGGTGAGCACTATCGTTTTATCGGTGAATTCCAGCGTGAGAACTGCAATCCGCAGATGATGGAGTCCATAAAATCGGGTTGGGCAAAAATCCCCGAATGGAACTGTCCCCATATGAAAAACACCGCCTTCACCAGAAGAAAATCCGCAAACCACCTTACTGTTGAGAACCTCTACAATAAATATGTGCCTATGGGTTTCACTAATTTTAAAATTGAGGGCAGGGGAAACAACTGCGTTGACCTTGTGGAGCAGTATGTGTATTTTATGGCAAAGCCCGAGTACCGTGATGTTGTAAGATACAGCCTGCTGCTGCCTGTGTTCTCATCGATGGGGTCGGGGAGAAGAGTATGATTGAAATATGGGATGCATATGATAAACAATTCAACAAAATAGAAAATATGAAATTAGTGAGGGGCGAACTTATTCCGGATGGTGTGTATCATTTGGTTTGTGACATAATTGTGAAGCATACAGATGGAACATATCTGCTTATGCAGCGGGATTTTCAAAAGCATTGCGGCGGAATGTGGGAATTGACAGCAGGAGGTTCAGCATTAGCTGATGAAACGCCGATTGAATGTGCAATTCGAGAACTGAAGGAAGAAACAGGAATTATTTCGTCCGATTTGCAAGAAATCAGAAGGATTGTACATGACGGACATAGTTCGATTTATGTGGAATTTTTATGCATAACAAACTGGAATAAAAATGATATTGTCTTGCAAAAAGGGGAAACCATAGACTATAAATGGGTTGAAAAAAACGAAATTTTGGCAATGGACGCTGATGCGCTTGCATCTTCCAGATCATTAAGCATTATTAAAGAAACAGAAATTTAAATCCCAAGTTATCTGTCAGATATTAAAATAACCCGTGAAGAAAATCTTCACGGGTTATGCTTCTTTATAAATGCACGCTTTTTTCAAAAGCGGATTTTGGTTATTGGGGATTAAAATTACTTGCTGAGTCTTGCTTCGAGAGCATCAAGCTGAGCTTCGAGAGCAGCAGGAACACGACCGCCCTTATCAGCGATGTCTTCCTTGTAGTATCTTCTCATTTCAGCAATTTCCTTAGTCCAGAGGCCCTTATCAACTGCAAGGAGCTTATCCATAACTTCAGGAGTTACTTCATCTTCGATACCTTCTACGTTGATGTCACCCTTCTTAGGAATGAAACCGATAGCTGTTTCTTCAGCGTCGATTGTACCTTCACATCTCTTGATGATCCAGTCGAGAACTCTCATGTTGTCGCCGAAACCGGGCCACATGAAGTTGCCGTTTTCGTCCTGCTTGAACCAGTTAACGTTGAAGATCTTAGGAGCCTTGTCGCCGAGCTTTTCGCCCATTTCGAGCCAGTGTGCCCAGTAGTCGCCTACGTTGTAGCCGATGAATGGCTTCATAGCCATTGGGTCGTGACGGAGTACGCCTACTGCACCTGTTGCAGCAGCTGTTGTTTCAGAGGAAACAGCAGAGCCCATATATGTGCCGTGTACCCAGTCAAAGGACTGATATACGAGTGGTGTTGTGGAAGCACGTCTGCCGCCGAAGATGATAGCGGAAACAGGAACACCCTGTGGGTTGTTGAATTCGGAAGAAATGCAAGGGCAGTTTTCAGCAGGAGCTGTGAAACGGGAGTTAGGATGAGCAAGCTTCTGTGGCTTACCGTCTTCGCCCTTGATGGATGTGAATTCTACGCCGTTAACCTTAGCACCCTTCCATTCTGTTGCATTGACAGGAGGATTCTTGTCGAGACCTTCCCACCAAACTGTGTTGTCATCATTGTTGATAGCAACGTTTGTGAAGATAGTGTTCTTCATAGCGGAAGCAAGAGCGTTGTGGTTGGACTTGTCGTTTGTACCGGGAGCTACGCCGAAGAAGCCGTTTTCAGGGTTGATAGCATAAAGTCTGCCGTCAGGACCCGGCTTCATCCAAGCGATGTCGTCACCTACTGTGAATACTTCATAGCCAGCCTTGCGGTATCCCTCAGGCGGAATGAGCATAGCAAGGTTTGTCTTGCCGCAGGCAGATGGGAATGCAGCTGTGATATACTTAACTTCACCGTCAGGCTTCTTAACGCCGAGGATGAGCATATGTTCAGCCATCCAGCCTTCATTCTTACCCTGATAGGAAGCAATACGGAGTGCGAAGCACTTCTTGCCGAGGAGAACGTTGCCGCCGTAAGCGGAGTTTACAGACCAGATTGTGTTGTCTTCAGGGAAGTGAACGATGTATCTGTTTTCAGGATCAACGCTTGCCTTGGAGTGGAGACCTCTTACGAAGTCGTTGGAAGTATCGCCGAGGTTTTCGAATGCAGCCTTACCCATTCTTGTCATAATGTTCATATTGAGAACAACATAGATGGAGTCTGTGATTTCAACGCCCACCTTAGCGAGAGGAGAACCGATAGGACCCATGGAATAAGGGATAACGTACATTGTTCTGCCCTGCATAACGCCGTCATAGAGAGGTGTGAGCTTAGCGTACATTTCATCAGGATCGCACCAGTTGTTTGTAGGACCTGCATCTTCCTTGTTCTTGCAGCAGATGAAGGTTCTGTCTTCTACACGTGCAACGTCGTTAGCACGTGTTCTGTGGTAAAGACAACCGGGGAGCTTTTCCTGGTTGAGCTTGTACATTTTATCCCAGCTGTCATCAGGAAGAGCGCAAACTTCTTCTGTGAGAGCGTCCAGCTGTTCCTTTGAGCCATCGATCCAAACTACCTTTTCAGGCTTGGTGAGGGCAATCATTTCGTCAACCCATTTGTTGACATTTGGGTTATTTGTCAGAGACATAATTGAGCAACTCCTTTAATTTATTTTAAATTTGAATAATTGACTTTTAAAAATATTCAAATTTACCTCAAATACTATTATACCTTTTTACAGTCAATAAGTCAAGTCTAATTTAAATATTATTTTGTTGCAAATAGCCAAAAAGAGGTATATTGAGTTTACGGATTTTAAAACAAAAGCCGCCTGCGAGAATTTTCATCACAGACGGCATTATTTACTTAAGCAGCTCGTTTACGCATATTAAAAGAGGAGTATCGTTTTCTCTGTAAATTCCTGCGGAGATCTCATCATCGAAGCTGTAAAATTCGGTGGTGTTCGGTGTACCGAAAAGATATACCAGCACCTTTTCCTCTTCGGGGTCGATTATCCAGTATTCCCTTACGCCTGCGTTCTTGTAGAGAAGCAGTTTATCCTTGTAATCGTGGGCGTAATTGCCGGGAGAAACTATTTCTATGACCCAGTCGGGAGCGCCGTTGTATTTCTGCTCGTCAAATTTATCGGGGTTGCAGGCTACAAAAATATCGGGGATAACGATTGTAAAATCGTTGATTTTTACGTCGGTAGGGGCGGAAAAGGTTCTGCATTTTCCGTTGTTCTTTTTTATATAATCCTTTATTGTGTAAAAAATTTCTCCTGCAATCCTCTGATGACGTATATTCGGTGATGGTGACATATCGTAAATATAACCGTCTATAAGCTCGCAAGGCTCAGCAATGTCAAGATTGTAAAATTCATCGGCGGTGTATCTTTTTTTCATTGAAAGCGGCATAAAATCAACTCCCTTCACATTAAGTATACCACTTAAAATAATTACCGTCAAGTTTTATTATTTACAGATTAATCGAAAAAACAGAATTGATATTACGGTTAGTTTGTGCTATTATATAAGTATACGAATTTGAAAGGAAGATTTTATGCTTTACAGATATGAACCGCATATGCACACCTTTGAAGCAAGCGGATGCGGACGCTCAACAGGTGCGGAAATGGCAGAAATGCACAAGGCAAAGGGTTACGACGGCATAATCGTTACCGACCACTTTTTCAACGGCAACAGTGCAGTTCCCTACGACCTGCCCTGGGAAGAAAAAATAGACCTTTTCTGTAAGGGCTACGAAAACGCAAAGGCAAGGGGAGACGAAATCGGTTTAAAGGTGTTTTTTGGCTGGGAATTTACTTATGCAGGTGCGGATTTTCTTACCTACGGACTTGATAAGACGTGGTTAAAAAAGCACCCCGAAATAATGGATATGAAAATCTACGACTACTGTGATTTTGTTGCGGAATGCGGCGGCTTTATCGTACACGCTCATCCCTTCCGTCAGTATAATTACATCAAAAAAATCACCCTTATTCCTGACAATGTGGGTGCTGTCGAGATAATAAACTCCTCTCATTTTGATGAAAAGATGAACGACCGTGCAAAATGGTATGCGGAAAGCTTCAATCTTCCCGTAACGGCAGGCTCCGACTCCCACGACGCAAAAAATCTCCTTGGCGGCGGTATTTCTGTGGAAAAGCCCCTTGAAACGATTTTTGACTATATTGAAGCTGTAAAGAAACGCAGTATCGCAAAGCTTCACAATAAGGATTTTATAAACAAATAAAAATACACCGTGTAAAATTATTTGACGATTTTACACGGTGTATTCGTTTGTATTGTATTATTTAACTTTAATTATTTGTTTTTGTTGTAAATGTGCATAAGTCCCTTAAGCATAATGTCGTCGTCGATAATCATTTCATTTTCGCACAGAGGAGCAATTACTCCTGCAAGACCGCCTGTTGCGATAACGGTACATTCGCCTGTCTGTGCCTTGATACGATTGATGATACCGTCGAGAGCTCCTGCGTTGCCGTAGAGAATACCGTTTCTTATGCAGTCGATGGTATTCTTTCCGATAACATTCTTCGGATTTTCCAGAGCAACCTTGGGAAGCTGTGCTGTACGGCTTACAAGGGCATCGTGTGAAATACCCACGCCCGGCATAATCATACCGCCCAGATAATTTTTGTTCTTGTCGATTACGGAAACGGTCGTTGCCGTACCCATATCAATTACTATCTGAGGGAGAGGGTATTCGTTTATTGTGGCAACTGCCGCAACAACAAGGTCGCTGCCAAGCTGTGCAGGGTTGTCGATGAGAATGTTCAGACCTGTTTTAAGTCCGGGACCGATTATCATAGCGTCGGTACCCATAACCTTTTTAACAGCGCTGTGCACGGTTGATGTTGCAGAGGGAACTACCGATGAAATGATTGCGCCGTCAATATCTTCCTTTGAAATGCCGTAAAATTCAAGGATACTCTTGAAGCTTATAGCATATTCAAGAACCGTAGCGTCGGCTTTTGTGGAAATTCTCTCCACAAAAGAGATTTTATTATCGCTGCAGCAGCCGATTACTATATTTGTATTTCCAATGTCAACTGCAAATACCATAATATCCTTCCTTTATCCCTGCGACTCTGCTTTCGGTGCAGGCTTTTTGATAATGTTAAGTACCCTTACAATTACTGAGCTAAGTGCAATGTTAACGGCAGCTTCAAGGAGGAAGTTTCCTCCTACAAGTCCGAAAATCATATACTTGCCTGCGGACGCATAACCAAAATTTGTTGCCCATTCATTGATTGTGGGGAAGAAGAAAATTCTGCATCCCAGCAGGAAAATACCTGTGTTTACAACAGGTGCGACTACTGCCGCAGAGATAACTGCTACCCATCGATTCTTGTTTTCAAACAACTTGTACACAAGACCTGCTGCAAGACCTGCAAGCATACCCTTGAGCACACACGTTACAACCGTACCGGGTACGTTGATTGCAAGGAACGCACCTGCGTCCGTTGCTACCACAAATGCTCCGAAAACAAATCCGAGCCACGCACCTGCCTTGATTCCATACAGCGCCGCACCGACTACTATTGGAATAAGCACCAGCGTAATACTGAATTGTCCTAAACGAATTGACAGTGTCATCGACTGGAGTACGATAACAATTGCCGTAAGGATACCTGTCCCTACAAGTGCCTTTGTTTTTTCGTTCATATTAAATTCCTCCTTGTTATTATTCCCCGAAGGGATACAATACAATACGCAATTATTATACCATATTTTTAATTTATGTGCAAGGATTTTATAAAAAAAACAAGATATTCCGCAGTGATTTATTTTACGTTATCTTTAAAAAACGGGAATTACTGTACTGTTATAAATTTAGCTCGTCAGAATAAAAGAAAACAAGTTTCCTTTTATTCTGAGGGGTAATTTGTCTTTAAACATAAAAATACAGCCGCAATTCAGATTAAAAGGCTTTTAAAAATTGAAAAAAACTATTATTTTTTTCATCTTTGCCTTATTATACTGAATTGCGGCTTGATTATGTCAGGGTTTGCTAAGGGCTTTGCCCTTAACCCACAAGGGACGCTGTCCCCTTGACCCCTGCAAGCCTTTTGAAAAAGGCTTGACCTAAAACTTTAGTGTTTGGGTGTGCTTGTTTAAATTTACTGCTTATATTTTGATTTTCTTTCGTCAAAAACCTTCTTTTCTTCTGTAAGAAGATGTGTGGAGTAGTAAGCTTCAACCTTTTCGTTTGTGGTAAGCTGTGCGCAGACGATTGCGCTGAGGATGATAGCCGCCGCAAAGAAAAGCATAACAATAAGATTTTCCTTTGTTACGCCGTCCTTAGGGGCATTGTCGATGCAGAACTTTATAAAGCCCGGACCCAGAAGGAGTGCGGTGTTTATTGCAAAATAAGCAGATGAGAAAATTTTGCAGGCCTTTGTTTTAAAGAACAGTATCAGCGAGAAGAATGCGGTTGCAAAGGGCAGGTACATAAACAGGTCGCTGTCGTTCCACCTGAGCTTGAAGTAGGTTATTGCAGCTGTGATAAGTCCCAGTGCAACAAGCAGGAGCACTACGAAAAAGCCCTTCTTTGCCTTTTTGACCTTCTGCTCATTCATAAGGTCGTGGTACATCTGAAGGCTGGATTTTTTGTTGTAGCCCTCAGGACGCTTGCCGATTTCCTTTTCAAGACGTTCCTTGATGATCTGCTTTTCGTCCTTGTCGAGAGTTGCCTTGGTGTAAAGATCCTCGCTCTTTTTCTGTGAGGGTGTATATTCTGTGGACATTTCCGCAAGAACAGGCTGACCCTCCATTTCCATTGCAAGGGAGTCAAGCTGCATCTGGTTTGCAAGGCTTCGGGACATTTCCTTTTTGCCGTTGTAGTCCATATCTGCAAGGATGTCTGCCGAAACCTGTACACCGTCGAGATTGTGGTCTATTCCCTTATCAGCGGCAGCCATTTTTGCGCGAGCTTCTGCTTCTTCGGCTTCTCTTGCAAAATCTGCAAAGGATTTCGGTCCGCTTGAAGCAGGTGCAGGTTCAGGCTGAACCGGTGCCTGCGGTGCAGGTTCATTGTAAGCGTCAAGAGTTGCATAGTCCTCCGTTTCTTCATCGGGGGATACAAATTCGACCTCCTGCTCATCGTAAGCCTTAAGCTCGCTGTATTCTTCCTCGGAGCGAAGGCTGCTTAAATCGATTTCACCTGTGATTTCATCGGAGGAGGCGTCTTTTTCTGCTTCTGCCTTCTTAGCTTCGGAAAGAGCGCTTAAGCTTCCGCCTGCCTTTGCAAGGTCACGTTCAAATTTAGGTACATAGCCGCTGTCCTGCGGTGTGCTGTCAAGCTCAAGGGGGTCAAGGATGCCGCCCTCAAGATTAAGTTCATCGTTGTTCATAATTCTACATCTCCATCTTCATTATGTCTTGGTTGCTATAATCAGCAAGTACCGCAAATTTCTTTACGGTACTGCAAAAAGTTTATTCTGAAAGTGCGATAGCCTCAGGGAAAATGCTTGAGGAGCTTTCCTGAAGGAAGGTTGTGTTTACGTAACCCTGGATGGTTGCACCGTCGAGAACGGTGATTGTGGAAGCTGTGATATTTCCGAGAATAACAGCGTCGGTCTTGAATTCAGCCTTGCCGCCGATGTCAACGTTGCCCTTTACCTTGCCGTTAAGGTCAAGATACTGCGCGGAAATATCGCCAAGAAGGATGCTGTCCCTGTCGATCTGGACCTGTCCCTTTGAGGAGATATTGCCCTGCATTGAAGCACCTGCCATTACGGAGCTGTTGCATTCGATGTCACCGACAACCTTGCCTGTTACGTTAATGTTCTTTGTAATACGCACATCACCCTTTACGCTGCCGTCGATATTGAGGTTTGCAAAGGAACGGATGTTACCGTCAATAATGGTATTTCTTGAAATGATAGTGGTTTCTTCGGTTTCGTAGTAAGGGGTGTTAGGCTCGCTTCTGTACGAAGGTGTGGAACGTGGGGTCTTGGGAGGGACGGAGCCACCGCCGCCGAAGGAGGAAGGTGTACCGAAGGAAGAAGCCCTTGCTTCTTCACCTCTTGAAGCCGCACCGCTCTGACGTGCAAACTGCGAGAACTGTGAGAACGGACTTGAAGCCTGGTTGTCGGAAACGGAAGAGCCGCTTTCGGAAGGGGAACGGGTTTCGGAAGGCTGTGTGCCGAACTGAGAAACGTTCTGTTCAGGCTTTATATAAGGGCTGGATGAATTGTAGTTATTCTGTGTATTGTAGGTGTTTGAAGAGCTGAATGCGCTTTCGCTGTAAGAAGCAAAGTCGGGAGCAGCCTCCTCTGCAGCTTCTTCGGAAGCCTTGCTGTCAGTTTCGGGAATATCGGCAGCTTTTTCCTGTACAGGCGCAGGGGTGGGTACAGGGTCGAGGTAGCGGTCAAGCTCAGATTTTTTCTTTGCTTCCTTAGCGGAGTCATCTCCGCCCTGAGCGTCCTTTCGGAGAAGCTCCTTAACTGCCTGGTTAAAATTATCCTTAAGGCTCATTTTCACAAACTCCTATCTGTAGTTTAATCAGTCAACATATGAAAAAGTAATTGGTTTTACGGTATTATCAAGAGGAGCGAAGGTATAGCCGTCGTCCAGAAGAGCAATGATAATATCCTCAACGGTTGTTACGGTGGTGTATTTATCTCCGCTGTCGTGGAGAAGAACGATAGCCCTGTCGGTTGAGTTGGACTCAATTCCGTTAAGCACGTTATTGTAAATGCTTGTCCAGGTTGCGTGGGTGGTAGCGTCCTCGCCGCTTACGTTCCAGTCGTAATAAACGAAGCCTCGTCTTGTTACCTCTGCGATTATCTGAGGGTAAACAAGGCGGTTGTAGTTATTTATGCTGCCGCCTGCAAAGCGCATTATCTGCGGTCTTACGCCTGTTGCTTCATAAATGCAGGTATATGTATTGTTCATATCCTCAAGGAAGCTTTCAACGCTTTCGTAGATAACCTCATATTCGTGGGATATGGAGTGGATGCCGATGGTGTGACCTGCGTCGGCAACCTTTTTCATGATTTCCTTTGTATACTCGCTTTCGCCGCCCGACATAAAGAAGGTAGCCTTGATGTCGTATTTTTCCAGTATATCCAGGATCATAAGCGTATTTTCGGAAGGACCGTCATCAAAGGTGAGATACACGGTTTTTTCCGATTCTGTAAATTCAGCGGGCGGATCAGCGTAAAGGTCGGGGTAAAGCTCGGTGTATTCGATTGCGGTGCTGCCCTGTCCCGTGTAAGCTGTTTCCGTTTTGAACATATCGGCAAATTTTTCCTTGTTTGCTTCAATATAAGCTTCTGCAAACTTTGCCGCAGTTTCTCCCTCGGTGGTGCTTATGAAATTTATGATGTCGTCAGCAGTGTAGCCGTCAGCAGCCATAAGCAGGTAATAGTCCTCAAGTGACTGTTTTCCGTTTTCTTCAGTGGGATTTTCTTCCGTTTCCTGAGAAACGTCTGCGGAAGCGGCTACTGTCAGTTCCTTGTTCTTTTTTGCTTCAAGACCGTACTTTATGCCGAAGAACACAGCAAGGAACGTAGCGATAACGAACCAGCCGATTACAACGGTGCAGATAAGGTGCTTGAAAAATTTTACGCTTCCAAAATACATTTTAATTTATTCCTCATCAATTAATTTGAATAGTCATTGATACTCCTTATAATAATACACCTTTTTTAACCTTATGTCAACACAATGGAGAGCAAATAATTTTACCTGTCTAAAAATTTTCGACGAAAATACACCCTCAAATATGTCTTTTTAAACAAAAACAGGAATATCGAAACGACATTCCTGTAAAAAATAAGCTGTTTATGAAAAATCTGACGGGTTGGAATTCATATTGTCCTTTGCCGCCCTTCCCAGAGAAATGAGATGCTGCTCATATTCGGGGGAAATTTTAATTCCCATAGCGTCGGCGGAAAGGTCAAAGCACTCTTCATAGCGTTCCACATCATAGAAAATATTTGCCTTTGCCGCAAGAATAAATCCCTGAAGGTGATTATACCTGCCCTTTGAAAGCTTACGCTTTCTTAAATTATCCGCCTCGCATACAAGTGCAAAGCCTTCCTTGCGCTCGCCCTTTTTCATAAGGCAGAGCGCCTTTACAGCCATTATGAAGGGGTCGTTGTTCATTGAGTCTATGTAGAAGCGTCCGTTGTCGTAATCGGAAGCCGCTTTTACGCTGTCCTTTACGGCAAGGTGCATTACTGCAGTTACTGCGTAATAATATGCCGCAATATAATAGTTTCCCGTGGAGTTTGCAACGTCGGAAGCGCTTATGATGTCTATTCTTGCAAGCTGTTCGGAGGCTTTTGCGGCGTCACCGTTTAAAAGTGCCGCAATTGCAAGCTCAATACACACCTTGTTTTTCATATCGCCCTTGCAGTTCAGTGCAAGCAGGTCGGTATATTCCTTTGAAATACCCTTTTCCGCCGCAATTTTATCAAGCTGCCTGCGAAGCTTTTTCATCGGCAGACGGTTTACCGCAAAGCTTATAAAATAGGAAATGACCGCAAGCACAAGGGAGCCGCAGGCTACAACGGGAACAAACACCGACAGCCTGAACTGCGACATATTTTCAAGTGTAAAAAGCAGACCGTTCAGTGTTTTTATGCTGAAGCCGATACAACAGCCTATGATAAGGTAAATCCCCCACCATACGCTTATTGATTTTGCCAGCATAAGCGTCCTTGCTTTAGGATTCAATCCGATCATTCCTTTCTTTGTAAAATCAGGTGGATCTCACGCATTGAGTGCAGCGTTCATATCCTCGATAAGCTGTGCAATGTCGCTGTCATTGTACTTTGCATCGCTCCAAATTTCGTGTGCAACGACTGCCTGCCATACAAGCATTGCCATACCGCCGATGGTCTTTATTCCGTTTGCCTCGGCAATGTTCATAAGCTTGGTTTTTTCGGGGTTGTAGATTACCTCAAACACGCATTTGCAGCTCTTTATCACATCCTCCGAAACGGGGCACGCTTCAACCTTAGGGAACATTCCCACAGGGGTAGCGTTTACAAGCAGGTCGAATTCACCGCTTATTTCATCGTTGTAAATGACGTGGATGCGTTCAATGTCGCTTTCGGGGTGTCCCTGTCTGCGAAGCTCGTCGATGACAAACTGAGCAGTATCCTCAAAGCCTTTGAGCACTACTATCGTAAGGTCGGCACCGTGGCGTACAGCTTCAATCGCCATCATTCTGCCGACGCCGCCGCAGCCGATCTGCAAAACCCTGCCGCCAAGCTTGCCGCCGCCTGCTTCGAGAGCACGGAGAAAGCCGTAGCAGTCGGTGTTGTAGCCGATATTCCTGCCGTCCCTGCGTACAACACAGTTTACGGACTCGTAACGCTTTGCGGAAGCGTCCAGCTCGTCAAGGTACTTTATAATGTCAACCTTGAACGGAATCGTGATATTGTATCCCCCCAGCGAATTAAGGTAATCAGCCTTTTCGCCGAGAGTTTCGGGAGCAAATTCGCATATTTCGTAAACAGTATCTCCCTTGTTTTCAAGCTCAAAAAGACGCTTGTGGATAGGAGGGGACATTGTATGCTTTAAGGGATAGCCTAAAATTGCGTATTTTTCCATTTTTAATCAGTTCCTTTTTAATATATTATAACATCGAGTGTATATTGTGCTGTTACCTGACGGACGTAGTGTCCCTTGTTATTTTCGGGAGTGATGTCACTTACAGCACCGTCCTTAAGCTTTAAGGTGCAGTAACGCCGTTCATCGCCCACCATATAATTTATGTGTATGATACCAAGTTCTGTGCGGTTGATAAGCTCGGTTATCTCGCCCTTTCCGCTGATTTCGTCAAGGTACGGCTTTAAATCGCAGCCCTGTTCATCTTTGAGCATTTCGATATAGCCGGGGATTTCTTCGGCAGGAGAACGCCATGCGTAGTATTCTCTGAATGAAATTTTCCCGTCATTGTTTACAGCATAAAAATAGTAGGGCTTCCACGTTCTGCCTGTGCCGTCGTTGTAAACGTCATAGGTGGTGTGGAATGCGGTGAATTCGCTGTCGTCATCGGTGTTCTGGGTAAGCTCCATAAGACCGTAGGTGTCGATGCGGTAAGGCTTTCCGTCAATGACCTGCCAGTAGAATGAAACGCTGTCGGAAGCCGCAAGCATTTCAGCATAAACAAGGTATGTGCCGTCAACGGTTACGATCTTTGGGTCAGTCCATTCAGCTTCGTTTCCAAGCATAAACGCACCGTTTTCATTTACAAAATAAAGTCTGCCCGCAGAGCCGCCCTTGCCGTAAACAGCAAAAAGCTCATTTTTACCGTTCCTGTCAAAATCGCCGCAAAGACGGGCGTTTATTTTATCGTATTCGTTTCCTTCGACGCTGTCGTAAAGCTTCTCGCTTAAAATTTCAAAATCGGGACGGATATAGCTGCTGTCCTCACCCCAGTAAATGCCGCTGTCCTCAAAATTAACCTTATCGGTAATGTCGTAAACAGTGCCGCTGCGGTATTTAAGAATACGGAAGCTGTTTGTGCGGAATTCGTCTGTTCCTGTGTGGTAGTTTACGCTTATAATGCCGTTTCCTCTTTTTAAAATGTCCCCGGGACTGCCGTTTTCAGCCTCGATAAGGTCAAGCACAGCCTGTGCGCCGTCATATTCAAGAAGCTGCTCTCTTGTTAGGGGCATTGGAGCATAGCGGATAATATCGTTTCCGTCAAGATATGCCCATTCGCCTTTCCAGGTGTGTCCTGTTCCGTTGGGAACGCCGTCATAAACCTCGGTAAAAGCGTCATAGGTGCTTATAGCGTATGTAAAATCGCCGTAGACATCATCGGGGTAAAGTCCCTGACAGCCCGTAAAACCTGCCGTTTCAACAAGTGCCGTACTGTTTTTCAGTTCACAGTAGGCAGACATACTGTCCGAAATGTTGCAGGCTTCCATTTTAATAAAGTATCTGCCCTGAGATTCAACCACCTTGGGTTCAAGGTAACGGTGTTCTTTAAAGAGCATACAGGCTTCATTTCCGCTTGCAAACCAGACCTCGCCCGTTGTGTCGCCCCATTCGATGTCGGTCTCGCCGTAAATCGCAACAAGCTCGTTTATGCCGTCACGGTCAAAGTCACCAAACACGGGAAGACATATTTCTCCTGCGGTCATACCACCTGCACGCTCGTCAATGAGCGCTTCAAGTGCAAGCTGTTCTTCCGATTTCGGAGCAGGCTCAATTACTGCTTCTTCCGTAAATTCCGCAGTTGTTTCGGAGAGGACGGCTTCATCGGATGTTTCCGTTACGCTGACAGCATTTGTCTGCGATACCGTAACGGTTTCGGGAGAAGCTGCGGTTTCGGAAAAAACTTCTGTGCCGTCCTGCTGTGAGCAGGCGGTAAGGAGTATGGATAAAGCGACAACCGCCGTTATTTTCCTTTTCATACTGCACCTCCGTCTGTTATTTGAATGTGCCGTTATATTTTATGCTTTAAGTGCTTCGAGAGCCTTTTCAAGAGTCTTTGCATTTTCAACATTCATAGCGTTTACGCCCTTAAGAGTCTTCTTTACAAGACCTGTGAGGACCTTGTTAGGACCAAGCTCAACAAAATTTTCGTAACCCTGTTCTGAAAGGACAGCAAGCTCGGATGTGAACTTTACAGGGGAAACGATGTGTTTTGCAAGTTTTTCGGGCATATTGTCAAAGTCGGGCATTTCTGCGCCGTAAAGGTTGGAGAAGAACTGTACGGCAGGCTTGTTGAAGGTAACGTCCATAGCCTTGAGCTCTGCTTCAAATTCGTCAGCGGCAGGCTGCATAAGCTTTGAATGGAATGCGGAGGAAACCCCCAGCTTTACAGCCTTTGCACCCATTTCGGCAAATTTTGCGGCAGCTGCTTCTGCGGCAGAGGTTTCGCCTGCGATAACGGTCTGTGCGGCGGAGTTGTAGTTTACGGGAACAACGTAGCCGTCAACAGAAGCACATACCTCTTCGATTTCCTCAGCTGTTTTTCCCAGTACAGCGTACATTGCACCGTCGCTGTTTTCAGCGGCCTTCTGCATTGCAGCGGCTCTTGCCTTGATAACTCTTACGCCGTCTTCAAAGGAGAGCACGCCCGAAGCTACCATAGCCGCATATTCGCCAAGAGAATGTCCTGCAACTGCGGAGAATTCAATGCCGTTCTTCTTCATTATTTCAAATGCCACGAGGGATGTTATCATAATTGCAGGCTGTGAATTTACAGTCTGTGCCAGTTCTTCTTCGGTGGAGCTGTTTATTGTGTCGTAAAGGTCAAAGCCGAGAATTTCGCTTGCCTTGTCGTATAATTCCTTTGTTTCGGGGTAAGCGTCGCAAAGCTCCTTGCCCATTCCTACGTACTGTGAACCCTGTCCGGAGAATAAAAATACAGTCTTGCTCATTGTTAAAAAATCCTTTCATCAGGCAGAAATTTCCGCCCTGTGGTATAAAATTTATATTTACCGTAAAAATTTTTCCGTCATATCGGAGAAATGATTAAATTACGGTTGACAACTTTAAAGAAAAATATTACAATGTAAAGTGTATTGTTCTATGGTTTTGAGTAGGATAAACATATTACGAATGTGTTTTTTGTATATTTTTCTGATTATGTAAAAACATAATTGAAGTGATTTACAATAAATCATACCCATTATAACATATTATTTATAAAAATTCAATACGGGGGTAAAATATTTTGTTTGGTATCAATATTATCGGCACAGGCTCCTATGCTCCTGAGCTTAAAATCACAAATGATGACATGGCAAAGATCGTTGAAACCAACGATGAATGGATCTCAACCAGAACAGGCATCAAGAGCAGACATTATACAAACGGAGAAACTACCTGGAAAATGGGATTAAAGGCCGCTGAAAAAGCAGTTGAAGCGGCAGGGATTTCTCCTGAAGAAATAGGATTGGTAATATTTTCTACGATTACAAATGATTTTCTGACCCCATCCTGTGCCTGCCTTGTGCAGGACGCTATCGGCGCAAAGAATGCGGCGGCATTTGACCTTAATGCTGCCTGCTCAGGCTTTGTTTACAGCCTTGATACCGCAAAGCGTTTCTTACAGACGGACGACGACCTTAAATATGTGCTGGTGGTATCCGCAGAGGTGCTTTCCAGAATAGTTGACTTCAACGACCGTTCGACTTGTATCCTCTTCGGTGACGGTGCGGGTGCGGTAGTTGTGGAACGTTCCGAAAAGATGTATTCAAGTTATCTTTCCGCAGACGGAAACGGCGGCAAGGTGCTTTATGCAACCGCAAACTTCCCCACACACCCGTTCCGTACAAACGACGCAGATGATTTCGGCGAGGGTATGGACAGACAGGACGGCTACCTTTTCCAGGACGGCAAGGAAGTTTACAAGTTTGCTACAAAGGCTCTGCCTACAGCTTCTTCAAAGGCTGCCGAAAAAATCGGCTTTGATATAAAGGATGCCGATTGGTTCATTCCGCATCAGGCAAACATCAGAATCATCGAAACTGCCGCTAAGAATTTCGGCGTGTCTATGGACAAGTTTATCATAAATCTTGATAAATACGGCAACACTTCAAGCGCTTCAATGCCTATCGCATTTGACGAGGCTGTAAGAGACGGCAGAATAAAGAAGGGACAGAAGCTCTGCTTCGTAGGCTTCGGCGCAGGTCTTACAATGGGCGCTATTATCTGTGAGTATTAATTTAATATAGTATAACCGAAAAGAAATGACTGAAAGGACTGATTGAAATGGCTAAAACAGCTGTAATCACAGGTTCCTCCAGAGGAATCGGTGCCGCAATCGCTCTCCGTCTTGCAAAGGACGGCTGCAATATTGCGCTTAACGACGTAAACGAGGGTATGTTTGAAAATAACGACATCGTTGAAAAAATCAAGGCTCTCGGTGTAGAGTGCGAGGTTTTCTGTGCTGATGTTTCAAGCTATGAAGCCTGCGAAAATATGGTTAAGGCTGTAAAGGAACGCTTCGGTACAATTGACGTTCTCGTAAACAACGCAGGTATCACAAGAGACGGTCTTATGGCAAGAATGCCTGAGGAGCAGTACGACCTTGTTATTGCTGTAAATCAGAAGAGCGTGTTCAATATGATGAAGTTTGCAGGCAATGTTATGATAAGACAGAAGCAGGGCAAGATCATCAATGTTGCTTCCGTTGCAGGTCTTTACGGAAACCCCGGTCAGATAAACTATTCCGCTTCAAAGGCCGCTGTCATCGGTATGACAATGACAGCCGCAAAGGAGCTTGGTTCAAGAAATATCAACGTAAATGCGGTTGCTCCCGGATTTATCGAAACTCCTATGACAGACAAGCTTACTGCTGAGCAGAAGGCTAAAATGCTTGAAGCTGTTGCAATGAAGAGATACGGTCAGGTTGACGAGATCGCAGGCGTGGTTTCCTTCCTTGCTTCCGATGACGCTTCCTATGTAACAGGACAGACTATTGAAATTTCAGGCGGTCTTTCAATGTAAATAATCATTCTCACAACCCCGAAATCAGACTTTCGGGGCAGGAATTTTGCATTTTTCGACCGATGTTCGATATTTGTAAACGAAAGGATTGAATTTTAATATGAAGAGAGTAGTAGTAACAGGTTTGGGCGTTGTTTCTCCTATCGGCAACAGCGTAGAGGAATTCTGGTCCAATATCAAGGCAAACAAGCACGGTTTCGGCTTTATTGACGATATTACAAACGAAAATTTTGACGTTAAGATCGCTGCCCGTGTAAAGGATTTTTCCAGCGAAAAGTACATTGAAAAGAAGGAAGCAAGAAGAATTGACCGCTTCACACAGTTTGCAGTATGCGCTTCACTTGACGCTATGGCTGACTGCGGTACCGATTTCAAGGACGTTGACCCTTACCGTGCAGGAGTTATTTTCGGCGTAGGCATCGGCGGTCTTAATCTTACACTTGAAGAACATCAGAAGTATCTCGACAAGGGTGACGGCAGAATTTCCGTATTCTACGTTCCTATGATGATCGGCAATATGGCCGCAGGTACAGTTTCAATGCGTACAGGCTTCAAGGGCGACAACTACTGTACAACAACAGCCTGCGCTTCTTCTACTCACGCTATCGGTGAAGCTTTCAGAAAAATCAAGGACGGTTACCTTGATGTTTGTATCGCAGGCGGCGCTGAATCCTGCGTATGCGAATTTGCTCTGGGCGGCTTCAATAATATGAAGGCTCTTACACGTTCCGACGACCTTGACCGCTGCTCAATTCCTTTTGACGGCGAAAGAAACGGCTTTGTTCTCGGTGAAGGCTGCGGCGCTCTCGTTCTTGAAGAGCTTGAACACGCTAAGGCAAGAGGTGCAAAAATTTACGCTGAAATCAAGGGCTACGGCGCAACTGCCGACGCTTACCATATGACTTCTCCGTCACCTGAGGGAGAGGCAGCTGCACAGGGTATGATACAGGCTTACACAGAAGCAGGCCTTAAGCCTGAGGATATTGATTACATCAACGCTCACGGTACTTCCACAGGTCTTAACGACAAGTACGAAACAAAGGCTATCAAGAAGGCTCTCGGTGAAGAGAATGCAAAGAAGGTCGCTATCAACTCAACAAAGTCTATGACAGGTCATCTTCTCGGTGCCGCAGGTGCTGTTGAAGCTATCGTAACAGCTCTTTCCTGTAAGGAGGACTTTGTTCACAAGACTCTCGGCTACAAGGTGGCTGACCCTGAGTGTGACCTTGATTATTGCGTAGAGGGCAACAGAAATATGACAGTAAACGCTGCTCTTACAAACAGCCTCGGCTTCGGCGGTCACAACGCTACACTCTGTATTGTTAAATATAAGGATTAAGCCGTACCATTTTAAAGGACAGGAGTAATTTTATGAATATAGAAAAAATCTTCAGCATCGAAAACATCGAAAAGCTTGCTGACGTAATGGAAGAAAAAAATCTCGAAGAGATCACAATGGAATGTGACGAGGAGTTCAGACTTACACTCAAGGCTAAAAGACCTTGTCCTCCACCTATGGGCTTTGCACCTGCATATGACCCTATGCCTGCAACAATGAACGCTGCTGCAAAGGGCGCTGCTCCTACGGTTGAAGCTCAGACTGCAAAGAACGGCAATGTTGTAAAATCACCTATCGTGGGCACATTCTACGCTGCTCCAAGCCCTGACAAGGCTCCTTTCGTAACAGTGGGTCAGCAGGTAAAGAAGGGCGACGTGCTTATGATAATCGAGTCAATGAAGCTTATGAACGAGATCCAGAGTGAATTTGACGGCAAGGTTGCTGAAATTCTCGTAAAGAACGGCGACGCTGTTGAGTTTGACCAGCCTCTTATGATTATTGAATAAATTAAACTAACGGAGGGCTTGATTATGCCTCTTATGAATAAAGAACAGATTATGGAAATAATCCCCCACAGAGACCCGTTTCTCCTTATTGACACCATTGAGGAAATGGAAGTGGGCAAAAAGGTAGTTGCAACAAAGCATATGAACGAGGACGAGTTCTGGTTCAAGGGACACTTCCCCGATTATCCTGTTGTACCGGGTGTGCTTATGCTTGAAATGTGTGCACAGGCAGGTGCGGTCGCAATGCTTTCAATGCCTGAAAACAAGGGCAAGATAGGTTTCTTCGGCGGCGTAAAGGAAGCAAAGTTCCGCCGTCAGGTAGTTCCCGGCGATACGCTCCGCATCGAGGTTGAAATTATAAAGGTAAAGGGTCCTGTGGGCGTAGGCAAGGCTATTGCAACAGTAAACGGCGAAAAGGCTGTTTCCGCAGAAATTTCCTTTGCTATCAAGTAATAAACGTTCTATGAAAGGAACGAGAGAGTATGTTTAAAAAAGTACTTATTGCAAACCGAGGCGAAATTGCGGTGAGAGTAATCAGAGCCTGCCGTGAGCTCGGGCTTAAGACGGTTGCGGTTTTTTCAACGGCTGACCGTTCCGCACTCCACGCACAGATCGCCGACGAAGCAATCTGCATAGGCGGTCCTGCAACAAAGGACAGCTACCTTAACGAAAAGGCTATCATTGCTGCCTGTGAAATAACAGGCGCAGACGCTATACACCCGGGCTTCGGCTTTCTTTCGGAAAATGCGGCTTTTGCAAGAAACTGCAGCAAATGCGGTATAAACTTCATAGGCCCTGCTCCCGAATCAATTGAAATGCTGGGTGACAAGGCGGCGGCAAAGGCTGCTATGAAGGCTGCGGGAGTTCCTGTAATCCCCGGCTCTGACGGTGCTGTAAAGACTATGGAGGAGGCTGTACGTCTTGCGAGAGATGAAATCGGCTTCCCTCTTATGGTAAAGGCTTCGGCAGGCGGCGGCGGAAGAGGTATCCGTCTTGTTGAGCGTATGGAGGACCTTGAAGCACAGGTCACTGCCGCAAAGCAGGAGGCTCTCAGCTTCTTCGGTGATGACAGCATTTATATGGAAAAATTCATCGTAAACCCCAAGCACATCGAATTCCAGATACTTGCCGATAAACACGGCAACGCAGTTCATCTGGGCGAGCGTGACTGTTCAATGCAGCGCCGTAATCAGAAGGTGCTTGAAGAGACCCCTTCCGTTATTATGACTCCCGATTTAAGAGAACGTATGGGTAAGGCGGCAGTTGCTGCTGCAAGGGTCTGCGGTTACTATAATGCAGGTACGATTGAATTTCTCGTTGACGCAGACAATAACTTCTATTTTATGGAAATGAATACACGTATTCAGGTTGAGCACCCCATCACAGAAAATGTTACGGGAATTGACCTTGTAAAGTGGCAGATGAAGATTGCGGCAGGAGAGGAGCTTGCGTTTAAGCAGGAGGATATTTCCCTGAGAGGACACTCCATCGAGTGCCGTATCAATGCGGAGTCTCCCGAATTCAATTTCAGACCCTGCCCGGGCAGAATAAACTCACTGCATACTCCGGGAGGTCCCGGCATAAGAATAGACAGCTCTGCTTATCAGGGCTACACCATAACACCTTACTATGACAGTATGATCGCCAAGCTTATCGTTCACGCTCCTACAAGAGAGGAAGCGATTATGAAGATGAAGTGGGCGCTGGCTGAGTTTATAGTTGAGGGTGTTGACACAAACATTGATTTCCAGCTTGAGCTTATTAGAGATCCTGCTTTTGAAGCAGGAAATTACGATATAGGTTATCTCGGACGTAAAATGAGCAAGTAACACGTTCTGCGGGGTGGTTTTATGGAGGAAAGAAGATGTCCTTTATGTCAGGGAATGCTTCTTGACAATGTCTGCATAGACTGCGGTTTTGAGTCCCTTGAGGAAAAGGATATTTCCTCACCATATGATTTTAACCCTCTCAACGACCGCTTCGGTGAGCCTGAGCAGGTTGAGGAATGGGGTGGTATGGAAAGTATTTCCTCTGTCGATGTGAACGTTTCGGTACTTCCGCCTGCGGAAGAGCTTAAACGGAACGTAAACAATGCCCCTGCGTACAATCACAGACAGAATATACCACAGAACTTTCAGAATAATACGCCGCAGAATTTTCAGCAGAATATACCGCAGAATTTTCAGCAGTATGTTCCGCCTGTACAGCAGCCTGCGTCTCTGGGTGAAACGATAATATCCGACATAACGGCATTCATCAAAAAGCACTGGTGGAAGATGCTGCTTATGGTAATATCACCTGCGCTGGGTATGCTTATCGGATGTGTGCATTTTACGATTGCAAGATTTTCCAGGGATAATGAAGTGGTGTTTACCAATGTACTTAAAGGTCTTGCTTATCTTGTGGCGTCAATAGTGATGAATAAATTCGGCATTGGATTTATTGATTTGAACTGGCTGCTTGATTTACTGTAAATTTGCAAAGGGAGGTTTTTATGGCTTTGAACAAATGCCCCATATGCAGCAGCAGGATTGTAGACGGAGTGTGCAGCGAGTGCGGCTACTCCATTCCCGATGAAAGTGAAATTTCCTCGGTTTACAATTACAGTCCCGATGATGATGATTTCAGCGGAATAAATCCTGCCGATACGGCAGAAAAGGATCTTATGCCCGAAATAAAGACTTACGGTGCGGCTCCCGTTGCTTATGCGGAGAGAAAAGCTGAAAATGCAATTCCCGATGTCCGTGTAAATACATATACTCCGCCTGTACAGCCGAAGGTGAACGCTGCACCAAAGGCAAATCCTCAGAATGCAAACCCATATGCAAACTTTTCTCCCGTGGAAAATCAGACGAGAAATCCTGTGGGTAAAAAGTCGGTATTTAATATGTCCGGCGGGAATTCATCGTCAGATATAAGCATAAACTGGGTACATCTTATTGCTTACGCATTTCTTGCGTGGAGTGTGCCGTTTATGGGCGTATGGGCGACTATAAAATGTCTGATAAATTATCTGAAAACCAAGAACAAGGGTGATCTTATAATGCTTGCTGTTGTGGGTGCGGTTACCTTGTTTGGGTTTATTGTAAATTTCGGATTTGGCACAATAAGGTTTGCCATAGAAAATTAAGGAGAGTTGAAAATGCTTGAAGATTTATTCAATGTCGTAAAAACAAGATTCAACGGCACGTCTGCCTCGGCTGAAAATACAGAGGAAAAAGACGACAAGGCTGTTGAAATACCTAAGGATATGCTTTTCAAGTGTCCACGCTGCCTTAATGTTATTATGACAGATGAGCTTGTAAAGAATCTTAAGGTCTGCCCCGAATGCGGTTATCATTCAAGAATTACCGCTGAGGAAAGAATTACGCTTACTGCCGATAAGGGCAGCTTTATCGAATTCGATAAGGATATGGTAAGCAAAAACCCGATAGATTTCCCCGAATACGAGTCCAAACAGGAGGCTCTCCGTGAAAAGACAGGCCTTAAGGACGGTATCATTACGGGTGAATGTACAATAAGAGGCGAGCGCTGTGTTATCGGCGTAATGGACTCACGCTATATGATGGCTTCAATGGGAAGCGTTGTAGGCGAAAAGATTGCCCGTGCATTTGAGTTTGCGACGGAAAACAAGCTCCCCGTTATAATGTTTACAGCTTCAGGCGGTGCAAGAATGCAGGAGGGTATAGTTTCCCTTATGCAGATGGCTAAGACAAGCGGTGCGGTTGCAAAGCATTCCGATGCAGGTCTGCTTTACATTGCGGTAATGACCGACCCTACAACAGGCGGCGTTACAGCTTCATTTGCTTCTCTTGGTGACATTATTATTGCAGAGCCTAAGGTAGTTGTGGGCTTTGCGGGAAGAAGAGTTATCGAGGGTACCATCAAGCAGCACCTTCCCGACGATTTCCAGTCGGCAGAGTTTATGCTTGAGCACGGCTTTGTCGATATGATAGTTGAAAGAAAAACAATGCGAAGAAATATCGCTCACATATTAAAGCTTCATAACCCATGCAAGTGCAAGGAGGAAAAGTAAATGGAAAAAATGAATAAACTTACCCCTCCCGAAAGACTGGAGCTTATAAGACATAAGGACAGACCTACCGTAAGAGATTACATTCCTATGATTTTCGATGAATTCATCGAAATGCACGGCGACCGTCATTTCGGCGACGACGGTGCAATTATGGGCGGTATCGCAAGCATAAGCGGTATGCCTGTAACTGTAATCGCTGAGGTAAAGGGCAGAAACATCAACGAAAACAAGGCATCAAACTTTGCTATGCCTCATCCTGAGGGATACAGAAAGGCCCTCAGACTTGCAAAGCAGGCGGAGAAATTCCACCGTCCCGTTATCTGCTTTATTGATACTCCCGGTGCATTCTGCGGCGTTGACGCGGAAAAGAGAGGTCAGGGCGAGGCTATTGCAAGAAATATAATGGAATTTATGCGTCTTAAGACACCGATTATTTCGGTAGTGCTTGGCGAAGGCGGAAGCGGCGGTGCGCTTGCTCTGGGCGTGTGCGACGAGCTTGCTGTGCTGGAAAATTCTCTCTACTCGGTAATTTCACCGAGAGGATTTGCGTCTATTCTCTGGAAGGACGCTTCGAGAGAAAACGAAGCGGCTTCCATAATGAAAATCACAGCAGAGGATATGGTTGAGCTTGGGGTTGCTGAAAAGATTATTGAAGAGCCTCTTGGGGGTGCCCAGAATGACCATAGACAAACTGCCGAAAATATCGCAGAATTTTTGTACAAAACGCTATGCAAAAAAATGAAAATAGATATTGACGTTTTACTAAATGAACGATATACTAAGTTTAGAAAAATCGGTGAGTTTGAAGAATAAGCATTTATTCTCAGAAATCGGTTTTCATTGGCATATAGGGACAAATGTATTTTCCTGCATAATGTCTTTATATAGATAAAAATTGTGAACGGAGGCAAAACACTATGGTATTTGATAAGGTAAAGGAAATTATCGTTGATCAGCTCGATGTTGAAGAAGATAAGGTTATTGCCGGCGCTAACATCCAGGACGATCTCGGCGCAGATTCTCTCGACGTTGTTGACCTCGTAATGAGCCTTGAAGAAGAATTCGATATCGAAATTCCTGACGAAGCTGTTGAAGGCATCAAGACTGTCGGCGATATTGTTAAGTACATCGAAGACAATCAGTAATTGGAATATTTTGATTGAATAAAAAGCGGTATACGGTTTTCGTATACCGCTTTTTTCTTTTAAAAGTTAAGACAATCAGTGATTTTTGTATCAATTGATATAAAATTTTTGCAAAGTTAGTCAAAATTAATATTGAAAAAGAGAAGGTAATATTGTATAATTGTTTTAAATGGATTATCAGCGCAAAAATTAATGCGGAGGGGTCGTCCTCAGGACGATAAACGTAAGATATTATGATGAACAGAATGTGGAAAAAAAGACTGATGGCTGCGGCAATTGCGTCAGGAATACTGCTGGCGGCGGCTGTTATACTTTCAATAATCGGGGCTGTGACAGGGCAGGGGATTATGTCTGCTGCTGCGGCTGTGTGCTGTGCCGGCGTTGCGGCGGTTGCTCTTGCAACGATAGCGTATGTTAAAAAGGAGACTGACTATTTCAAGACCTTTGAGCAGAACCTTAAGGATTATGCTTTTGTACGCTTCGACCGAATGAAGAAAGAGGCTCACCTCAGCAGGAATTTTGAAGCGCTGACAGGGGTTTCGGCAGGAAGCTTCATACTTTCCGAGGCAGAGTACAAGAGGACTATGGACAGCGTAACAGAATGCTGTGTCCTTGACGACGAAAAGATCTATATGACGGCTATTCCCAACAAATGGGTGCGAATTTCCGAATTTTCAACCAAAAGATACAGCTGTGCAATAATAATGGATGTTTCCGATTATATGAGCTGTAAAAATGTTATAAAGAGTCTTAAATATTACGATATGGCAACGGGTGTTTTAAGCCGTGACGCATTTACCTCACGCTTAAGGACCGCTTCCGAAAGCAACACGGAAACAATAGGACTTGTTCATTTTATCATAAGCGGCATTGATAAGGTATCGTCATTTTCCGGCGCGGCTGCCGCTGACGGTATTATTGCAAGAGTTGCCGCATTTATCAAGAAATACGACAATCCCCACAACATTTTTACCGGAAGAACGGCAACAAACGAGTTCAGTATGCTTATTACCGAAACCTACGACGATGGCTGCAGAAAAATGGCTGAAAAGGTTACGGCAGGTCTGAATGAGCTTATAAACGATATGCCGGGCGGTGACAGGAGCAATGTCCGTGTTTTCTGCGGATACGCTTGCTTCAAGGGTACCGACAACAACACGAGTACAATGCTTTCAGCGGCGGATTTTGCGGCGTTTGACGCTGAAAGCCGCAATATTGCAGAGCCTGTTCTTTTCAATACGGCTACATATTCTCTCCGTGCGCAGGAGTTTAAAAAGGTGCAGGTGTTCAACAAGCTTGTTTCCGCAAACAGCATAGATTACCATTTCCAGCCTATCGTAAATGCACGCACGGGTATGATTTACGGCTACGAGGCACTTATGCGCCCGAAGCCTGTTGACGGAATAAAGCTTAATCCGATGGAAATGTTGTCCATCGCCGAGCATCAGGAGATGCTTAACGAAATCGAGGAAATGACCTTTGAAAACACAATGCGTCTCCTTTCGGAAAATCAGGAATTTTTCTCCAACAGAAAGCTTTTCATAAATTGTATCCCAAATTCGCTTATGTCGGAGGACGCCTTTGAACGTCTCCTTGAAAATTACGGCGGTCTGTTTGAGAAGGTGGTTGTTGAAATAACTGAAGGAAGCCCTGTTCTCAGCGACGCTGTTGAAACCATCAACCGCAGATTCAGAAGCAGGAATGCAAAGGTTGCTCTTGATGACTACGGCACAGGCTATTCAAACGATTCAACTCTGCTGTCGGTAAAGCCTGATTATATCAAGATAGACCGTTCACTTATCACGGATATTGACCGTGAGCCGCAGAAGCAGCACCTTGTAAGGAATATGATAGAATTTGCAAAGCAGCACGGCATTATGTCCCTTGCGGAGGGCGTTGAAACCCTTGACGAGCTTGATATGGTCGTATCGCTGGGTGTTGACCTTGTTCAGGGCTTTGTTGCCTGCAAGGCTACGGCAGTGCTCATGCTTGACATTCCTCTTGATGTAAAGAACAAGATTATCGGCTATAATCTTAAATATACGGGTCATGTCAGCAAGTGTATGGATATTGACGAGCCGGGTATATACAGCATTGTTGAGCTTGGCGTTGACGGCTACAACGAAATCGTTATACGCAGCGGCGATGTTACTCTCAAGGGTGAAACCGATGTTGAGATCACGATGTCCATAACGGTTGATGTTCCTGGTAATGATGAAGCGAAGATAAAGCTCCATAATCTCAATGTTGCGTCCGATGATAACGAGATACTTACGATTGCAAAGGGCAAGGATGTAAATGTCGAGCTTATCGGTATGAACAAATTCAACAGAGGCAGCGTTAGGGTACCTGATACCGCAAGCCTGTATCTGGGCGGAAGCGGCAGCCTTGAAATCATAAACAGCGGCGTTGATTCCTATGGTATCGGCGGCAGCAGTATGCAGGATTTCGGAAAGATAATGCTTGACTGCCAGGGCAAGATCGTCGTAAACAGCCGTGGTGATACCGTAATCGGTATCGGCGGCGGCACAGGCTCCGAAAACTCATCTGTTGAGCTTATCGGCGGAAATGTGAATGTTATCGTAAACGGCAAGGATATTGTTGGTATCGGTACTTTTACAAACAATGCTTCAATCAGTATAAATCCTATGAAGCTTGCTATGACGATAGGCGGTCAGAATGCTGTGGGTATCGGCTCAAAATGCGGCGAGGTAAATATAAAATATGCGGCTGATGTTGCGGTAAATGTATCGGGTGATACCTGCTGCGGTGTCGGTACACTTGCAAAGGGAAGCGGCGTTATCACTGTAAACGGCGGCAACAGCGACATTGTTGTAAGAGGCAAGACCATAACGGGTATCGGCGCTGTTGACGGAAATACGGAAACGGTGCTCAATGCAGGTGTCATAAACATTCTCTGCGAGGGAGACAATGCAACCTGTGCAGGCGATAACTTCGGCTCAGGCGTTGTAAAGTGCCGTGGTGCGGCAATCAAGGCTGTTGCCAAGGCATCTAAGGAAAATCCTGTGGGTGTATGCGACGGTAAGGTTTATGTCAGCGGCGGCAGCATAATCACAAGTGACGTTGCACCTCTTGAATGTTACTCAATAACAGGAGAAAAGCTTGTTCAGGTTGAAAAGGACGGCAGAAGGAATTACCGTGAAAGAATACGCAGCGGTGATGAAACATATCTTTATAATGCCGAGCCTGTGGGTGAGGATGTTATGTATCTTTACCTGCCTGAAGCCTATGCGTGATAAGCTGACAGTAAATAAATCACAATCGGGAAGACTCGTCTTCCCGATTTTTTGTGCAGAATATAAAATAAACTGTCAGTAATATTTTTAAAATGTTGACAGAATGAAAAATATACAAATTGGAATAAAAAAATGTAAAAACCCCTTGACAAATTAAATTTAAAGGTGTATAATATGTAAAGTGATTTTGCTTTACATCGGATTTGAGAAAGGAGCTTCGGTATGGATATTGAAAAGGAACTGCAGTTCTGTATTCTGCTGGATTATTACGGCGATATGCTTACCGAAAAGCAGAGAGATGTGATCGACCTCTATTATAACGAGGACCTGTCCCTTTCTGAAATCGCAGAGCACGAAAATATCACAAGACAGGGCGTTCGTGACAGCATCAAGCGCGGTGAACAGACTATGCTTGAGCTTGAAGATAAGTTCCACCTGGTTGAACGCTCAAAGAAGTATTACGATATAATCGAAGAGGTGGGCAAGCTTGCACAGGACATCCGTGAGGAATGTACCTACTGCGGAAATCCCAAGGGAATCGTTAAACGTGCAGAGTACCTTGTGAAGCTTGCGGAAGAAAACAAGGACCTGTTCTGATAGGAGGCAGCTATGGCGTTTGAAGGTTTATCTGAAAAGCTTAACGGCGTTTTCAAGCGTCTTAAAGGACGAGGACGCCTTACAGAAGCGGACGTTAAGGAAGCAATGCGTGAAGTGCGCCTTGCACTTCTTGAAGCTGACGTAAACTATAAGGTAGTAAAGGACTTTGTTGCCAAGGTTTCCGAAAAGGCTGTGGGCGAGGATGTTCTTTCAAGCCTTACTCCCGGTCAGCATGTTATTAAAATTGTAAACGACGAGCTTATCGCTCTTATGGGCGAGAGCAATGCTAAAATAAATTTCCCGTCCAAACCTCCCTGCATCGTTATGATGTGCGGTCTTCAGGGTTCGGGTAAGACAACTCACGCAGCGAAGCTTGCAAAGCACTTTAAAGAGCAGGGCAAGCGTCCTCTGCTGGTAGCCTGCGACGTTTACCGTCCTGCTGCTATCGACCAGCTTAAAGTTGTGGGTGCAAAGGCAGGAGTCAAGGTCTTTGAAATGGGACAGATTAACCCTGTTACCATTGCTAAGGAAGCCGTTAAACACGCCAAGGACCACGGAAACGATATGGTTCTTCTGGATACGGCGGGCCGTCTTCACATTGATGAGGCTCTTATGAACGAGCTTAAGACCATCAAGGAAGAAACTCAGCCTGACGAAATTATGCTTGTAGTTGACGCTATGACAGGTCAGGACGCTGTAAATGTTGCGAAGTCCTTTGACGACGCTCTGGGAATTGACAGCGTGCTTATGTCAAAGCTTGACTCAGATACAAGAGGCGGTGCGGCACTGTCCGTACTTGCGGTAACAGGTAAGCCTATCAAGTTTGTGGGTATGGGCGAAAAGCTTGACGATTTCGAGCAGTTCCACCCTGACAGAATGGCTTCCAGAATCCTCGGAATGGGCGATATGCTTACTCTTATCGAAAGAGCACAGTCCACATTTGACGAGGAAAACTCCCAGAAGCTTGCTGAAAGGATCAAGGAAAACACATTCGATATGAACGACCTCCTTGACCAGATGAAGCAGATTCAGAAAATGGGACCTATCAAGCAGATACTGGGTATGCTCCCGGGCGTTGGAAACAAGCTTGACGATGTTGATGTTGACGACAGTCAGGTTAAACGTATTGAGGCTATAATCCTCTCTATGACTCCCGCTGAAAGAGCTAAGCCCTCTATCATAAATCCTCAGAGAAAGAAAAGAATTGCCGCAGGCAGCGGTAATACCGTTGCTGACGTAAACAGACTTCTCCGTCAGTTTGAAGAGATGCAGAAGATGATGAAGCAGCTTGGTATTATGGGCAAGAACGGCAAGGGCAAGAAGAATAAGCTCCGTATTCCTATGAGCATGAGGGGTATGGGTCTGTAATGAGGCTTTTCTATCTGCTGCTTTTCGGCGTAAGCGGTGTGATATTTATGTCGCTGTCGCTGATAAATGCAGAGTGGTACTTTCAATATCTTATCACAAGGCGGCCTTTCCGCAAACTGGGACGCACTGGTTCGAGAGTGCTTACGGCACTGATAGGGCTTGCACTGGTGCTGTATGGCGTGGCTGTTTACAAAGAGTGGATATGAGGTGACATTATGGAAGCAATGCTTATAGCAATAATGTTTATGATAGTCATGGCGCTTGGAGGACTGTTTTCGATTGCAGGTGCAGTTTTCAACTGGAATTTCTTCTTTGAACACAGAAGGGCGAGAAGGCTTGTAAAATTTATCGGAAGAAACGGTGCAAGGATATTTTATATTCTGCTGGGCATTTTTGTTATATTCTGCGGAGTAATGTTTGTAATATTTATCAGTCATTCATTACGTTGAAAAACGTTTTGATATAAAATCAATGAAAATTTAATTCGGAGGTGAATATAAATGGCAGTAAAAATCAGACTCAGAAGAATGGGCGCTAAGAAGGCTCCTTTCTACAGAATCGTTGTTGCAGATTCCAGATACCCAAGAAACGGTAGATTTATCGAAGAAATCGGCTACTATGATTCCACAAAGGAACCATCCGTATTCAGCGTTGACGCAGAAAAGGCTAAGAAGTGGATGGCTAACGGCGCACAGCCAACAGACACTGTTAAGAAGCTTTTCGAAAAGAACGACATCAAGTAATTTCTTTTCAGCATGTTCATCTTGCGGACATCGGGGTTGAGAAAGACCTCAGATGTCCATAACGATGGATCTCAACTTAAAAATTTACTAACAGGGCAAAGCTGCTTATTCCGTACCGGTTCAAGGCTTTGCTTTTAATTTTACGGAGAATTTGTTATTCACATAAATGAAAGGAAGATTGTAATGAAGGAACTTCTTATTGCTATCGTAAACGGTCTTGTTGAAGACAAGAGCGCAGTTTCCGTTGACGTTGACGAGCCTAACGAGGAGGGTGTAATTGTTTACCACCTCCACGTTGCAGCTGACGATATGGGCCGTGTAATCGGCAAGCAGGGCAGAATTGCAAAGGCTATCAGAACTGTTATGCGTGCAGGCGCAGGCAGACAGAACCAGAAGATTATGGTTGAAATTGATTAAGCTTAAACAGATTTAAAAAAGCTTGGGGAATATTGTGCTCTGCTCCGTGTCGGGCGGAGGCAGTATTCCTTTTTGATTTAAATAGGGGTGAGTTTATGACATACGAGGATAACGGAACAAGACGTTCGGGCAGCATTTACCGTCGTTATGAAAAGCAATCCACCTGGACGCTTAAAAGAATAAGACTTGAAGGTGCATTTATGCTGTTTAAAATGGCGGTTATGACGGCGGCACTTGTGGGCGTTGTGACTTATGACGGCTTGACGGGTCTGATTGTCAGCCTTGCTGTGGGTGCGGTTATAGGTGCGGTTTTCGGCGGAATATATGTGGCTGTAAACACTCATATGTCCAGAAATTCGTATGGCTATAAAGTTGAAATTACTCAGGGCTACACCGACGAATTGATAGAAGAACTGCGTAAATACGAAAAAATCACGCCTGTTTCGGCGGCTTCCGTTGCAGTTGTTTACAATTACAGAGGAGAGTTTAAGGAAGCGCTTGAAGCGCTTAAAAGGGTGGACGCTTTTTCTTTGCATAATAATCCAAACGGTGCTCACAGCTATTTTGCGGCATTGCTTGAAGCTTGTCTGCTTGAAGGCGACATTGAAGCAGCTAAGGCAACCTATGAGAATGGGTTTTATTATATGAAAACCTATATGAACAGCCCGATTTACGGTGCAAATGTTTCCCTTTCCCTGGCAATTTACGAATATTTTATGGGACGTCACGATTTAAGCTTAAATCTTCTGGACAACGGATTCAGAATTATTAATGCGGATTACGATCCCGAACAGCATATTCCCGACGAAAATTTAAGAAGCATTTTAAGCTGCTGGAGAGCGAAAAATCTCATTGCTGTCGGGGACAGGAAATCGGCGGCGGAAATGCTTGCAAACTGTGAAAATTACTACAAAACCGACTATTATAAAGGAAAAATCGAAGAATTAAAAAAGGAGCTGAGTGAAAATGAAGCGATTTCTTGAAATAGGCAAAATTGTTGCTGTGCAGGGACTTAAGGGCGAGGTGCGTGTTGAAGCGTGGTGCGACTCAAAGGAGTTCCTCTGCGAGTTTGATACGCTCTATTTCGACAAGGGTGCGACTCCCGTTGAAATTGTAAGGGCACATCCACATAAAAATATCGTGCTTATGAAGATAAAGGGCACGGATACCGTTGAACAGGCACAGCTTCTCAGAAATAAAATATTATATATGGACAGAGAGGACGTGGAGCTTGACGAGGGCTGTTACTTTGTGCAGGACCTTATCGGACTTTCTGTTATTGACGCTGACGACGGCACTGAGTACGGCAAAATCGTTGATGTTACCGAAACAGGCGCCAATGATGTTTACCATATTAAGGATAAAGACGGCGTAATTCGCCTTATTCCTGCAATACCTGATGTTGTAATTGAAACAAATATTACAGATAGTAAAATGTTTATCCATAAGCTGGAGGGACTTTTCGATGAGGATTGATGTTGCAACGCTGTTTCCCGATATGTGTGAAACGGTGCTTTCGGAAAGTATAATCGGCAGGGCAAGGAAGGCAGGAAAAATCGAAATGCACTGTCACCAGATAAGGGACTACACAACTGACAAGCATCGCCGTGTTGACGATACGCCTTACGGCGGCGGTATGGGTATGGTTATGCAGGCTGACCCTATTTACAGGTGTTTTCTCGGAGTTACGGAGCAGTTTGAGGAGAAGCCGTATGTTATTTATATGTCACCCAAGGGGACTGTATTTAATCAGCAGAAGGCGATTGAACTGTCAAAAATGAAGAATATTTTCGTGATTTGCGGGCATTATGAGGGTGTTGACCAGCGTGTGCTTGACAAAATCGTTGACGAGGAAATTTCTGTCGGGGATTACGTGCTGACAGGCGGCGAGCTGCCTGCTATGGTAATGATAGACGCTGTTGCAAGGATGTGTCCGGGAGTGCTTTCTTCCGACGAGTGCTTTGAGGAGGAAAGTCATTTCAAGGGTCTGCTTGAATATCCTCACTATACAAAGCCTGAAATCTGGGAGGGGGAAGCTGTTCCGCCCGTCCTGCTTACTGGTCATCACAAGAATATCGCCAATTTCAGACACGAAAAGGCTGTCGAAATAACCAAAGAACGCCGCCCCGATATGTACCAGAAATATATCGAAAATGTTAATATGGATAAAAAGTGAAATTTAACCCGATGAAGTGTTAAAAACTTTCGGTTGAAATGCCTATAAATTTCGGTGGAATTTTGTATATAGGTAATAAAATTAGTGATAATAAACAAATAAAAGCTGCCGCAACTCCCCTCGGTTAATTCAAATAGCAGAATTTTGCGATTAAGGGAAGAATTATAACATTTTTCCGTTGACTATCGGAAATTTCGGGGGTATAATATTAGCATAACAAAGAGAATAGAGGCACTCGAAAAGGTGCATTATAAGATGAGTTAGGAGAGAGAATTATGTTCGTTAAAGATGTAATGGTTCAGAATCAGGTTGGTTTACACGCTCGTCCAGCTACTTTCTTCATCCAGAAGGCTAATGAATTCAAGTCTTCCATCTGGATTGAAAAGGAAGAAAGAAGAGTAAATGCTAAGTCACTCCTCGGTATCCTTTCACTCGGTATCGTAGGCGGCACACAGATCAGAATCATCGCTGACGGCGCTGATGAAGAAGCTGCTGTTGAAGGTCTTATTGAACTGGTTGAAAGCGGTTTTGCTGAAGAAACAAGATAATTACGTTCATCCTACGGAGCGCTGCTTGAAAAAAGCGGCGTTCTTTTTTTCACCAAAGACATTTTATGCATATTTTTGTGATTTAAACAACAAATTAATAAAAAGTTCACACAAATTTGCACAAAATATGATAGAATGTATTGTATATTAAGAATATTACGCATATATTGCGTTGTTCTTTAGTGTAAATGTGTTGTTTCCGTCTGAAAAAGTGCGGAAATGCTTCAATATTAAAAAAGATACCGTCGTTTTTATGACGGGGATGAAATGAAAGGATGACCGAATATGTCAAACAGACTGTTTCAGGGATTAATTCACCAGATGAGAGACACTATGGACTGCACCATCGGCGTTGTAGATTCCACAGCTACCATCATTGCCTGCAGCGAGCTTTCCAAAATCGGTACCACAAACGAATTTGTTTCACTTGATCTCAGCGATTCTCACGACATCTTTGTAAGAGACGGCTATACATACAAGCCGTTCGGCTCACATATCAAGCCTGACTATGCTGTTTTTGTAGAAGGCACAGATGATAACGCTTCAAAGTATGCAAATATTATGGCTATCACACTTTCTTCCATCAAGCAGTATTACGATGAAAAGTACGACCGCAGCAATTTTATCAAGAATGTTGTTCTCGATAATATTCTCCCCGGCGACATCGTTGTAAAGGCAAGAGAGCTTCACTTCAACAGCGACATCAGCAGAGTTGTTCTTCTTATAAGAATCATCTCTACAAATGATGTTTCCGCATTTGACGTTATTCAGAACCTCTTCCCCGACAAGACAAAGGATTTCGTTCTCAACATTACAGAGTCCGACATCGTTCTTGTTAAGGAAGTAAAGAACAATATTGACTCCAAGGACCTCGAAAAGCTTGCACGCTCTATTTCAGATACCCTTTCAGGTGAATTCTACACAAGAGTAAATGTCGGTATCGGTACAGTTGTTGTAGGCGTAAAGGATCTTGCACGTTCCTTCAAGGAAGCTCAGATCGCTCTTGAAGTAGGTAAGGTATTTGATACTGACAAGGTTATCGTTTCCTATGACAATCTCGGTATCGCAAGACTCATCTATCACCTTCCTACAACACTCTGCGAAACATTCCTTCAGGAAGTATTCAAGAAGGGCTCCATCGAGTCCCTCGACCACGAAACACTGTTCACTATCCAGCGTTTCTTTGAAAACAACCTGAACGTTTCCGAAACATCACGTAAGCTTTTCGTGCACAGAAATACTCTTGTTTACAGACTTGAAAAAATCAAGAAGCTTACAGGCCTTGACCTGAGAGAGTTTGACCACGCAATTATCTTCAAGATTGCTCTTATGGTAAAGAAGTATCTTTCCGCAAATCCTGTTAAATTCTGATTTCGTGATACTCTGAAAGAGCGCATAGGCAATGGGATATTGCCGAAAATACGAATTAATGGGGCAGATAAAATTTCTGCCCCTTTTTGTCTTAAATTATATATAGGCGGTGCAGATTTTTGGTTGAATTAAGAAATGTATCGGTTACATATTCAAACGGCGTTGATGCGCTGAATGATGTTAGCCTTAAAATAAATGACGGCGAATTTGTTTTCGTTGTGGGTAAATCGGGTGCGGGCAAGAGTACCCTTATCCGACTTCTGCTTAAGGAAATCACTCCTTCAAAGGGTAGAATAAACGTAAACGGCTTCGATTTGAAGCGTCTTAAGAAAACAAGGGCGTACAAGCTGAGAAGAACTATCGGCTTTGTTTTCCAGGATTTCAAGCTTATTGACAGTATGGACGTTTTTGATAATATTGCTTTCGTTTTAAGATGTACCGACTCCTCGGAGAGATATATCGCAAAGCGTGTGCCGTATGTAATAAAGCTGGTTGGTCTTACGGAAAAGGCTCACAGCAGACCAAGCGAGCTTTCGGGCGGCGAGCAGCAGCGTGTGGCTATTGCAAGAGCGCTGGTAAACGACCCGCAGCTTATTATTGCGGACGAGCCTACGGGTAATCTTGACCCTGCACTGAGTACGGAAATCGTCGAGCTTCTTCAGGCTATAAACAAGTGCGGTACTACCGTGCTTATGGTTACTCACGAGCACGACCTTGTAAAGAATTTCGGCGGAAGAACTATTTCACTTCAGGACGGCCGTGTTATTTTCGACGATTATCTTATCGGCGACAGAAACTGACAAATCGGGAGGAGGACAGCTTCAGAGACTCTCTGAGGCACTTTACAAATGAAAATCAGCAGTATGAATTACCTGTTCAGGCAGGGAATTAAAAATATATGGACAAACAGAATTATGTCCGTGGCGTCGTTCTGTATACTTATGGTATCGCTTCTGCTCATAGGCTTTACGTCGCTGTTTATTGCAAACATAAACTCCTTTGTGGGCAGTATCGAGAACAAGAACGAGGTTATTCTTTTCCTTAAGGATGACGTTACAGACAGCGATATTGAACAGATAGGCGTTAAGCTTAACAATATGGACAACATTTCCGAGGTGGTCTTCTACTCAAAGGAGGAGGCTTTCGAGGAAATCAAGAAGGGCATTGAAAATTCCGATGAGCTTTTCAGCTATGTGGGCGAGGAAAGTCCCCTGCCCGACTCTTATCGTGTAAAGGTTGAAGAGCTTGACACAATGGGCTCTACTCTTATGGAAGTGCGCAGACTTAACGGAATTGACTCCATCAATGCACCTAACGACTTCGTTTCGATACTTACCGACCTTAAAAAGATAATCTCCATTATTTCGGCGGTTATCCTTGTTTCGCTTATTATCGTAAGCCTTGTTATCATCTCAAATGCCGAGAGAGCAAGCGTTGACATCCGTAAGCGTGAGATTGCAATTATGAAGTATGTCGGTGCAACAAATGCGTTTATAAAGATACCGTTCTTTGTTGAGGGTATGACTTTAGGTATTCTCGCAGGCGGAGTTGCGGCTGTAATAACCATTTTCGGCTATTCCGAGCTGGCTTCAATGCTTATGGGAGAAACAACAATACTTACAGCAATGGGCATATCGGGTCTTATTTCACTTGACGAAATAATGTGGCCGCTGGTAGGTGCTTATGTTGCTATCGGTGCGCTTATAAGTGCGATAGGTACGGTTATGTGCACAAGAAAGTATGTCAAGGTGTAAAATCTGAAAGGACGGTTTACAATGCTTAAAATAAACGGCACAGTCAAAAAAGCCGTATCGTTGGTTATGGCGGCTGTAATGTGTGTGGGCGTGGTTTTCTGCGTTAATACATCTGCTGATACACAGTCCGACCTTGAAGCACAGCAGGCACAGCTTGCCGAAGAGCGAAAGGCTATCGAAGCGGAGCTTGCAGAGCTGGAGGGCAAGGCTGAGGAACAGGAAAAATATCTTGCCGAATATGATGAAAAAATGCGTATTCAGGAAGAGGAGATCGCAGTTGTTGAGGAGCAGATAAAGCTTTATGAGGACGAGGTTGCAATTCTTGAATTCAGCATTTCCGAAAAGGAAAGCGAGCTTGAAGAGGGTGTACAGCTTTTCAGACAGCGTCTCCGTGCGCTTTATATGGCAGGAAGCTCAAGCTATGCTTCCGTTCTTACGGGCGCAAGCGATTTTTATGATATGCTTGTAAGAATGGAGCTTATGGAGAGAGTTTCACAGCACGACAACGACCTTATTGAGGAGCTTAATTCTCAGATAGCGGCACTCAATACAGACAAGACAAAACATTCCGAAACCATTGAACAGCTTGAAAAGAAGAGAGCTGACAAGCTTAAATATTACGACGAGCTTCGAGAAACCTACAACAACCACGTTGAGGTAAAGGCTATGAAGGAAGCTGAAATGGCAGACTATAACGCACGTTACGACGAAATCAAGGAACGTGAGGACGAGGTCGAGGAACAGCTTCAGGCTGAGATCCGCAGAAAGCAGGAGGAAGCCGAGAAACGCCGTAAGGAAGAAGAAGAACGCCGCAGACAGGAAGAGGAAAAGAAACGTAAGGAAGCTGAGTCAAAGGGTGAAACCTATACCGAGCAGGACGTTTCGACCTTTACTTCATACAACAACACGGGCTGGGTTTGGCCTGTTCCTACTGTAAGAAATATTTCCGACGGCTACGGTGACAGATATATTGTTGAAGAAAACAGATACGATTTCCATAAGGGCATCGACATTACGAAGCCGGGCTGTCACGGCGAGCCTATCATTGCTTCGGCAGGCGGCGAGGTAATCACCGCAGGCAACACAGGCAACGGTTACGGCTATCACGTTGTAATCGACCACGGCAATTCCATTTCCACCCTTTACGGTCACTGCTCATCACTTAACGTAAAGGTTGGGGATATAGTCAATCAGGGCGATGTTATTGCCTATATCGGCAATACAGGCTATTCCTACGGCAGCCACCTGCATTTTGAGGTGCGTAAGAACGGTCAGCATACCGACCCGTTCAATTATGTCGATATAAACAATTGATAAATCAGGGGATTTAAATGAACAAAAAGATTTCACTTGGCATTGCAATAGGCCTTATGGCACTTGTTGCGGCGGCTACGTTTATTATTACATATAATTACTCTATGAAGGTGTTCAACAATACCGTTAAAAGTGTTTCCGAAAAGGAAGAGGTCTATACCAAGCTTTCCGAAATGGATAAGTACGTCAGGGCAAATTACATCGGGACTCTTGATGAAAATATGCTTATGAACAGCATTATGGAGGGCTACATTGACGGTATTTCCGATGAATATGCGGATTATTACACCGCTGATGAGTATGCTGAGATACTCCGTCAGGATTCGGGCGTGACTATCGGTCTGGGTATTACCTGGGAAAAGGAAAACAGCGGCTATATCAAGGTGCTTTCCGTAAATGAGGGGTCGTCCTCTGCAAATGCAGGCGTTGCGGCAGGAGATATTATTACTGCTGTAAACAACACGGACGTTATCGCTTACGAGGGCGGCTACGATGAAGCTTCCGCACTTTTAAACTGCACAGAGGGTACAAAGGTAAAGCTTCACATCAAGCGTGTAAATCAGCAGGGAATATCCGAGTTTTTTGCTGTTGACGTTGTTTCCGAAAAGACGGAGATAGTTTCCGTAACAAGCAGAATGATAGACAACGTAGGCTACATTAAAGTAACAGCCTTCAACGGCAAGACTCCCGACCAGTTCAGAAGCGCAATAAACGGTCTGCTTGAAAGCGGTGCGGAGGCGCTTGTGTTTGACGTAAGAGATAACGCAGGCGGTCTTATCGAAGCGCTTCAGGGCAGTATCGACTGTATTTTAGGCGACAGGGACGTTGTTACGGCAAAGTTTATGAACAAGGAAGAGGTAGTGGTTAAAACTACCGAGGCAGAGAAAATTTCTATGCCGATGACTGTTATCATAAACGGAAATACGGCTTCCTGCGGAGAGCTTTTTGCCCTTGCGTTAAAGGATGAGGCAGACGCTCAGATTGTGGGAGCACAGAGCTTCGGCAAGGGCGTTATGCAGTACACTCACAAGCTTAACGGCGGTGCTGCGGTAAAGGTTACGGTTGCAACCTTAAGCACGGCAAAAAGCGGCGAGTTCAACGGCACAGGCATAAAGCCGCATTTTGATGTGGCGCTTCCTGCGGATACCGACCTGTCGGTGCTTTCAGAGGAAGAAATTATGCAGCAGGACACACAGCTTCTTAAAGCGATTGAAGTTGTACAGACTATAAAATAATCGGAGAAAATAATATGATTGATGAAGTAGGTTGGGTTTATACTATTCTCATAGTTATGCTTTATATAGTTGTGATAATTGACCTTATCGCAATAATTATGGTGTTCCGTAAGGACAAGGCTGACAGAAGTGAATACTGCACATTCGGCATCAAATGGTCGAAAATCATAGTAGGTCTGTTTTTTGCGGTGATGCTCACATATTTTATAATGGTGCAGAGCTTTACTCCTTATGTAATGTGGGTGCAGGCGATACTGGCGATGCTTCTTTACGTTATTGAGCTGTTCAACATTATCATTAAGGTAAAGTACGGTAAAAAAAGAAGATGAGCTGGTTCGGTCTTAAAAAAAATCCTTTCAGGGAATCGTCGGCAATTCTTGCTGACAACGGCTTCTGCGACGATTATGTAAACAAGCTTAAAGAGGAAATTTCGGCGGTAAAAAAGCCTGCACAGGCGGCGCTGGGAATGAATTATCTTGTAAACGGGCTTATCATAAACGGAAGATTGAGCGAGGCTTACGATGAATTCCGCAAGGGTGAGGAAGAGGACATCTGGAAAAAGCTTGACAGGAATTTATATCCTAATCTGCTTCATAACGTGATTTTCAGCCTTTTTATAAGGGACAAGTTCAAGGAAGCGGACAGGCTTTACAAAGATTACAACGAGGTCGTTCTTGCTGACAGGTCGGACACGATGAAGCGTACTCTTGCACTGCACGAGTGTATGAATGAGCGTTACGAAAATGCGGTAACGGTGCTTGCGAAGCTTCTGGACAGCGAATGCAGGTTTCTTGATTTATGCATTGTAAAGACGGTGCTTAAGCTTGATATGTATGACAGGGCAATGGAAATGTCGGCGGACTTTGACAAGTATGACGGCAGAAACGAGCTTGAAGCGGAAGCAAAGAAGCTTAAAAAGAAAATTTTTGACGGTCTTTCTCCAAAGAAAAAGGTCGGTATGATAAAAGGAAAAAAGAGAAAATAAAATCCTCCCTATCGGGAGGATTTTTTGAAAAGGAAAACTGAAATGAACACACCTATATACGATTTTGTAAAGGCTTACGCTGAAAAAAACGGCGTGAGAGGACATATGCCCGGACATAAGGGGGCTGTGGGAAAGGACGTTATTTCCGCTGTTTACCCTTACGATATTACCGAAATCGGCGGTGCAGACGCTCTTTTTGAAGCAGAGGGCATAATTGCGGAAAGCGAAAGGAACTGTGCGAAGCTTTTCGGCGCATACAGCACAGCCTATTCAGCAGGCGGCTCCACACTTTGCATCGAAGCAATGCTGGCGGCGGTGTGCAGAAGCGGAGATAAAGTTGTTGCCGCAAGAAATTCCCACAAGGCGTTCTTAAACAGCTGTATACTGCTGGGACTGGAGCCTGAGTGGGTCTATCCCGAATTTGAAAAGGGGTCGGTCATTGCAGGAAAAATCACTCCCAAAGCAATAGAAGACGGTATAAAAAGAGCAGGAAATCCTGCCTGTGTTTACATAACTTCTCCCGATTATCTGGGAAATATTGCAGATGTAAAGGGCATAGCGGAGGTCTGCGGCAGATACGGTATACCGCTGCTTGTTGACAACGCCCACGGTGCGCATCTTGCTTTTCTTGAAGAAAACATCCACCCAATAAAGCTTGGTGCGGCTATGTGCTGTGATTCCGCACACAAGACCCTGCCCGTTCTTACGGGAGGCGCTTATCTTCATACGGCAGACGAAAAATATGTGGGTAAAATCAAGGGGGCAATGTCTCTTTTCGGCAGTTCAAGTCCATCATATCTGATTATGCAGTCCCTTGACCTCTGCAACAGATACCTTGCAGAGGAATTTCCCGACGATTTAAAGAATACGGTTAAAAAGGTCACGGAGCTTAAAAATAAACTCGGACAGGTGTGGACAGTTTGTAATTCCGAGCCGCTTAAACTTTCGCTGTACACTTTAAACTGCGGCAGAACAGGCTATGAGGTGTCGGAATATTTAAGAAGCAGGGAAATTGAGGCGGAATATGCCGACGGAACTCACGTTATGCTTATGTTCTCTCCCTTTAACAAGGATACCGACTACGACAGAATCTACGACGCACTTTCCTCAATGCCCATGCCGAGAATAAGGCTTGAACCGCCCTGCTTTAAGCTTGTGCCGCTTAAAAGGGCAATGCTGCCGAGAGAAGCGTGGTTTGCAGAGTCGGAGACGGTTTCCGTCGATGAATGCGAGGGCAGGATATGTTCAAAAGCAAGGACAGTTTGTCCGCCCTGTGTGCCTGTTGCGGTAGGCGGAGAAATTTTTGATAAAGAATCAATAAAAATTTTAAAAATGTATAGCATTTCGGAAGTAAATGTGGTAAAATAAAAATATATATACTGTTCCGAAAGGAGTACGGCTATGAAGCTTATTTATGCTATTGTAAACAACGATGACAGCCACGCTGTTTCCTCAAACCTTACAAAGGCAGGTTATTCTGCTACAAAGCTTGCATCAACAGGCGGCTTTCTTATGGCTGGAAACACTACCTTCCTCATTTGTGCCGAGGGTGATAAAGTTGACGAAATCGTTGAAATTATAAAGAAATGTTCAAGACGACGCAAGCAGTATGTTCCTGCTTCAAATATGGCAGGTGTTGAAATGCAGGCTGCGTCCTATCCTATGGAGGTTTCCGTAGGCGGTGCCACCGTTTTTGTAACGGATATTGAAAGATTTGAAAAGTTATGATACTTTATTCAAAGGACAGCGTAACAAATGCCGTGGCTTCAATGAAGAAAAACGACAGAATGGCCCATGGCTTCCTGCTTCAGGGTGAAAAAGGGGCGGGAAAGAAAGTCACAGCACTTTATATCGCAAAGACTCTTATGTGTGAAAACGTGACAGACGGTGTCCCCTGCGGAAGCTGCCGTCACTGCCGCAGAATTGAACAGGGCACCCATCCTGACGTTATAATCCCCGAAAGAAGCGGCAAGCTTATGATTTATAACGTTGAAACCATCGAGCGTATGTACGAGGACGCTTATGTTATGCCTAATGACTGCGACTGCAAGGTGTACATTCTCCCCGACTGCGAGAATATTCAGGAAAGAACCCAGAATATGATGCTTAAGCTTATCGAGGAGCCGCCTTCACACGCTTATTTTATATTTACTGCGGCGGACAAGAGTGTTTTTCTGCCGACTATAATTTCCCGTGTGATAACCTTCGGTGTTCCCGAATGTAAGGAGGACGAGTGCAGAAAGGCTCTGGGTGAGCTTGAAAAGTACACCCCCGAACAGATAGATGAAGCGGTATCTGTTTTCCACGGAAACATCGGCTGCTGTATCGAGTATCTTGAAGGGAACTCCTGTGCAGAGGAAGTAAAGCTGTGCAGAGGAGTGATAGACGGCATAATCAGCGGCGATGAGTACGCTTTGTACAAGGCGCTTTACGATATAGGCGAGAACAGGGAAAAAATCAGAAACGTGCTTACACTTGCAGATAAAGTGATAAGGGACGTTTGCATAATCCGTCTTGAAGGAAGGGACAAGGCTGAGCTTACGGGCTGTTACAGAAACGGTGCGGAGCTTCTTTCCGACAGGCTCTCCTTTAAAAAGGCGGAGAATATACACGACATTCTTCTGCAGAATATATGGTACTGCAGTTCAAATGTAAACGTGTCGGCGGCAATGGCAGCATTAAGCGGTGCGCTTATGGGCTGACACGGTTAAGAAAGGAAAATTGAAACAATGACCGAAATAATCGGAGTGCGCTTCAAGAGTGCCGGTAAGGTGTATTATTTTTCACCAAACGGCCAGAAGCTTGAAGCAGGTGCGCTCGTTATAGTTGAAACGGCGAGAGGCGTTGAGTGCGGTGAGGTCGTGATGACAAACCGTATGATTGAGGATGAAAAGATAACTCCTCCTCTTAAGCCGATAATAAGAGCTGCTACTGAGCAGGATAAAAAGGTACTTGAACAGAATAAGGTAAAAGAGCAGAATGCTTTTAAGATATGCGAGGAAAAAATCCTTGCTCACAAGCTTGATATGAAGCTGGTTGACGTTGAGTGTACATTCGACAACAACAAGCTGCTGTTCTATTTTACAGCTGAGGCGAGAGTGGATTTCCGTGAGCTTGTAAAGGATCTGGCGGCCGTATTCAGAACGAGAATAGAGCTGCGTCAGATAGGCGTAAGGGACGAGGCAAAGATTTTAGGCGGTCTCGGCATCTGCGGCAGACCCTTCTGCTGCAATGGCTTTTTGGGCGAGTTCCAGCCTGTGTCAATAAAAATGGCAAAGGAACAGGGGCTTTCACTTAATCCGACTAAAATTTCAGGCACCTGCGGCAGACTTATGTGCTGTCTTAAATATGAGCAGGACTGCTACGAGGAGCTGCTTAAGGTGACTCCTAAGGTGGGCGCTTACGTAAACACAGGCAAGTTCAAGGGTCACGTTGAGGAGGTAAATCTTCTTACGGGCAAGCTTAAGGTAAAGCCTGAAAAATCGGACGAACCTGCGTCAATTTTTGACAAATCCGAGGTTACTGTCATCAAGGACGGTAAAATCAGGGTTGACCGTGACGAGGCAAAGGCTCTCAAGTCACTTGAGGGGTAAATTTAACATAATATAAAATCAGGAAAGGAAGTATGATTATGAACGTAAAGACATTTATGGGCGCATTTGACGCTGCTAAGGACAGAATTGACTCACTTAAGGTTATGGTTGAGGATACAAGGGACAAGATTGCAAAGTTCAACCCTAAGAAGTGGAAGACAGTTGCGATCGTACTTGGGGTTATCGCATTTATTCTTATTGCTGCGGCTATCGTTTTAAGCATTATTGCTATTGTAAAGAGCAGCAAGACCGCTAAGCTTGTAAAGGGCTGCTGCGGCGATGAGCTTCCCGGCGATTACGAATATGAGATTTTCGACGATGAGGACTACGATTTCAGCCTTGATGACCATATCATCACCGAAAACGACGTTCCCGACGACGAAAAGGAAGAAACTTTATAATTAAAGGAGATATTTTTAAATGGCAGATAACATTAATGTTGTAGACGTAAACGGCAAAAAGGTCACAAAGATAGTTGTTACCGTTGTAGTGCTGCTGGTTGTACTTTTTCTTGCGCTTAACTCATTCACTACGGTAAAATCAGGTCATTCGGGTGTAATTACTACATTCGGCAAGGTTTCCGACTCCGTTCTCGGCGAAGGTCTTCACTTCAAGATACCTTTCGTGCAGGACATCGTTCTGGTGGATAACCGTGTTCAGAAGGCAGAGGTTGCCTGCTCGGCGGCTTCAAAGGACCTCCAGACCGTTTCTTCAACAATTGCTGTAAACTATAAGGTGCTCAACTCCTATTCGGCAAGCGTTTACAAGAATATCGGTATGGACTATGAAGAAGTAATCATCACACCTGCTATCCAGGAATGTGTAAAGGCTGTTACTGCAAAGTTTACAGCAGAGGAGCTTATCACAAACCGTCAGTCTATCGGCGATCAGATGATGGAGCTGCTTAAGAACAAAATCACAGAATACGGCATCGACATCCAGATTTTCAACATTACCGCTTTTGATTTTACCGAAGAATACAATGCGGCTATCGAAGCAAAGCAGACTGCACAGCAGAATGCGCTTAAGGCTGAACAGGATTTACAGCGTATCAGGGTTGAAGCTGAACAGACAGTAGCGGCTGCTGAAGCTGAGGCTGAGGCATATCGTCTTAAGTCAGAGCAGATCACACCTGAGATCATCCTTATGAGCTACATAGAAAAGTGGGACGGCAAGCTTCCTACCGTTGCTTCAGGCGACAGCGGCTCAATGATGCTTGACATCACAACTCTTATGGATGAAATAAACAGCACATCCGCAGGCGCAGTAAAATCAAGCGTACCTTCAAACAGTGCACCTGCTTCCGAAAACAGCAGTACAGAAGAATAAAAATCAACGTTTTACGGCATTTCCTTCAAGCGGAAGTGCCGTACTTTTTAAGAGGAATATGGAAAAAAGATTTGTTTATGCAGATAATGCCGCTTCAACGGCGGTTTCGGAAAGGGTACTCAATGCAATGCTGCCATTCCTTTCCGAAAGCTTCGGCAACCCTTCAAGCATACACCGTCAGGGCCGTGACGCAAGACGGGCAATTGAAAATGCAAGGGAACAGATTGCAGAATGTTTAAACTGTCACCCGTCGGAGATTTACTTCACAAGCGGCGGCACGGAGTCGGACTGGTGGGCGGTGACAGGATACGCAAAGGCTCAGTATGAGCACGGAAAAAGGCACATCGTTACAACAGCCGTAGAGCACAAGGCGGTGCTTGAAGCGTGTAAAAAGCTTGAAAAGCAGGGCTTTGAGGTAACTTATCTTAAACCTGACGGGGACGGTATTATTACGGCGGAGCAGGTTGAAAATGCTATCCGTAAAGACACCGCACTGGTTACGGTTATGTACGCAAACAACGAGGTGGGCACGGTAATGCCTGTTGAGGAAATCGGCAGGGTGTGCAAGGAAAAGGGAGTTTGCTTTCATACGGATGCGGTGCAGGCTGTGGGAAACGTAAAAATTGACGTAAAAAAGCAGAACATAGCAATGCTTTCTCTGTCGGGACATAAAATCCACGCAATGAAGGGTATCGGTGTGCTTTATGTAAGAAACGGCACGGCACTTGAAGCTATGATAACAGGCGGTGCACAGGAAAAAGGCAGAAGGGCAGGTACGGAAAATGTGCCTGCGATAGTCGGTCTGGGTGAAGCTGTAAAGGCGGCGTATGAAGACTTTGACGGCAGGTATGAACGCACGGTAAAAGTCCGTGACAGGCTTATTGACGGACTTATTAAGCTTGGCGGAAGATTAAACGGCAGCTGTGAAAACCGTCTTATGGGAAATGTAAACGTGTCATTTGAGGGATTTGAGGGGGAAACTATGCTTCTCCTGCTTGACAGCAAGGGAATATGCGCTTCGGGCGGCTCCGCCTGCTCGTCGGGACAGACCGAGCCTTCTCACGTTCTGACTGCAATGGGGCTTACTGCCGAACAGGCAAGGGGCGCTCTGCGTTTCAGCATTGACGGCGGATTTACCGCAGAGGACGCTGATTACATAATCGAAGCAATGAAGGATATAATTTCAAGACTAAATAAAATGAAGGGGCTGTAAAAATGGTAAGGGATATTGTTACTGACGTTATATTTTTAAAGCAGAAATCAATGGCGGCTGATGAGAGTGATTTAAGCATTGCACAGGACCTGCTGGAAACTCTTAAGGCAAATGCCGACCGCTGTGTGGGAATGGCGGCAAATATGATAGGGGAGAGCAAAACCATTGCGGCAGTGCTTGCAGGAAAGGAATATCTTGTGCTGATAAATCCTGTCATAACGGAAAAATCGGGAAAGGTCTACGAAACCGAGGAGGGCTGTCTGTCGCTGACGGGAAAGCGTCCTGTAAAAAGGCACAGCGTTGTAACGGTGGAATTTTACGATATGAAGTTTAAAAAGAAGAAGCGTACCTTCCGCAACTTCGACGCACAGATAGTTCAGCACGAAATCGACCATTTTGACGGTATTCTCATATGATTTGGATTGACTTATGATTGCAGATATGGTAAAATTAAATGATAGTTATTAAATATAAAGGGTTGGTATAAATGAAATCTATTACAAAGTTACTTACAGAAAAGGTGTCGGCGGCATTTGAAAAGTGCGGTTATGACAGCAAGCTGGGCGTTGTTACGGCTTCTGACCGTCTTGACCTTTGCCAGTTCCAGTGCAACGGTGCATTTTCGGGTGCAAAGCTTTACAAGAAAGCTCCGTTTATGATTGCAGATGATGTTGCGGCTGTGCTTAAGGAAGAGGGGATTTTCGGCAAGGTTGAAGTTGTAAAGCCTGGCTTCCTTAATCTTACGCTGACAGATGAATATATGCTTGAGCTTACAAAGGAAATCGAGGCTGACAAGTTCAACGGTGTTCCACAGGCTGAAAAGCCACAGACCATTGTTATCGACTACGGCGGACCAAACGTTGCAAAGCCCCTCCACATCGGACATCTCCGTTCCGCAATTATCGGTGAGTCCTTAAAGCGTCTTGCAAGAGCCTGCGGCAATACCGTTTACGGCGACGTACATCTTGGCGACTGGGGCTTACAGATCGGCCTTGTTATTGCTGAATTAAACGAGAGATACCCCGACTGGAAGTGCTTCAGCGCTGATTTTAATGCTGAAACAGACGCAATGCCTGAGCTTACTGCTGATCTTCTCTGCGAGGTTTACCCGTTTGCAAGCAAGAAGAGCAAGGAAGACGAAGATTTCAAGGCTAAGGCTCACACAGCTACATTTGAGCTTCAGAACGGCAGAGAGGGATATATTGCTCTCTGGAAGGAAATATTAAAGGTGTCCATTGCTGACCTTAAATCAAACTATTCCAAGCTGGACGTTGATTTTGACTACTGGTACGGCGAAAGCGACGCTGACAAGTTCATTCCTGAGCTTATGCAGATACTTGAAGATAAGAAGCTTTCCTACGAAAGCAACGGTGCGCTGGTAGTTGACGTTGAGCTTGAAAGCGATAAGGCGCCTATGCCTCCTGTTATCGTAAGAAAGTCCGATAATTCCAGCATTTACGCTACAACAGACCTTGCAACTATCATTCAGCGCCGCAAGGACTTTAACCCTGATAAGATATGGTACGTTGTTGACAAGCGTCAGGAGCTTCACTTCACACAGGTTTTCCGCTGTGCAAGACGTGCCGACCTTGTTCCTGCCGAAACAGAGCTTGAATTCCTTGGCTTCGGTACAATGAACGGCAGCGACGGTAAGCCTTATAAGACCCGTGACGGCGGTGTAATGCGTCTTTCCGACCTTATCCAGACAGTAACCGACGCTTCTCTTGCACGACTTGAAAACTCCTCTTTCGTAAACGAGGATGACAAGGAAAGCTATGCGCAGAAGCTTGGTATGGCGGCTGTAAAGTTCGGTGACCTTATAAACCATCGTTCAAAGGACTATATCTTCGACCTTGACAAGTTTATGTCAGCAGAGGGCAAGACCGGTATTTACCTGCTTTACACAGTATCACGAATTAACTCCATCCTTAAAAAGACAGGGGACTGCAAGGCAGAGCTTAACGGCGTTTATACAGAGGCTGAACGTGATATTATGCTTAAGCTTATAATGACAGGCGATACCTTCAATTACGCTATGGAAGAAAAAGCGCCTAACTACATCTGCGAAAATGCATATCAGCTGGCGGTGTCCTTCTCCCATTTCTACCACGAAAATCACATTATGGACGAGCAGGACGAGGCTAAAAAGGCAAGCTGGATAGCTCTTATCAAGCTTGTCCGCACAATGATTGTCAAGCACCTTGACATTCTCGGCATTGAAACCGTAGAAAATATGTGACAGGCGGGGCGGGGAAGCCTGACTGACGTGCCGTTGCTTTCAAAACACCGTCAGGAAATTAAAAGTTTCGTCCACCTTTTCAAAGGTGGTGGGTTTCCAAAGGGCAACGCCCTTGGTCGCTGTCCGCAGACAGCGAAATCCCTGCGCTTCGGAACGGAGCAAGGGGTGAGAAATGCGACAGCATTTTGAGGGGAGGCGAACACGACCGCCTCCCCTTTGCTGCATATACAATTGAATTTCATCTCTTAAACAGTCCGGTGGACTGTTTAAGACGTAGCTGTATTAAAAAAATAATGTATGAGGTGAGTAAAAAATGAAGCTTCTTGCAATAGACGGCAACAGCATAATGAACCGTGCGTTTTACGGTATAAAGATGCTGTCCAACAAAAACGGCGTGTTTACAAATGCCATAACAGGCTTTATGAACATTTACCTTAAAATAGCAGGTGAAGAAAAGCCTGACGCTGTGGCGTGCGCATTTGACCTGCGTGCCCCTACGTTCAGACACAAGGCGGTTGAAAGCTACAAGGCAAACCGTCACGGTATGCCTGACGAGCTTGCACAGCAGATGCCGCTTATCAAGGAGCTGCTTAAAGGAATGGGTGTCCACGTTCTTGAAACGGAGGGCTATGAAGCCGACGACATTCTGGGTACGCTCTCTAAAATCTGCGCTGACAGCGGAAACGAGTGCCTGATTTTAACAGGAGACAGGGACTCTTTACAGCTTGTAAACGAAAAGGTAACGGTGCTTCTTCACGGCACAAAGGAGCTTAAAGTTTACACCCCCGAAAAATTCAGCGAGGACTACGGGCTGAAACCTTTACAGCTTATTGACCTTAAAGCGCTTATGGGCGACAGCTCCGACAATATCAGCGGCGTAAAGGGTATCGGTGAAAAGACCGCCCTTACGCTTATTAAGGATTACCACAGCGTTGAGGAGCTTTATGACAAGCTTGAAAAGGGCGAGGTTACGGCAACAAAGTCGGTTATTGCAAAGCTTGAAGCAGGCAAGGCTGACGCTGAGCAGAGCAAGTGGCTTGCGACGATAGTTTACGACGCCCCCATTGATATGAACGCTGACAGCTACAAAAAGGGCGAAATGGACGGTGAAAAGGTGTCGGCTCTGCTGACAAGGCTGGAAATGTACAAGCTTATCGAGAAGCTTGGTCTTAAACCGTCTGCAAATGTAAACATTGAAACTGTGCCCGAACAGGAGCGTCCTGTTGAAATCGAATATGAAATCATAGAGTATACCGACGGCATTTTTAGTGGAATTTTAAACACGGATAGTATAGTATCGTTTATTTATACAGATAGTATATTACGGTTGGTATATAATAATAAGATTATTACTATTGATAATAAAGAAAGAGCAATCGAATTCTTCTCATCGGAGTGTAAGAAGTACAGCTTTCAGGCTAAGCCTGTTTATCGTTTCTGCTTTGAGAACGGCTGTGAACTGAAAAATCTTGTTGCAGACGCTGACATTGCAGGCTACCTTCTGAACGCTTCATCGGCGGAGTATACCATTGAAAAGATGTGTGCGGAGTACGGCTCGCCTTATTACAGCAGCCTTGATGAAAATGCAGATATTGCCAGCCTGCCGCAGCTTTGCGGAATGCTTCTTAAACAGGTTGAGGCAGCGGGTATGCTCGATTTGTTCAATGAAATCGAACAGCCCCTTACGGAAGTGCTTGCTTCAATGGAGCATTACGGCGTAAGAGTTGATACAAACGGTGTAAAGGACTTTGGCTTTACACTTTCAGCCGACATAAAAGGACTTGAACAGCAGATTTATTTTATGGCAGGACACGAATTCAACATAAGCTCTCCGAAACAGCTGGGAGTTATACTGTTTGAGGAAATGGGTCTGCCTGCAAAGAAAAAGACAAAAACAGGCTATTCCACAAATGCAGAGGTGCTGGAGGAGCTTCGTGACAAGCACGAGATAGTTGAGCTGATTTTGCAGTACCGTCAGCTTACAAAGCTTAACTCGACCTACGTTGAGGGCCTGCTTAAAGAGGTGGGGGATGACGGCAGGGTACATTCTGTATTCAAGCAGACGGAAACACGCACAGGCCGTATTTCCTCAACGGAGCCTAATATGCAGAACATTCCCGTGCGTACCGAGCTTGGACGCAATATGCGTAAATTTTTCACTGCCGCTGACGGCTATACCCTTCTTGACGCCGATTACAGCCAGATCGAGCTGAGAATTCTTGCTCATATGAGCGGCGACAAGAATATGCAGAGCAGCTTTATAAACGGTATGGATATTCACACCGCAACTGCCGCACAGGTTTTTGATATGCCGCCCGAAATGGTAAATTCTGAAATGAGACGTGCGGCGAAGGCTGTAAACTTCGGAATTGTTTACGGCATAGGTGCATTTTCCCTTTCAAAGGATATAGATGTTTCCGTTGCGGAGGCTGACCGTTATATCAAGAATTATTTTGCAAAATATCCGAATATAAAGTCGTTTATGGATAAAACCGTAGATGAAGCGTCGGAAAACGGCTATGCTGTGACGATGTACGGCAGAAGGCGCTACATTCCCGAACTTAAAAATTCCAACAAGAACGTTCAGGCGTTCGGTAAAAGAGCCGCTATGAACGCACCTGTACAGGGCACAGCGGCGGATATAATCAAAATAGCAATGGTGAGGGTCTATAACCGTCTTAAAGCGGAAGAGCTTGACGCAAGGCTTATCCTTCAGGTGCACGACGAACTTATCATTGAAGTAAGCGAAAAGGATGCAGAAAAAGCGGCGGCAGTACTTGGTGAGGAAATGAATTCCGCAGCAAGACTCGATGTTCCACTTACTGCCGAGGTGGAAAAAGGCTTCACCTGGTACGACGCTAAAGGCTAAATATTAAAAGTTAAGGTCAGGCAATCAAAAAAACTGACCTTTCTTCATACATACCTCGTTAACACAAAAGAAAACACTCTGACATAAAATGTATAGTTAAACTTTTAACAATGCACAAAAATAATCCTTGTAATGGTTTTTCTTTTGTGCTATAATTATATCAATCTCGAAAAAAGTGATATTTTATTTTGAATAAGAGGGGTGACATAATGAAAAGAAAGACAATAGCAGTATGTGTAACAGGTTATAACTGGGAATATGAAACAAGAGTTGTAAGCGGTATGCGTGAAAAATGCAGGGAGCTTGATATTAATCTGCTTGTTTTTGCGTCGCTGCTTAAAAAGCCTGAGCTTAATGCAGGCCGCACGCTTCACGAAAGTATTATTGCAGGCGAGGTTGAAATTTTTAATCTGATAAATTATGAGCTTGTTGACGGCGTGGTTATTCTCGGTGACTCTATCATCAGCGAGGAAGTAATCTATAACATCTCCGCAAAGGCTAAAAAACACGGTATTCCCGTTGTAAATATCAACGACCCCGACCATAAGCTGCAAAAGAATATTGTTCTCAGCGATAAGATTGCAATGGAATTTGTCGTGCGTCATCTTGTGCAGGACCACGGTCTTAAAAAGATCAATTTCATCGGTGGTTTCCCGGGTAATTTACAGACGGAAGAACGTCTTGAAGCATATAAAAAGGTACTTACAGAAAATAATATTCCGATTGAGGAAGAACGTATTGCTTACGGCGAATTCTGGAAAAAATCCATTGAATGTACGGAGAATTTCATTAAATCGGGTGACATTCCCGAAGCGATCGTCTGTGCAAGCGATACTATGGCTTTTTTCTGTATGGACTGCTTAAAGGCTCACGGTTACAGAATTCCTGAGGATATTGTCGTAACAGGCTTTGACGGTGTTATTGACTGCGAAAGCTACGACCCGCCTCTTACAACAGTGCGAAGAGCATTTTACGAGTCGGGCGAGGTTGCGGTAAATCTTCTGACGGATATATGGGCAGGCAAGGAAACTCCCGATACGGTGCTGGTGGATTCTGTACTGGAAAGAAGCCGTTCCTGCGGATGTGACGGTGCTGTAAACACGGATGAGCAGGATTTCTATAATTCAAAGTACGGCTATCGTAACAAGGCGATGGAAATCAACTACTATATACTTGAAACAAACACCAACTTCTCCAATGCCGAAACCTCGGTGGAAATTTACCGTGAGGCTCAGAAGGCGTCGTATTTCTTCAGTATGAACAGTCTTTATGTTTGTATCTGTTCAGAGCTTGAGGAGGGTACTTCTTCGTTTAAAAATGCAGGGGAAGGTCATTACGGTATTTCGGAAACGATGCTTTCAATGACAGATGATGAGGTCATTCCTTCGGGAACAAGATTTCCTTCTTCAAGGCTTGTGCCGATAGATATTTTCAATGGTGAAAAAGCACGTTTCTTTGCATTCTCGCCGATTTATTTCAAGAACAGATTTCTTGGATATATTGCGTATGAGCCTAAGAAAATGCAGGGTGCAGGTGACTTTTTTGCAACGTGGCTTGTTACGCTTTCAAATAATGCAGGCATTTTTTATATGAAAAATGAGCTGGAGGACGTTGTTGACAAGCTTGAAAATCTCTACATAAGAGATCCGCTTACAGGACTTTACAACCGAAGAGGTATGGAAAAGCTGGGCAAAAAAGTCGTGGAGCAGGCAAGGGATAACAATTGTATGCTTACTGTAATATGTGTTGACATTGACCGCCTTAAGCCTATAAACGACAATTACGGCCACGAGGCAGGGGACAACGCTATCTTACAGACAGCAAACGCTATAAAGGCGTCCGTTCCGAGGGGCAGTGTAAGCACCAGAACGGGCGGCGATGAGTACTGCATTATCCTTGCCAATGACAATGACGAGGAAATCGAGGGCTACATTGCCGACATCGACAGCTTCCTGCGTGAATACAACGAGGGCAGCCGTCTGCCTTACGAGGTAGGGTGCAGCTGCGGTTTTTACAGCGTACCTGCAAATCAGATCGAGTCTGTTGACAGTATGATTAAAATTGCCGACGCTAAAATGTATCAGCAGAAAGCCGCAAAAAAAGCAAACAGAATTTAAAACAAGATTACCTTCCGAAATGTCGGGAGGTAATTTTTTGCAATTTATAGCTGCTGTTATGGCTATGGTCACTCAGACGCACCGTTACGCTAAAGAGGGTATTCTCGCAGGTTCATTCCCGATGGACACTGTTTTAGGTAATCAAATTAAACCACGGTTTGGTGATATATCACAAAACTGTGGTTTTTTATTTAGAAAATATATAGAAAACGTCAAAAGTATAGCTGTCGGCTAACCAAAGTTAATGTCGATTGGTGTATACTTACATTATGACATCGAACAGCGTGTCTGTAAATTATGGTAAATTCAAAGGAGAAGATGAAAATGGCAGGTTTTGGATTAGGTTTTGACGATGTAGCAGGTAAGGCATACAGCAGCGGCAACGAAAAGTACGTTGTTATTCAGGTTGTACTTACAGAAAAATTACTTGGTACAGGCTCGGGTACAGCAAGCCTTACAAATCTTCAGTCGGAAATCAACAAGCAGGCAGCTAAAGGCTACCGTCTCCACACGATTTCAACCGCTTCTTCGGGTGCAAAGGGCTTCCTCGGCGGTGACAAGATTCAGGCAACTATGGTTTTTGAGAGAATTGATTAAGCTGTATACATAAACTTGATGATTAATGGGTGATTATATGAAAAAATGTCCTATGTGCGGCAAAGAAACGCAGGATAATGATTTTTTTGTCCAGTTTGTAGACGATAAGGGCAGGGAATATTCAACCTGCGGCAAATGCCACGGTGCAATTGCTTCCATTGCTGAAAATGATGGAAATTATGAGCAGTCGCTGGAATATGTTGACGAGTGCTGTCAGAACTGTACTGATAAAGGGCTTGAAGACTGGCTCGTAAATTTAATAGCAGGTCAGATCAGGAATGACAAGGAAGTTGAATATGACAGAGAAACCAAGTCAACATTCTGGATTTCAAATCTTAAAGCGGTAAACAGGATAATCTTTTTCATTATTATTATAATCGGCATAATACTGTTTAGTATATTTAAATCTCTTAATTTAGGACTGGCAATAGCCGCTGTTGCAATTTCAATAGTGGTTGCTGTCCTTACTGTCGGACTTTCAATGGTTTTTCTTGATATGGCAGAGGATATACACAGAATACGTAAAATCCTTGAAAAGACGAAAAGATAATAAATAAAGGGTGGAATTTTGATGAAGCAATCAGGAAAAGCTTTTTGTGCTGCCTTTTTAACAGTTATGTTATGCTTTACAGGCTGCGGAGCCTCAGACAAAACAAATGATGACATAGGACAGTTGCAGAAACAAATGGAAGCTATGCAGAACGAAATCGAACAGCTTCAAAATGAAAAAAGCGAATTGCAGGCAGAGCTGACACAGCAGACAACAACAGTTACTACGGTTCCTGTAACCACTGTGACAACTACTGAAACAAGCAAAGTAATAGACGCACCTGCAAATGATTGGGACATTGAGTATCTTTACGGATACTACGAAAATATTTCCGATCCCTTTAAAGTTTCAGGGCGTGCCGAAGGGACATACTTTTTTACTTATGATGTAAATGGGGAACTTAAGGTAGAGTTTGAAATGATATGCGGTATGAATAATAATATTGGTTTCTATACAGTAGACCGCATTTACGTGCATTTATGGCGTGATGAAGAATATGTCAGAATGAACGATGTTTTTTATTTGTTTGTTACGGATGAAAGCGGCAATACAATCGAATTTGAAATTTCCGGCTATGACGGTTCTGCATGGTATATGGATGATGTTGGAAAAAACAATTTATTAAATGCCATGGCAAATAATGACGTGCTGTATTTTACTGCATTCGCTGAGAATACAGCTTATGAATTCACTATGAACTGTATCGGTTTCGAAGATGTTTCATCTGAGTGGTTTTATTAAAAGTGTTCTTTCTGCAATAATGGCAGTACCGCACAAAGCCCACCTGACGGCTTTGTGCGGTATTTCATAAAATTAAAATGGAGATGTTGATATGAAGAAAAGATTTTTGACTGTCATTTTAATGACTGTGTTATGCTTTACAGGCTGCGGAGCCTCAGACAAAACAAATGATGACATAGGGCAGTTACAGGAAGAAATGGAAGCTATACAGAGCGAAATTGAACAGCTTCAAAGTGAAAAAAGCGAATTGCAGGCAGAACTGTCACAGCAGACAACAACAGTTACTACGGTTCCTGTAACCACTGTGACAACTACTGAAACAAGCAAAGTAATAGACGCACCTGCAAATGATTGGGAGCTTGAATATCTTGAAAGTATGTGGGGTCCTTCAGAAACCTGTTACCGTGTAGGCTATGCTGAGGGTACATATAATACATCCAAGATAAAAGACGGTTATCTTAAAGTAAAAATGGAGTGTATGCGCAATAGATCTTATGATAACACAATAAAGGACTCTGTAGGTATTTGTTTGTATATTGACGGCGACAGGCTGATAGTAAACGAATTTGCAGACCCTGCAAATGTATTTGATATAACGGTTACAGAGGAGGACGGCAGTAGTTTTACGATAGAAGGCAGAAAAACAATAAGCGGAGCATATGCAATAACTTCATACGAACCCAAGAATAAGCATCCGATAATAAATGCAATGAAAAACAATGATGTGCTGGAGTTCCATATTTCACAAGGTAAAACTACGTATGACTATGTCATAAACTGCATAGGTTTTGAAGAAGCTTTTGATTCATCTCCTTGGGATATCTGATGATACGAGGGAATCACTCTGTATAAAAACCCACAGTAAAAATTAATCAAAACAACCCCACAGCTTTAAACTGTGGGGTTTACTCTATGGTACGCAGAAATTCCAGAAGCTTTTTTCGGGAATTATAGGACAGGTTTTCGGTCAGGCGGAGAATTTCCTGCTGTTCAGGGGTAAGGTCGCTTGATGAAAGTCCCTTTTTGTCATTTGTAAGACCTGCAATATAATCAAGGCTGACGTCGTAATATTTTGCGAGGAGGATGGCTCTTTCAAAGGAAATTTCGCTTGTTCCCTTTTCATATACGGCGTAATACTGATAAGGCGTGCCTAAATATTCAGCCAATTCACGTTGGGTCTTATCATTGTCCTCACGCAGTTCACGAATTCTTCTGTAATAAGCCATGATATATCTTACCTCCATTTTTAAAAATTATAACATATATCATTAGCGTAACTTGACAAAACAAATATATTACATTATAATAAAAATAATTACCCAACAAATTAATTGGGTACATAAGGAGGAATAAAAATGCTTGACTACAAAGAACTATACTATTTTTTATTCAACGGAATAACGGACATCATCAATGCACTGCAGAAGGACGACAACAATATGCAGAATATGCTCACTATAATTAAGCTGAAAAAATTACAGAGAGACGCAGAAGAATTGTTTATACAGGAAGATTAAAAAACGGCGGACTATAAAAAGTCCGCCGTTTAAACTTTAATTACGCATTAAGCATTATGAATTACGCATTAAATTAAGCCTTGTTAACAGAACCGAAGAGTTCCATCTTTTCCGAAGGATAAGATGACCGATTAAGCTTTATTTACAGAACCGAAGAGTTCCATCTTTTCCTTTACGGTTGCCTTGATAGCTTCAGCACCCGGAGCGAGGAGCTTTCTTGGGTCGAAGCCCTTGCCCTGCTGATCCTTGCCTTCTTCGATGTACTTTCTTGTAGCTTCCTGGAATGCAAGCTGGCATTCTGTGTTAACGTTGATCTTAGCAACGCCGAGAGAAATAGCCTTCTTGATCATATCCTCAGGAATACCTGTACCGCCGTGGAGAACGAGAGGCATATCGCCAACCTTGTCCTTTACAGCTTCGAGAGTTTCGAAGGAAAGACCTGCCCAGTTTTCAGGGTACTTACCGTGAATGTTGCCGATACCTGCAGCAAGCATTGTAACGCCGAGGTCAGCGATCATCTTGCATTCGTTAGGATCTGCACATTCGCCTGCGCCAACAACGCCGTCTTCTTCGCCGCCGATGGAGCCAACTTCAGCTTCAAGAGAGATGCCGAGCACTTCGCAAGCGTTTACGAGAGCAGTTGTCTTAGCGATGTTTTCTTCAATTGGGTAGTGTGAACCGTCGAACATAATAGAGGAGAAGCCTGCGTTGATGCAAGCCTTAGCGCCTTCAAAGGAACCGTGGTCGAGGTGAAGAGCAACAGGAACTGTGATGTTGAGTTCTTCCATCATACCTTCAACCATACCAACTACTGTCTTGTAGCCGCACATATACTTGCCTGCGCCTTCGGAAACACCGAGGATAACAGGGGACTTGAGTTCTTCTGCTGTGAGAAGGATAGACTTAGTCCATTCGAGGTTGTTGATGTTGAACTGACCTACTGCGTACTTGCCCTCACGAGCCTTTGTGAGCATTTCTTTTGCGGAAACGAGTCTTGACATAGTTTATACATCCTTTCAGGGATTTTATCCCGATAATTTTCATACACACTTATTATAACCTATAATTGCATACATTGCAAGTGCTTTTTGTGAAAATTTTATCAGGTATAAAAGTGTTTAAACTGTGTAAATTAATGCACAGCCCGTATTTATGCCTGACAATATCCTAAACGGCAATTGACAAAGCCCCCAGGTGTTTATATAATAATTAAAAAGGGGGAATGGGAATGAAGGATTCTGAACTTATCAGAGGGCTTGCAGGGAATGATATATCCGAAGAAAAGCTTGCCTGTACAGACTGCTATGTCCGTCCTTCGCTGGGGCTGTTCATACCTGTCTCGGACAGCAGTTTTCTTACGGAAAAGCGCAGCTTTCCGTCGTATCTGGCGGCAATAAGCTTTGAGCAGGCTGCTGACAGCACGGTGCATTACTCCTGCAGGATAATTTCTCCTGATGTGGTGTGTACCTGCGATGAGGGACGGCATTATTATTTTATACTTATTTCAAAGGAGTTCTTTGAAAAGCGTTATCTTATGTACTCGGATACTCTGCCGTCATTTAAGGATAAGGATTTTGAAATGTGCAGCGATATTCTTAAAGCACTCAATACCTTTGCCTTTGAGTACAGCAAGGGGATGATGAATTCACATATAACCCTTGACGCACAGTGCGAGATAATTACACACTGGATAATACGCAGCCTTTTCGGTGAGACTCTTGATATGAGAGCCGTGTCTGCCGATTATTCCGTAGCACGGGCACAGCACTATATGGAGCAGCATTACGGCGAAAATATAACCGTTGCTAAGCTTGCGGAGCTGGGATATGTTTCTCCTTCAAGCCTTAACCGCCGCTTCAAAAAGGAAACGGGAATAACTCCCATAGAATATCTCATTGAAATCAGGCTTGCAAAAGCAAAGCTTCTTCTGCGGCGGAAAAATATCAGCGTTACGGAGATTGCAATGCGGTGCGGCTTCGGAAGCAGCGCTCATTTTTCAGCCTGTTTCCAGAGCAGGACGGGTATTTCTCCCAGCGATTACAGAGAGAAATACAGCGATTAGCACTATTTTAAAAAACAATGACGGTATTTTAAAAGCATAAAAACATTCTGTGCAGTATAATTATCAAAAAAGAAAGGATGATAATTTTATGACAGCACAGGAAATGTTCAAGCTTATAAACGAAAACCCTGCATTCCATCTTGCAACCGTGGAGGGTGACCAGCCGAGAGTAAGAGGTATGCTTCTTTTCAGAGCAGACGAGAACGGATTTGTTTTCCACACAGCCTCTACAAAATCTGTTTTTTCACAGATCAAGGAAAATCCCAAGGCGGAAATGTGCTTTTCCTGCGGGGGTGTTCAGATTCGTGTTACAGGCGTTCTTGAACAGGTACACGATGAAGAGCTACGCAAGGAAATTTTTGCACATCCATCAAGAAAGTTTCTTCAGGCATGGGTTGACAACGGCATCGACAATCTCTTGCAGGTGTTCGTTATGAAAAACTGCACAGCCGTTACCTGGACAATGGAAACTAACTTTGCACCTAAGGAAACGGTACGACTCTGCGACTAAATAAAACTGCTGTACGATTTGCGGTCGTACAGCAGTTTTTTATTCCAGTTCTTCTTTAAGCTGCTCCTCAAGCACCTTTTTATTCTTTTTAGCGCAAAGGCACATAAGCATAGCTTCCGTTGAAATTATAAGCCACATTACACAATTCGCAATATCCGAAAGTGAACTGTCCTTAACAGCGTCTATCAGCTGAGTGCCCCACAATGCTGCAATAAGGATATAAGCGATTATTACCCACGTTCCTGACCAGCCTTTAGCAAATCTGGGATTCATAATGCCCTTTTTCGCCGTCATATAAGCGTAAAGAACGTAAAATCCGAAAATTACCGCCATCAGAACAAGTGAAATCACCATTCCCGCAACATTTTCAGCCTTTCCGCACACCATAACAAGCACCAATGCAAACGCCAGCACCACAAAAAACATTATTCTGAAAAGCTTGAAGCCTATCTCGTGATTTTCTGCCTTCTGCATTTCGTCATAGCCTATTTCGTCAAAAATTGTACCGCTTGCAAGGTTTGTATTTTCATTGTAAACATTATTGCTCATTTTAATCGTCCTCCTATTCTTCTTCAAACTGTTCGTTTATAACAGCCTTGTTTTTCTTTACGCACAAAATTGAAACAATATCAAAGATTATGCCTGCCAGAAACATTAATATAACAGAAACCAGTTCAACCGTTGAAAGACCTGTTAATACGCCTGTGCCTTTTGCGTGTTCTGCAATCGTAATGCCTATGCAGAAAATACAAAGCACTATGCTTCCGATATTTCCTTTGCGTGTAAATTTAAAGCCTGTAAATGAAGCGAGTATGCCCTTTTGGGCTGATTTAAAATTATAAATGCTTAAACACAAAAATGTTATTATAAAATATCCCACAATAAAAACTGCTGCCGGCAGTGCAGGTATAAAATCAATAAGCACTGTTGTTAAGGAAATCAGGGTAAAAAGCACATTCAGCACATACCATAGCTGCATACATTCGTGAGCAATTTCACCTCTTAAAGCATTCTGTCTTTCATCAAGCTTTTCTTCTTCCATAAAAGCGTTTGGATTTGCAAATTTCATAACATATGTCCTCCTCATTCATTTCCCCAGAAAATCTCATCAAGAGTTTTTCCGAGAGCCTTACATATTTCTATACACAAATTAAGGGTGGGGTTGTAATCTCCCTTTTCGATTGCGTTGATGGTCTGCCTTGAAACCCCGACCTTTTCCGCAAGAGCCTGCTGTGACATATCAAGCGCCGCCCTCGCCGCTTTAAGCTTAAGATTCTTAGCCACCTCATCACCTCCGTTTTTTCTCTGTGATATTATAATACCACACACTTTACAGTTTGTCAAGTATATTTTACATAAAATCAAAAATATTTTTCTAAAAGTAAAATAATAAGTGTTTTTACGCAAAAAGAGCAGGCGTTAAGCCTGCTCAGAAAGTATTGGATTTAATTTTTTTCAAGATAGGTTTTAAGCTGTTTCAGCCACAGGGGAGTGTAGTCACCGCTTGTAATAATGCTTCCGTTTCTGTATTCACCTACGTCAGCAAAGCCGTTTTCATTGTCATAGAAATGGACTTCGTTGCAGTAGGGCAGTATTTTTACAAGGGACTCAAAGCGTGTTTCATATCGGCGAAGCACATCTTCGGCAGGAATATTGTGACCGCCTTTTCGGACACGGTTGCTTATTCGTGCAAGACTTTCTTCTGCTGAACCAACGCCTACGTAGTACAGACGGATGTAATAATCGTTATCACGGGCGGTTGTCACTGTTTTCATAGTGCGTACTCCCGAAAGTGTGGTTTCCTGAGTGAAGTTTACACCCTTTTTCAGACAATCATTAATTATCCGTACAGCTTCCTTGCCGCCTTTAATCTTATCCCCGCCGTATTTTGCATTGAGCTGGTCAGTATCGACGATAATTCCCAGGTCAGCGAGATTGCTGCTGAGAACACCTGTCAGACTGCTTTTTCCGACGCCGTTTACGCCGCCTATTATTGTATAGATCTTCATTTACTCACCCTCTGTCCGTGCTGCCGAAGCCGCCCGTGCGGACGCCGTCGGCTTCATCGTCAACGGTTATGCCGAATGGGAGGAAGATACCCTGTGCAAAGCCTTTGCCCTCGTCAACGTCGCAGATGCTGAAATCCTTGCTGTCGTTGGTTATCTTGATTTTAATGTGACCCTCGTTGTCGGCGTGGAAATAGTCGCTGTCGATAATGCCTACGGTATTATCAAGCTGAATACGGTACTTGAAGCCGAGACCGCTTCTCGGATAGATTTTAAGCACCCAGCCGTTGTCCATCTCTGCTCTTATTCCCGTAGGTATAAGCAGAGTTTCGTCGGGATTTAAGGTAATCGCAACAGGCAGGAAGAAATCGTAGCCTGCCGAGCCTGCGGTAGCTCTTTTAGGGAGCTTTATGCAGCTGTAAATTTCCTCTGTGACAACATCATCGTCCTCGGGGAAAATTTCCTGCCAGTCCTTTTTAAACTGTTCATAGGACACCTTTGAAAATTTTGCAATTCTGTTTAAAGACATTTCAGTTACTCTCCTTAAAGCAGATTTTTAACGCTCTCGCTTATTTTACGTGCAACGTAAGGGTTGTTCATTGTGTAAAGATGGATACCGTCCACGCCGTTTGAGAGCAGGTCAACTATCTGGTCAACCGCATAAGCGATACCTGCGTCACGGAGCGCTTCGGGGTTATTTTCGTATTTCTGCATAACCTTTGAAAACTTTGCAGGCAGACTTGCTCCGCACATTGAAACCATACGCTCAATCTGTTTTTTGTTTGTAACAGGCATAATTCCAGCTTCTACGGGAACTTTTATGCCTGCGATCTGCATTTTTTCGTAAAAATCATAGAACGCTGCGTTGTCAAAGAAAAGCTGGGTCATAAGGTGCTCTGCGCCTGCTTCCACCTTATATTTAAGATTTTGAATGTCTTCGATGATGTTTGCGGATTCAAGGTGACATTCGGGATAGCAGGCACCTGAAACGTGAAAATCACCGTTGGCTTTTATGAAAGCGGTGAGGTCGCTTGCGTACTCAAAATCGTGAAGACGGGGAATTTCTGGGTTTACGTCACCTCTTAAAGCGAGGATGTTGTCAACGTTTCGTTCCTTAAGCTGTGCAAGACGAGTGAGGATGTCCTCTTTTGTGCTGTAAACGCAGGTAAGATGAGCCGCCGATGGTATTTTAAGCTCGTTTGTGATGTAAGCCGCAATATCGCAGGTTGTTGTGTCGGCAGCATTGCCGCCTGCACCATAGGTTACGCTTATAAAGTCAGGCTCAAGCTCCTTAAGCTCGCCGAGGGTGCTGTAAATGGTTTCGACAGGGCTTGTCTTTTTAGGCGGGAACACCTCAAAGGAGAGGATGGCTCTGCCCTTGCCGAAAAGTGATGATATTTTCATTTATGACATATCCTTTCTGGTGTGTTTATGCGTTGTAGTCTGTTCTGAACGGAGCAAGAGGAATTCCGTTTTTGCCGAAAACCGTTACCTCTGCAAAGTTTATCCAGTTGTATCGTGCGTAAAGAGGTCTGTTTACAGCTTCAGCGGAAAGGGTTATCTTATCGCCGTTGATTTCAACCTTTGCAGGCACAAATTTCTTGTCCTCACCTGCAATTTCAAAGCCTGTGGGCTTTTCTCCCCTGATTTCAAAGCCGTCCTTTGCGTAATCAAAGGAAAGGGTAAGGCTGTTTTCGCCGTATAAGGTGGATTTATAAACAGGGCCGTAAGCTTCGTCAGCGGTGATTTTACCGTAAACGTGACAGAGAGCCTGCAATTCAAGACGCTCGCCAACGGGACGCTTGTCAACAGGGTGGATGTTGCCGTACTCGCCGCATTCGGAAATTACAGCAATACCCGTATTTTTTACAGTACGGTGCATACGCATCTGTGCTTCACGGATAAATGCCCAGTTTGTACGGTTTTCGTCTCCTCTTTCCATATGCATTGGAAGCTGTACCGCAATAAACGGGAGGGTGTCGTCCTTCCAGTCGCTTCTCCACTGTTCAATGAGCATTTTAAGCAGCTTGTAGTAGCTGTTGGGCTTGTGGTCATCGCTTTCGCCCTGATAATAGATAAAGCCTGCAAGAGAGTAAGGCATTACACGCTTAAGCATTGTTTCGTAAACGCCGGCAGGTCTGAACGGTGACTTTGGTCCCATAGGTTCAGGCCATCTCGAAGGACCTGCATAAGCCTGTGCTTCGTCCCAGGTAGCATTTGGATTTTTAGCGTAAAATTCACCTATCTTGGGATTCCACTCGTTGTACCAGTCCTCGTATTCTTTAAGCTCAGCGCAGTATTGCTCAAAGGTCTTGCCTTCCATAGCCTTGTCGTACTCGTCAACGTAGGTTTTAGTGTCAGCGTCGGTTTCAAGCATCTGTCTTGAAATCCACGCAGAAGCGGAGGTGCCGCCCCAGTTACATCCGATAACGCCTACGGTTACGCCTAAATCCTCGGAAAGCTTCTTTGCAAAATAATAGCCTACCGCAGACCACGCAGAAGCAGTTTCGGGGGACGCAGCCGTCCATCCGCCGTTACGCTCGTCAGCATAGAAATATTCGTCAATATAGGCGTTCTTTTTTGTGTAGTAGAAGCGGACGTTTACGTCCTTTATGTTTGCAACAACGTTTTTGCCGTCGAGAGAATTCTGAAGCTCCAGCTCCATATTTGACTGACCGCCTGCAAGCCACACTTCGCCCACCATAATATCGGTGAAGGTAATTTTTTCACCGTTTGAAGAAATTGTCATTTCGTAAGGACCGCCTGCTTCCATAGCAGGAAGGACAGCCATCCATTTATGTTCAGCGGTATCTGCCGTAACAGTTGTTCCGTTGATTGAGACCTCAACCTTCCAGCCGTCGTATGCGATACCCCATACCTTTATATTTTTACCTCTCTGAAGCACCATATGATCTGAAAAAATCGGTGCACAAGCTAAAATACCCATTGTAATCATCCTTTCTGACGCAATTTCTGACTATTATTATTTTACAGCAATTACAGCCTAAAATCAATACCTTGCAAACAAAAAATGCAGAACAACGAGGCTCTGCATTTGATTTTTAGGCTCAAACAAAAGTAAGCAGCTGTGAAATTTCTTTTCTCGGCGGAGGTGCAGGGGACTCGTCGGGATAACCCATTGCGATCAGCGCACCTACACACATTCCATCGGGAAGATTTACAGCTTCCGCAACGGTCTTTTCGTCGAAAATTCCCATAATGCAGGTACCCACACCGTTTTCGCGGGCAGCAAGGCAGAAGCTCAGTGCGGCAATTCCTGCGTCGAACATTTCCCACCCTGCAGCCTTTGAGGTGGTAAACGAGCCGTCACGCTCATATCCCGACCGTTTCTCAACATAAGCAAGCACCGCAACTGCCGCCGCATTTTTTACTATCCCGATGTTATGCTCAAAACCCATAAGGCAGTTTGAGGCAATGCTTTCCAATGCATCTTTGCTTTCAACAATAAAATAGCGTGCGATCTGCGTGTTTTTCCAGCTTGGGGAGTAACGTGCCGCATCAATTATTTTTTCGAAAACTTCGTGTGGTATCTTTTCGGCTTTAAACCTGCGGATACTGCGTCTTTCCTTTAAACATTCAAGCGTATTCATCTGACACCTCTTAATAAAAACGCTGTCCGACTATATTTTTTTCGTCGGACAGCGGAGTTTATGTATTTATTATACCGTTTTGTTTAAATTATCTAACTTCGTCTTCGAGAGCGCATCTGATAGCAGCTTCGTTTTCACACCAAGCAAGGCAGAGACCTTCTGGGTCGTATTCGTTGATCTTAGCTGTCATTTCAGCAACGATCTTGTCGTACTCAGCGTCATCCTTAGCGTAGATTGCCTGCCATGAGTAGTTTACGAGACAGTCAGCAACCTGTTCCCAGATGATCTTGAGGTCATCGGATCTGTCAGATTCGGAGTAAGATGTTGCAAGAGCAACCTTATAGGATCTGCCGTCGAGGTATTCTTCAGAGTTGTAGCAGCCTGTCTTGTCCATCCAGTCCTGCTGAATGTCGCTTGTAGCACCTGTACGGCGGCTTGCCCAGTTGTCGCAGTTGTATGTTTCGCCGTTGGAATCGAAGTTTTCAGCATCCTTGGACCATGTTGTGTTGTTAGCCTGGAATGTACCGTCGTTGAAGTTACCGCCGCCCCATTCGTCAGGCATAATTGTACCCTTTCTGTCGAGGTAAGCCTGTTCGCCGAGTTCTGTGAGGTAGGAGTAACCCTGATCATCATAGTACCAGCAGAGATCCTTAGGACCGTAGTTGTATGTCATGTATCCTTCAGGAGTTGTGAGGTAGTTGATGATAGCCATGCAGAGTTCAGGATATTCGGTCTTGGAGCCGATTGTCCAGATTCTGTTACCGCCCATTACGTTCATACCGTAAGCGATAGGTGTAGCTTCATCAGGAGTCATTGTGTACATAAACTTGCCGTTTGAAGTATGTTCTTCTGTGTTGTAAAGAGCAGAGCCTGCATAGTTGAAGATTGAGAAGAATGTACCGCCGTTTGTAACCTTTTCGGACATTTCGTTATATGTCTGAGTCATGGAGTTAGGGTCGATAAGACCATCCTGATAAAGGTCATTGAAGAACTTGAGGGATTCAAGGTATGGACCGCCTTCTTCAGTAGCGTGGTGGTACTTACCTGTTTCAACGTCGTAAAGGCCGAAGCCCATTTCATCGTAGCCGTGGTAAGCAGTAGCAAAGGCCTTAACGTACATTACCATATTGCCGTCCCAGTCAGGCCAGAGGGAAACAGCGTATGTTTCGCCGCCAGCTTCGTCAGTAGGGCAGATTTCCTTCATATCGAGGAAGAGCTGGTGGAGATCGTCAAGATTCTTTACAGTAGGATAGCCGAGTTCCTTGTAAAGATCCCAACGGATGTCCCATGTATAGAAGAATGCTTCATGGTTTTCAGGAGAGGAAGCAACGTTATGACCAAAGCCGTAGAGAACTTCTTCACCCATGAAGGATTCGTTGAATGACATATTATTAGCAAGAGCGTAAGGCATATGTTCCTTAACATAAGGACCGTAGTCAGAGAGAATATCGTCTTCGTTAAGGTCAAAAAGCATACCTTCTGTTGCAGCACGCTGATAGTCGGAACCGTTGGAACCGAAAATAACGATGTCGCCGAGGTCGCCTGCTTCCATTCTTGTATCGAAAGCACCGTCGAGGCTAGGGATGATAGTCATTTCAACGTTGAATTCACGCTTCATAACTTCAGCAAACCAGCCTGTGAGCTTACCGGAGTAGTTAGCCAGCTGGCTGAATACAGTAAGTTCGATTGTTTCATCACCGTAGAGCTCGGAGAATGAAGGAACATCGCTTGCTGCTTCGTCGCTGCCAGCGTCAGCTTCGCCTGCGTCAGCACCAGCATCAGCCTTGTCCTCAGAGCCTGAGTCTTTAGCTGCAGTAGTAGTCTTTGTATTGTTCTTCTTAGTGTCGGATGTATCGGAAGAGCCGCAGCCTACGAGAGTGCTGAGCATAAGAACCGATGTAATACCTGCAAGGATTCTTTTAAGTTTCATATAGTACCTCCTGATCTGAATTTTCAGATATATGTTTACTTAAAAATTATAACATTAAAACAAAATATTCACAAGACTAATACCGCATAATATTTTTTACTCTAATTTATACATTTTAAACAAAAAATATTTTTTGAAAATCGTTTTCATTCTCGCTTTTTACTACTTTTTACAAAAAAGTCCGTACCCATTCGGATACGGACTTTAAATATTTTAATTGTTTCTCAAAAAGAAATTACTTTCTCTTTCTGGAAGCGATAGCAGCTGTACCTGCAACAGCGAGAACAGCAACAGTAGCAGCTACTGGAGCGTTGCCTGTTGTAGCGGATTCTGTTTCAGCTGTATCAGCAGCAGGAGCTTCAGGAGCTGTGAAGCCGGAAACTGTGAATTCAACTTCGAGGGAAGAAGAAGGCATCATGTAGCCGAAGAGACCGTCAGCCTTGCCGAGATCTTCGTTCCAGATGTTGATCATCATAGGCTGCATGTATGTCTTTTCATCAGGGCTGAGGAAAGCTTCATCAAATGTGTAAATTGTGTTGCCGTCCATGATAACCTTAACGTCGGAAATTGTGATGCCAGCGTCGAGAGGAATATCAGTGGAAACAAAGAGAAGGTTGAATGTTTCGTCAGAACCGAAATCAAAGTTTGTAACGCCAACCTTGTATGTGCCGTTGTCTGTGATTTCAACGTCTGTGAAATCGCCGCCCTTGTTGAGAGCTGTTGGGCCGTCCCAGCCTGTGAGCTGGTCAAACCATACTGTACCGTCGTCAGCAACGATATCCTTACCGTATGTGCCGTCGTTCCAAGCGTTTCTGAATGTGTAGCTTGCGGACTGAACACCGATGTAAGCGTGATAGCCGCCTTCAGCGGATGTTGGGATTGCGAGTGAAGTAATTGCGAGTGCAGCAGCTGCGATAGCGCCGAAAATCTTAGTTAACTTCATAGTAAAACACCTCTTCTAAAAAAATAATAGTTTTTACATCAGAATTTACGCCTGATGCATTAGTATTAGATTATCATATTTTTTTAGCAATGTCAATCACTATTTTGAACAAATCTGCCCCTTAGATTGTACAATTTTGTACAAATCCCAGTCAAAGTTAAACGTTACCATTATAAATGTTATATAATACTTATTGTAAATTGAGACCTGACGGTTACATTCTGTAATTTGTGCTGACAGGAAGGCTGGGAGAGTGGTCTGACTGCGATGTTACGATTGGTGTCATTGATGTGACGCTGAAATTCTTTACTGTTTTTATGTTTTTTGATATTATTAAATCAGCCTGATGGCAAAATCGGAAAGGACATAAAATTAATGAAGAAATTGCTAAACACGGGAATTGTTTTTATTGCAGTATTTGCGCTCTGGACAATATTAATTCAGACGGTTGATGTCCAGAGTGTCGGACAGAACGGGACAAGCGTAGGCTTTGGGATGTTGAATTGTTATTTTTACAAACTGACAGGAGTGAATATGACGATATATCATATTACCGATTGGCTTGGACTTGTACCCATATTCTGCTGCATTGTTTTCGGCGGAGTCGGTTTTTTTAAATTGCTTTAAAGAAGAATTCTTTTTAAGGTTGATTATGACATTATTATTTTAGGAGTATACTATATTATAGTAATACTGGGATACCTGATTTTTGAAGCAATTCCAATCAATTACAGACCGATACTGATTGATGGAAGAATGGAAGCATCATACCCGTCGTCAACAACGCTTCTTGTATTAAGTGTTATGTCTGCTGTCATTTTTCAGGTCAATCGCAGAATAAAGAACACATTTATCAAAAATATGATAAATACATCGGTGGTTTTGTTTATGATATTGATGGCAATCGGGCGTGCCGTTGCAGGAGTTCACTGGCTGACTGACATTATCGGCTCGGTAATTCTCAGTGCAGGATTGTATCTGATTTATAAATCGGTGGTTTTATTGCTTGATGAAAGACAAAATAATTAAAGGGGGAGAAGATTGTGGAATTCAATGAAAAATTACAGGAACTGAGAAAAAGCAGGGGGCTCACTCAGGAAGAGCTTGCAGAGGCTTTATACGTATCCAGAACTGCAATATCAAAATGGGAGTCGGGAAGAGGTTATCCCAGCATTGACTCTTTGAAAGCAATTGCAAAATTCTTTTCAGTTACGATAGATGACTTATTGTCGGGTGAGAAAATAATTTTCATAGCCGAAAGGGAAAACAAATCCAATGTTCAGAATATCTGCGACCTGCTGTTCGGTTTTGTTGATTTAATGAGTATAACTCTGATAATCCTGCCGCTGTATCCCAACCCTGTTGATAATTATATCTATTCCGTCCCTCTGTTTGCTTACAGCGGATTGAGCACGGCAAGCAGGGTAGTTTGCTGGGTTATGTTTATTTCACTTATTATGTCAGGCGCTGTAAAAGTTTTATTAAATCAGGTGAAAATAGAAAAGGGACGGAAACTTATTACAAGTGTTTCCGTTGTGTGCAGCATTGCAGCAATATTTTTTCTTGCAATAACAAGGCAGGGCTATGCAGTGTCAATAGCGTTTTTTCTGTTTGTTTTAAAAGGGGTACTGTTATTCAAAAAGTCGGATTTATCCTGATTATGTTTAAACGTGTACTTTCAGTTCTGCGTCGTGTTGCTGCATAAAAAATAATGAGAACACTCTGACGAGTTCTGATGTGGCAAATGGGACAACTTGAACCGCCCCACGCCCAGGTTTACAGCTAATTTATAGATACCAAACGTGGGGCTGGGAAAAGCCTGCGGCTTTTCAGTCCTGCGTCGCGTTGCTGCATAAAAAATAATGAGAACACTTGACGAGTATTCTCATTATTCTGGTGCGGCAAATGGGACTTGAACCCATACGTCAAAGACACACGCCCCTCAAACGTGCCTGTCTGCCTATTCCAGCACTGCCGCAGATATTTTATTGTGTTGTTCTTGACAACGTAAATTATTATAGCATATTAAATTCAGCTTGTCAAGTCTTTTTTGAAAAAAATCAGGAAAATTGTCAAAAAGCTTTGCTGTGCCGATAGTCTGATCAAAAATAACCGCTGTGAAGATTATGTACGGATACTCACACAGCGGTTAAAATTATTTTCTGTTGTCTGAAAGCTTATTTTTTATGTTCTGCAAGGATTTTATCAGCTAAATCGTTCATATTCGGGTAAAGATTGTTTGTTACAAATTCAGGGCCGAGCTTGGTTGCGATAATATAGCGTGCGCAAGTTGTCTTGTCGCCCTCGCAGTATTTCTTCTTGTACATGCTTCCCAGTCCTGAGTTTATATCCATTTTACCTTGATAAAAAGGACATTTAGCAAGTTTTTCGCAAGTAGCCATATTATGATACCTCCGTTCAGAATATTATAAATTTATCTTAACACTAAATAATTCACAAGTCAATCTTTATTTGTAAAGTTTAAGTTGACAACGTGGATGCACGTTTACAGGCCGGTATAAGAATAAGGTTGCGGCAATCAGAGGAATATATTGACTTATCTGTCAAAAAGAGTTATAATCATCTTTGATAATAAAATAACAAAGCGGCATTTCCGCTGTGTACTTATGTAACACGGGTTGATTGCCATGGAACTGGGGTACTCATTTTAATGGCACTATGCTTATGCCGAAAGCTAACGGAAAGGTACACTGGGCGATTACAGATTTTGATAATGCGATGTTTAAGTTTATAACTAAAGGCAAGTGGTTTGATGGAGTATCAGTAAAAGGCTCCAAGCTGAGCAATGGAACTCAGAAGCTTGATAATTACTATGCTGATAAAGTTATTATAGGACGTGATTATCAGGGCGGCGGTGCAGATATTGATGAAAAAATGGTTGTTGCAATGGGAGATGGTTTTGAGTGTCCACCCTACATATTCAAAGCATTCAGAAATCTGTATTCCAACTATGAGCTTCTGATGCAATCGGCAGAAGATGCGAGCAAGACACCCGTACCGTTTCTTATCCATGTCAATTGGGAGCATATAATGACAAAGGAGAAGGCAGTACGTTACGCACAGAGCCGCATTGAACAGGAGCAGAAACTGGGCATACCATTTGGGTTGACTTATGAACAGGTACTTGCTGAAATAGAGACATTTGACTATATCACCGAAGCAGACGCAGTCGAAATACAGAAAAATGTTGACCGTTTCAACGCCATAATGACAGCACGCTTTCAATCGGGTGACTATGATAAATATTATGGTTATTCCAAATCAAAGCAGAACAGAAAAAAGGTTTTGGATAAGATTTTTAAAAAGTGAGGATATGCAAATGAACATCAAAAAAATAACCGTCGCAGTAATGGCAGTAACAATTCTTGCAGGAATGACAGCGTGTTCAGACACAGCAAATGAAACAGCGGAGGTAAGTGAGACTACAACAGTTGCGGAAGAAACGACTACAACTGTTGCTGAAACTACTGCGGTTACGGAAGAAACTACAACAGAAGCTGTTACCGAAGAAGCCACAGCTACAGAACCAGCTATTTCGTTTAGCCTTGCCACCTATGGCACAGACTTTGAAACAGCTGTAAAGGAAATCGGAGCAGAAGTTCCAACGGAAAATTATAATCGTATTATGGCAGAGATTTTTACTGCAGGTGATGAAACAGTATGGCTCGGAACTCCCAGCAGAGTATTTGAATTTAACGGAACACCATATGTTGTAGCAACAGGTTTTCAGCTTGAAATATATAATTTGAATACATACACCGCTTTTTCCACAAGCGGAGCTTCGGAAGCAAGCGATATGAAAATTGTCGTTTCAGATGATGATAGTGCATATCTTGTGTTTTTTACGGACAGCGGAAATGCAGGTTATGAAACTGTAATCAGCTTGCCTGATATGGAAGCTGTATACACAAATGAATTAATTCTTGATGAAAATCGTCAATCGGGTGACGAGGTTATTTATTCTGAGGAATATGCGAAATATTGCAGTATGAATATTGTAGCTGACCTTGTTGATGAATATGGTGAGTTGACAAAAGAGCCTGAAAAAACGGCAGATGATATAAATATCGAATATTCATCTACATACGAAGAAATTGACAGTGCAGTTGCTGAAAAGCTGGACGAGCACGGCGTACTCAACGCTGTAAAAGCACATCTTGCTTACGCTTTGCGTGAGGCAAGCGGCAATAGCGGCACAAGGGTTGAATACGGCTTTGCGGTATATCTTGGCTATGCAGAAACAAGTGCAGGTGCTTACGGTCTGGTTGTGCGCGTACCTGAGAAAGAGGATATGCCCACAAGAATTGACGTAATTGATATTAAGAGTGTCAATCAGTACGGTGCACCGCTGTTCGGTACAACTCTGCTGGAAATCCCCGTAGAAGAAGTAATAGAGCAGGGGTACATACCTGGCGTATATTTCTATGAAGGCGGAAGCGGTGATGCGGAGAAATACTGGTATCAGAGTGAAAACGGATATATGGCTATGGCGGAAGTCGGCGACAGCGTGCCGCTGGATTACACTATTGAGCTTATTGAAATTGAACCGATAGATATAACCGCAGAGGGTTATCCCTGCTATGAATGTGAAAGCTGTAAGGCAGGAGAATACGTTTGTGACGCACCGATAGATTTGCAGTATAAATGATTTGATGTATTTTTACGGCAGAGCATAAAATTAAATCACATACTTTTAAGGCACACCGATTAATATATTAAGCGATGTGCCTTCAGATTGTCGATAAAGTTGCAATTGAGAAAAAATTGCGCAAAAACGCTCGACGTTAAAGTTTAGGTCAAGCATTTTCAAATCGCTTGAAAGCAAACTGCGTTTGCTTAGGTCAAGGGGCAGAGCCCTCGTCGTATGTCATCGAAGATGACATTTAGCAGAAGGGCGAAATTCCTTGCCTTAGAGGCGCTCCGCAAGGGGTGAATTCAGAAACAGTCCAGTGGACTGTTTTTGAAGAGGGGACGCCCTGCAAGAGAGGGCGTCCCCTAAATTTGTGCATTATAACATATCGTTGCACCTTTTTCTACAGCCTGAAATTAAGCAATGACGATATCAGTGTATCTCTATTGGCGAAATCCATTCATAACAAAAGTCTTTAAATTTAAAAGAAAAATGACCTTCTAATTCAATTAATTCATAATGGATATTTTCCCAACCTGATTTTGATATATCATTAATAACAATTGATGGTGAATAAATAAAAAATAACATATCGGCAATGTTGGCATTTTTTACATTATTAAATACTACTTTTAATAGTTTTTCATAATAATAATTTTTTTCAGGAGATAGAATGATTGTTAATCTATGACTAAAACAGTTATCAATAATTTCATAATAGTTTTCATAGGTAACAGATTGAATTAGTTGCATCGAATTAAATAGTTGACACAATTTATCTTTTTCTTCCATAATATAATTCTCCTTTTTGATTTATTGTATCATTTTTTTCGTATTTTGTCAAAAACGAAATATAATCTAATTTGAATAATGATTTTTCAGATTAACGTTCTTTGTCAATAGATATAACTGAAATATATGTAAATATCCATAATCACATTATACCTGTCATAGGCAAGGTTAAATTAACGGAACTTACCACATTTGAGGTGAATCGTTTTTACTCTTGTTTGCTTAATGAAAAGCAGTTGTCGCCTAAGACGATAAGGTATGTCCATAATGTTCTGCGTATTGCTCTTAAACATGCAGAGCAGGATAGGCTTGTTGACCGTAACGTATGTGATTATGCAAAGCTGCCAAAAATCAGCCGATATAAAGCGGAAGTACTTACACTTGATGAAATTAACCTGCTCATTGAAAAATGCAAGCATCACCGCTACGGTCTTGAAATAATCCTTGCAATCACTCTCGGATTAAGAAGAGGCGAGGTGCTTGGTCTGAAATTTTCTGATTGCAACTTTGAAAAACATACCATACACATTCAGCGTCAGGTAACTACTTCAAAGGACAGAAAAGAAATTTCAGACGGCAGCTGTGTGCGGTTATCTTGAACCTCTTTCAGCGGTGATATTTTCGTCATTACTGCTTGGTGAGCGGCTTACGATGCTGCAATTTATTGGTGCGGTACTGATTATTGGCGGAGCCATGTGCGGAGAATTGGTAAAAAGAAATACAAAACAAGAATAATATCAATTATTTTGTGTATCAGTTTATATGTAAAAATTCACATTGTTCATTGTCTGGATAATTTCATCTTCTCGGAGAGCGCCTGTACTTATGATATTGAATAAAATCGAATAACGGCATATCAGAGGGTAGTACGGAGCAGCTAACGGAGTTATAATACAAGGTTTGACCTTGCGTTGTAGCTTTTTTTTGATAAGCGAACAGAATGATTTACAGAACAATATAACAGCACAAGTCATACAAACAAAATTAACTTTTCAATGGTACATAAAACGGCAGTTTTGCAAAGACCAGATAATGACCAAAACTGTTTTCAGATAAAAAACAAACCTCGCAAACGTCCATTCTACGAGGTTTGCGAGATTTAAGCTTGTCTTAAATTGGTGCCGCTAACCGGACTTGAACCGGTACGGTATCGCTACCGAGGGATTTTAAGAAATGAAAAACACTTGGAATGCTGTGAAATTCAAAAGAATTATTGAGTGCATTATGCCCATCAAACCCTGGTATTACGGTACTTTTAAGCGATTTGACCTGTAAATATCATAATTCAGTGTTTAAGAAATTTTCAATTTGTTTTGTGCCGTTTTTGTGTCGTTTCTGTAAGTGTAAGTTTACTTTGAGGAAAGTATAAGAAATCATTAAACAGTTAATGATATATATAATCAGTATTACACATATAAATTATTTAATTTTACTTGAATTGAATGCAGATATGTGCTAAAATTAAATAAATACTTAAATTTAACTCAAATATCAGGCTTTTTATACTTATTGCAAGGAGTGATTTAATTTGTTTATTGATAAATTGGAATTATGCAATTTCAAACGTTTTGAAAACCTGAATATTGAATTTAAAGACAGATTAACTGTAATAATAGGCAACAACGGTTCAGGTAAAACTTCTATTCTTGAAGCTGCTGGAATTGCTGTCGGAACTTTATTTAACTCTTTTGACGGAATACCGGTTACGGGTATAAAAAAGACCGATGCACATTATAAATATTATGATATGGGTAGTGTGATTGATGTTCAATCTCAGTATCCTGTAGAGATTACCGCTACTGGTAAAATTAATCAGGGGACAATTACTTGGAAGAGAACATTAAATAGTGAGAATGGGAAAACTACTATCGTTGACGCCAAGGACATTATTAAGATTTCGGAAGAATATAAATCACGTCTTATGGATGGCGATGCAGATTTAATTCTTCCTATTGTAGCGTATTATGGAACAGGAAGGCTTTGGGATCCGCACAGAGAAAAAAAGTCTGATGTTTTAAAAAAGAACACCAGAACAAATGGTTACATCGACAGTATAGGCGGAACTGCAAATATAAAGTTGATGTTAAAATGGTTTAACAAAATGGCTCACTATGATAAAGATCATACCGATTGCAGTTATGAATATCTTGCAGTAAGACGTGCTATGGAAAAATGTTTGTCATCTCTTGCAGGGGTTTCCGAAACAGAAGTACTGTACAATCTTGATACACTGGAAATTGATATATCCTATAAAGATGAAAATGGACAAAAAGTAAGAATACCATTAATCCAGTTAAGCGATGGTTACAGATGTGCTTTAAGTCTTATAGCGGATATTGCTTATCGTATGGCAATATTAAATCCATCGTTAAAAGGAAATGTTCTTGCTGAAACAAATGGTATTGTTTTCATAGATGAAGTTGACCTTCATCTTCATCCTGAGTGGCAGCAGGTTATTCTTTCAAACTTAATGGAGATATTCCCAAAGGTGCAGTTTATAATTACAACTCACGCTCCTGCTGTTATTAATTCTGTACATTCAGAAAATTTAGTAATTCTTGAAGGCAATAATGCTAAAAGTATTGCAAATGAAATTTATGGTATGGATACGAACGGTGTAATCAAAAGCATTATGGGTTCGACAACACGACCTAAAGGCATAATAGAACAATTCTCTTTATTTTATAATGCTTTGGATTCAGAGGATTATAACGAAGCCGAGAAAATTTTGAAAAATCTTGAAGCTGAAATAAGTGATACTGATCCCGAACTGGCTGCTTGTCGTGTAAGAATGGATTTAGAAAGGATTGATTTTTCGGAATGATCGAAATAAAAAAGGGACGAGAACCAAAAGAGCTTGTAACATACAAACAAACTATAGGTGCGTCTTATGATAATATGCACGGTGCACCGTCAGGCAAATTTAAGTCTGACGGAACACCGATTTCCGTCTATGATATCGTATTGGAAAGTTTAATTGAAGAACAAGGCGGTTTATGTGCGTATTGTATGAAAAGTATTCCAGAAAAACGTAATAAGCCTAAAGCTACGATTGAACATATAAAAACGCAGAGTCAGTGTGAAATGGAAGGAGATTTATCAGGACCGCTTGATTACAGAAATATGCTTGCGGTATGTTCGGGAAATCGCAATTCTACATCAAATGATGATAAAACCTGTGACGCAAGACGTCAAAATTCTCCGCTAACTCTTAATCCGCTTATACCGAATACTTTAAAATCGATTAAATATAAAAATGATGGAATAATTTATTCTGATGACAACTCCATTAATATGCAATTGAATGATGTGCTTAATTTAAACTGTAAGACGCTTCAATTGCCTGATACACGAAAAAGTGTACTCGATACTATGTTAAATCAGCTGAGAAAAAATTATCCTAAAGGAGACATTAATACTCATCTGAAAAGGTTGTTAAATCACTATCAGACTCAATCACCGAAAGAGCCTTATGTTGGCATTATTATATGGTGGCTCAAAAAACACATACATAATTAAAGATTATTTAAACAGGCTTGTTCCGATTTTGTGCAGAACAAGCCTGTTTGTTTATATTCCAATTCTTTTTTGTTTCTTTTAAACAAAAAATTACAATAAATTTGTAAAATCATTTTGACTATTGTTTGCTATTTTGATAACAATTATGATATAATAAAAATATAATCCGACAAAAGGGGGATATTTATGAAGAAAATCAGCTTTATTGATACGGAAGTCAGCGAGACTGACAACAAAGCCTATGATTTTGGTACAATAAATCAAAGCGGAGATAAACTTCATACAGGTTCAGCTAATGAATTTCATTCCTTTATTAAAGATGCAGAATATCTATGCGGTCATAATATTATTAATCATGATTCAAAGTATGTTGAAATTTCTGATAATATAAAACTTATAGACACATTATACCTCTCCCCCATTTTGTTTCCCAATAAACCATATCATTCATTATTAAAGGATGATAAACTGCTGATTGACGAACTAAACAATCCATTAAATGATGCACAGAAAGCAATGGAACTGTTTTATGATGAAGTCAATGCTTTTGCGGCACTTGATGATGAATTAAAACTGATTTATTATATGCTGCTTAAAGATAGTCATTACTTTTCGGGATTCTTTGAATATGTAGACTATACGGCAGACGATGATCTTGAAACGGCTGTCAGAGTAAGTTTTTTAGATAAAATATGTGAAAACGCTCCTTTATCTGATATTATAGCAGATTCACCTGTTGAGCTTGCCTACTGCCTTGCATTGATATCTGCAACCGAGGAATATTCATTGATTCCGAGATGGGTGCAGATCAATTATCCGAAAGTTGATATGATAATGCACACACTAAGAAATGTTTCGTGTCGTAATTGTGTGTACTGCAGAACAAAATTGAACCCTGACGCTTATTTGGGGAAATATTTCGGGTACTCGGAATTTCGTAAATATAACGGTGAACCGTTACAGGAAAAGGCAGTTGCGGCTGCAGTTGAGCATAAATCGCTTCTTGCAATTTTTCCTACAGGCGGAGGAAAATCTCTTACATTTCAGATACCTGCTCTTATGGCAGGAGAAACAGAAAGAGCCTTAACGATAGTAATTTCTCCACTGCAGTCGTTAATGAAGGATCAGGTGGATAACCTTGAAAAACGTGGTATTGCTGAAGCTGTTACAATAAACGGATTGCTAAGCCCCATTGAAAGAGCAGAAGCTATTGAGCGTGTTGAATCGGGTATAGCGTCAATACTGTACATATCTCCTGAATCACTGCGTTCCGCAACGATAGAAAGGCTGTTTCTTTCACGAAATATCAATCGTTTTGTTATAGATGAAGCGCACTGTTTCTCAGCGTGGGGACAGGATTTTCGTGTTGATTATCTTTATATCGGAGATTTTATCCGTGAATTGCAGGAGAAAAAAGGTAACGGCTGCAAAATACCTGTATCCTGTTTTACTGCCACAGCAAAGCAGAAAGTAATCAGTGACATTAAAGAATATTTCAAGAATAAATTAAATGTTGAGCTTGAATTATTTACAACAAATGCGTCACGTACCAATCTGCGTTATGAAGTATTATATAAAGAAACAGATGAAGAAAAATATGAATCTATGCGTTCACTTATAGAACAGCATAATTGTCCTACTATCGTTTATGTTTCAAGAACAAAACGTACAAGACAGCTTGCAGAAAAATTGACAAATGACGGCTTCAAAGCAAGAGCGTTCAATGGAAAAATGGACAGCAGCGAAAAGCAGGAAAATCAGGAAGCTTTCATTAATGATGAAGTTCAGGTCATTGTTGCAACATCTGCATTTGGTATGGGTGTTGACAAATCAAATGTAAAGCTTGTTATACACTATGATATATCGGATTCTCTTGAAAATTATGTGCAGGAGGCAGGACGTGCAGGCAGAGATCAGTCATTGCAGGCGGAATGTTATGTTCTGTTTAATGACAGTGACCTTGACAAGCATTTTATTTTGCTTAATCAGACCAAACTCAGCATAAGTGAGATCCAACAAGTATGGAAAGCTATAAAAGAACTTACACGCACACGCAATGAAGTATGCTGTTCTCCGTTGGAAATCGCACGTCAGGCAGGTTGGGATGACAGCGTAGCAGATATTGAAACAAGAGTAAAAACAGCTGTTCAGGCTCTTGAAAATGCAGGATATATCAAGCGTGGAAAGAATGTACCGAGAATATATGCCACCAGTATCGTTGTAAAAAGTATGACAGAAGCCGCAGAACAGATTGACAGCTCCTTCAGGTTTCAGAATGATGTAGAACGTACAACGGCAAAACGTATTATCTCCTCGCTTATTTCAAGCAAAAGTATTGCAGCAGCAGGAAATACCGACGCTGAATCAAGAGTTGATTATCTTGCTGACAGACTTGGTATAGAAAAACAAAATATAATCCACTCTATACAAAAAATGCGTGAAGATGGACTGCTTGCCGACGCTAAAGACCTTACCGCTTACATACAGAAAACAGATACGGTCAACAAGTCAATGCTGGTGCTTCATCGTTTTCAGGCACTTGAAACCTTTATGCTTGATTATATAAACGCTGATTCGCTTTCTATGAATTATAAGGCGCTTAATGAAGCGGCAATAGCAAATGGAGTAAGGACAAGCTCTGTCAATTCAATCAAAACCCTATTCTATTACTGGACTATCCGCAGTTATATTCAAAAGGAACAGGATCAGGCAACAAACCGGGTTGTTATTGTTAATAAGATTGGGTTGGAGCGTATGAAAGCAATTCGTCAAAGAAGCTATGATATTGCTGAGTTTATCATAAACTATCTGTTCAGTGCAAGCAGTAAAGGCAACAGCCGTAATGAAGAAGAACTTGTCAGTTTTTCTGTTCTGGAGCTTATGAAAGAATATCAAAGCAAATCACTTATTGATATAACAGAAAATGATATTGAAGAAGCCTTGCTGTTTCTTTCAAAGATAGGCGCTTTGAAGCTTGAAGGCGGATTTCTTGTGCTTTACAGCGGTATGCAGATAAAAAGACTTGTGCTTGATAATAAGATCCGCTACAAAATTGAGGATTACAAACAGCTTAATGAGTTTTATCAGCAAAAAATACAGCAGATACATATTGTCGGCGAATATGCAAATATGATGGTTCGTGATTATAATGAAGCATTGCAGTTTGTAAATGATTATTTTCAAATGGACTACAAAAAGTTTCTGTCAAAATATTTTTCGGGAGAAAGAGCAGCGGAAATAGAACGAAATATAACACCTGAAAAATATCGTCAGCTTTTTGATGCTCTTTCACCAAAACAGCTGGAGATCATAAAGGACAACAATTCAAATTATATTGTTGTTTCAGCAGGTCCCGGAAGCGGAAAAACCAGAGTGCTTGTACATAAGCTTGCATCACTTTTGCTTCTTGAAGATGTAAAACATGAACAGCTTCTTATGCTGACTTTTTCAAGAGCAGCCGCTATTGAATTCAAACAAAGACTGCGTGAGCTTATCGGAAACGCGGCTAATTTCATAGAGATAAAAACTTTCCATTCCTATTGTTTTGACCTGATAGGTAAAATAGGAAGTCTTAAGGCTTCAGAAAATGTTGTAAAAGATGCTGTCGAACTCATAAGCAGCGGTGATGTGGATCAGGGACGCATTACAAAAGCTGTTCTTGTTATTGATGAAGCACAGGATATGGATGTAAACGAATATAGCCTTGTTGAAATATTGATGAAGAAAAATGAGGATATGCGTGTTATTGCCGTAGGAGATGACGACCAGAACATTTATAAATTCCGAGGCTCAGATTCAAAATATCTTAAAGAAATGATCAGCAAACACGGTGCAAAACAGTATTCGCTTACAGACAATTACAGAAGCTGTAAAAGCATTATAAATTTTGCAAACAGATTTGTAACAGAGATCTCCGACAGAATGAAAACTGAGAAAATATGTGCAGTTACTGATAACATCGGTGAAATCAAGCTTGTAAAACACAGCAGCAGGAATATGGAGACCGCTTTGGTTGAGGATATGCTGTCTGCCAAAACAAAAGGTACAACGTGTATCCTTACAAATACCAATGAAGAAGCCTTGCTGATACTTGGTGTATTGAAACAAAAAGACGTACCTGCAAAACTGATACAATCAATTGACGGATTTGATCTGTATCAGCTTGCTGAGCTGCGTATGTTTCTGAAAAAGCTGGATGCAGAGTGCACATCTCCTGTAATCAGTAATGAGCAATGGAATAATGCAGTTAATGCGATAAATGAGATATACAAGGAAAGTGACTGCCTTCCATTGATAATGAATATTATTAATACGTTTGCACAAGAAAATGAAAAGAAATATCGTACAGATTTTGATTTGTATCTCCACGAATCAAAAATCGAGGATTTTTATTCTAGCGAATATGATGTTGTTACAGTATCTACGATGCATAAATCAAAAGGCAGAGAATTTGACAATGTATATATGCTGTGCCGAGATGTATCAATGAGCTGTGATGAAGAGAAAAGAAAGCTTTATGTGGCTATGACAAGAGCTAAAAGTCAGCTTCATATTCATTACTATGGTGATGTATTTGATAGGTTTGCCGAATTTGCTTCTGCAGCTGAAAATGATACAAACACATATCATAAGCCATCTGAACTTATTTTACAGCTTTCACACTCTGACGTATATCTGGATTTTTTCAAGGATAAAAAGAATCTGATCCTTCGTCTGAAAAGCGGAGATCACCTTTTTGTAAGGGGCAACAGAATGTATGTGAAATTTAATGACAGACTCATTCCTGTTTTTCAATTTTCTGCAAAATGCAATGATAAAATAAAAAATCTTTTATCCTCAGGCTATGTGCCCTATGATGCGGTTGTAAGATTTATTTGTGCATGGAAAGGAAAAGAAGATGAGGAGGAAACTGCTGTTATTCTTGCCGATATTTATTTGCGCAGAATTATGTGAATCTGATTTATATGGAGGTCATTATGGAATATATAACGAAAAATTTTAAACAGGCCAAAATGTATATGGATTATCTTGCAAACGGTGTTGATCCTGTAAGCAATACCGATGTAAACTCAGATACACTTCACAAAGAAGAAGTTGTTGATTGTTTCAGGTATATTTCCGCTGTACTTGATGAATTGATTTATGATTCTGATAATACGAGAAGCAAAAGCAAATTTTTTATTACAGCAGAGCAAGCTGCAAATATAAGATTATTCCCATATAATTGTAAAGTCAGTGAACTCGCACAAGCGATTAACACAGCAGCTGAAAAAAACAACACAAGAAAACTTTCTTCTTCTAAAATCAACGACTGGCTTGAAGCGGAGGGCTATTTATGTAAAAGCGGATTGAAAAATCGTATTCCTACCGAAAAAGGAAAGCAACTTGGAATCACATCGGAACACCGAAAAAGAGATGACGGTGCTTCGTATTATGTTAATTTCTATTCTGAAAATGCTCAGAAATATATTATTGACAATATTTTCGATATCATAAAATTTAGAAATACAGATAAACCGGTTATTCGGATATCAAATATTGAGTTTCCATCAGAGCTATCTGTAAATGAATTTGTTAGTCGATATGCGGATAAATGCTTTATTCTCTCTGTAGGAAGCTGTGATATCGTATCAAATACGGGCAGCTATATTTCAGCATTGCTTTTTAAAGGGAAAAGCAAACTTCTTAAAAAGACTGGTATATCAACAACTTCCGTTAACAAATGTATATTAACAGGCATATTGGACGCTGTTAATGCCATTAAATCTCCGACAGAAATAATTATACTGACCTCAACACCACTTGGATTTAATTCTCCCCAAAGTATTAATTACAGCTTATGCCAGGAAATAAATCAAATGCTTATAGGAAAGGGATGTTGTTTTTCAACAGCAGTATGTAATGGGAAGGGATATGAACTAAACAGGTTTGTAAAATTGTTGACAGAGACCATTTAAGTTTTTATTTTCGTTTTTCCGATACTTCGTAAGTGAAATTCCGATATGCTTGTGAAAAAGCATGCTGAAATAAAGGGATTGTCATACCCGACAGTCTCGTCAATTACGGAAATATTGTATTCACTGTTTTCCAGCAAATTTTGTGTGTTTGTCATTCGCAGGGAGAGAATATACAGCATTGGCGTAAATTTAAATAAAATCATTAATATAGATTAAAACATGTGAAGTTTTATGGAGGTGTTCGCTTGACTGACTACATCTTAAAAGACTGGGACGGCAACATTTTTATCTCAATGACAAATGAAGATGAAAGCACCTTGACACAATATGAACAGCTCACTCACTGCCTTGCTGTTGTCAAATTGGATGAAAATTATCTTCTCGGCTGGAACAAATGGCGTAACAGATGGGAGATTTTCGGCGGCTGTATTGATAAAGTCGAAACACCGAGAGAGTGCATTGTTCGTGAATGCTACGAGGAGTTAGGAATTGATAGAGCTGATTTTGTATACCTCGGTGTTATGAAATTTCTTATGATGCCAGACTATTTTTCTTCCGAGGAACGCATTGAATACGGCGTTCTGTACGGAGTTACCCTTGAAAATATCAGCATTGAAGAAATCTATCAGAAGATTAATGACCGTGATGAGATAGTTAAGCTGGCACTATACAGAGATATTAAGGATAAAGAGCCGATTGCTCCTATTGATGAGAAGCTGTTGGAATACTATTTCAAATAATGATGAGGTAATTTAAAATGAAAATAACAAAACCTGAAATGATTATTTTTGATTACGGGCAGACGCTTGCAGATGAATCGCCTTTTGATGGAATTGCAGGAACTGAAGCAATACTTAAATATGCAATCAAGAATAAGTATAATCTTACAGCTGAACAAGTTCAGGCAGAAGCCGATAAAATTAATAGTGAGCTTGGACGTTTTGATCCTGATAAACGGCATTTGTTTCAGATTGAAGTTCCAAATGATATGTTCAGAAATTATCTTTATGAATCTCTCGGAATAAAGCTTTCTGTCTCAGGAGAAGAAGCAGATACAATTTTCTGGGACGCTGCTTCTGCTGCAAAACCTGTTGAGAAAATAAATGAACTCATTGCTTATCTGAAAAAAGAAGGAATCCGTACAGGGGTTATAAGTAATATTTCCCATTGTAAAGAAGCTGTTGTTAATCGTATAAATAAAATTATACCTGAGAATGAATTCGAATTTGTGATTACTTCAAGCGAGTACATGTTCAGAAAACCTAATAAACGGATTTTTGAACTGGCACTTGAAAAGGCTGAACTCAAAGTTCAACAGGTTTGGTATTGCGGAGATAATTTTAAATGTGATATTGTTGGTGCAAATAACGCAGGAATTTTTCCTATTTACTATAACAATTCAGATGATAAAGTTAATGCTGACTTTGAATATTTAAGTATAAGCGATTGGCAGGAAATGATAGAAATTTTGGAGAAATTATAATGTACATCAGAACTATAAACACAGACGAATTAAATCTGCTGTTCCAACTTTTTGAATATAACGATCCCGATGAAATGATTGCTGAAAATACAAGAGATATAACCGAAGGTAAAATTGATATATTCGGTTTGTTCCAAGAAGATAGACTTATAGGAGAGATACACGCCGCTTATGTTCACTATGATGACAGATTTTCTGTAAATAATAAGCGAGTTTATCTCTTTGCTTTCCGTATTCATAAGGATTTTCAAGGTAAAGGATACGGACAGCTTTTGATGAACAAGGTAATTTCCATACTTGAAGAAAAAGGCTATTCAGAATTTACGGTAGGCGTTGAAGATGACAACGAAACGGCTATACACATATATTCAAAGCTTAGCTTTACGCAGTTGATTGGCAGAATGAGTGAAGAGTATCAAGGCGATAGCTATGAGTTTGGGTTGTATATGAAAACTTAAAAGGGAGATGATAAGATGACTTATTACATAATAGACGCATTTACAGATAAGCTTTTTTCGGGCAATCCTGCAGGTGTCTGTATTGTGGACAAGCTTATTTCAGATGATATAATGCAGAAAATTGCGTTTGAAAATAATCTTTCGGAAACAGCTTTTATACAGAAAAACACTGACGGATATTCTTTGCGTTGGTTTACGCCGACTTTTGAAATCGACCTCTGCGGTCATGCTACACTTGCGGCGGCTTTTGTGGTTTTTAATTTTATTGAGCCAAATTTGAATGTTGTACGTTTCAAAACAATAAGCGGAATATTGACGGTAGAAAGGAAAGCCGATATTTATGAAATGTCATTTCCAATAAGAATACCTGAAAAGGCAGAAGTTACAGATGATATAATCAAAGCATTGGGATTTATGCCAATAGAACTTTATTCACAGCGTGACCTTTACGCTGTTGTTGACAGTGAAAAAATTGTTCTGAATTATTCTCCCGATTATGATAAGTTAAGCAGGCTTGATAAATGGATGGGTATAGCTATTACCTCACAGGGAAAAGATTGTGATTTTGTGTCAAGATTTTTCTGTCCCGAATTAAAGCTTGAGGACCCTGTAACGGGTTCATCACACAGCAGTCTTGTTCCGTTGTGGAGTGAAAAGCTGAACAAAACAGAATTAGTTGCAAAACAGCTTTCAAAACGCGGAGGAACACTTTATTGTAAGCAGTGCAAAGATGATATAAAAATCTCGGGCAATGCTGTTTTGTATTTGCAGGGTGAATTGAAAATTTAATCGGAGGACTTATGAAAGTAATAGTTTTCGACATAGGTGGAACGCTTATGGAATACAAGAATATGCCGCTTTCGTGGCTCGATTTCTACAAGGACGGTTTCCGTTATGTCCGCAGCGAACTTTCGCTCAACATAACTGAAAATGATATTGACAAGTCATTTGACGTGCTTAAAAGTTATAATCCCCGTATCAATCCTCGTGAGGTTGATGTTACTCCCGAAGTGATTTTCAGTGAGGCTACGGCTCATTGGCAAGGAAAATTTGAGCTTTCCGATGTAATAAATAAATTTTATGAATCGATGAATCTGACAACGTATATCTATCCCGAAACGCTTGATTTATTGGACAAGCTGAAAGCAGAGGGCTACAAAATAGCGGCTCTGACTGATGTAGCAAGCGGAATGCCCGATGAGCTGCACAAGAGCTATTTCCCTGAACTGCTGCCCTATTTTGATATGTATGTTTCCTCAATCTCCTGCGGTTACCGCAAGCCTAACCCGAAAGGGCTTTCGGACATTGCAGAGAGTTTCGGTGTTGCCTCTTCTGAAATGATTATGATTGGCGATGAGGAAAAGGATATTAAAACCGCAAAGAGGTTTGGCTGTAAGTCCGTTCTGATTGACAGACGGAACAGAAACGTTGATTTCGGGCAGGATTATACGGTTACAGATTTGAACGGACTTTGTGAGGTGCTGAAATGATTACAGACGATTTATACATAGTGAATTATTGTCACCCAAGCTGTGTTCCTCTGAAAAATATCATGAGATTACCAAAAGAAGAAGCCTTTGCTCTTGCTTATGAAATGGCACAGCAAAACAAAGATACAACAGCATTTTATCGCTTTGCGGATTTTGAAAATTATTATCCTGAACGCTTGAAAACTGATGAGCTTTTATATTCTCAATTTGTCAAAATGGGTGGAAAAGCAACAGAAAAGCATCCTCTTTCATTTGTGCTTCAGGGCAGCGAATATCTTAATGAATGGTTTGGTAATGGAACAGTGACAAAAATACCACTGAATAGCATTCCTGATAACTGTATCAGCTTTACATACGGTGACAGTATGGCTGTTCTTAAAAAGCAGGGTGAATTTACAATGCTTACAAAGGATATGCTTATTAAAGCTATATCTGATTATGATGGCTCCGCTATTGATTTTATTCGCCATATAAGTGATAAATTTTATTATATAGAAGTACAAGTTTGGTGTGACATTAATTGTGTTGATGATTATGCGGAGGTACTGAAATGACAAACGAACAAAGAGCGGAAAAAGTAATTCAAAAGTATGGATTTGATTTCAATAATATTTCTAAATCAGAAATAATCAGCCTTATTGAAAATGAAATTGTAAATTATCAATCAGGAAGTTCTGAATACATTCGTCTTTTATGTGGATATTTGTATTGTCTGGGAGATGAAACAGATGTTACTCTGATTGAAAAAGCAAAATACAAAATTAATATGGATGTAGGTTGTATGATTGACATTGAATGGATTGAAAGTCTGAAAGGCGTGAAAAGTGAATACATTCGTCCAAGAAACGAAATAATAGATGATTTTATAAGCTACTATAAATATTTCAAAGCTGATGACTAATGGTAAAAAAGGAGTACATAGTTTATGGATATCAACTTTTGCACACAATGCGGCAAACAGCTTACATACAAGACAATCGGCGATGAAGGCGAACAGAAATATTGTGAATGCTGCAGCAAATTCTATTTTGATAATCCTGCAAGCTGCGTGCTTGTGGCAATCATTAACGAGAATAATCAAGTACTTTTGCTGAAACAGAATTATATTTCAACGAAGAATTACACGCTCTGCTCTGGCTATCTGAAAAAGGGCGATACTCTTGAAGAAACCGTTGCTCGTGAGGTGCTTGAAGAAACTGGACAGTGTGTGATTCCCTGCGAATATGTGCAGAGTTATTATTTCGCACCGAAAAATCTAATTATGACAGGCTTTATTGCTTATGTCAAGGCAAGCGAGTTCGGCAGCTCCAACGAGGTTGACGGTCTTGTGTGGGTTAATTTGGACAAGGCTGTGACTATGGTGGAGAGGGAGAATAATTATTCGGGTGTGCATTTGGATAGGTGCATTGATCTAATAAAAAAGGTACTGATTATATAATTTTATTAATTAGGGAGAAATAATTATTATGTTAAATTATAATTGGATAGCAAACCTTGATAATAAGGGTTTAACAACACCGTTTAAAGTAAAATATGATAATGAATATTTCCCAGCATTAAAAATGATGTTGGAAGATTTGGTAAATAGATTTAGAATTGCTGGAATGGAAGATACTTTTGTTGAAGCAATAGACGCATATCAAAAAGAAATTGTTAATTCTATTGAAAAATACTACTGTGGGGATTTAGTAAATGCTCAATTAATTATTAACAAAATAATTAATGAATTTTTAGAACCACCTGCTATTACAGGGATTAATGACAGCATTGCCTTTCCTAATAATGGTACCGAAATTCAATTTTTTCGAGCACGCCTTTCTGATAATGTTATTGACTTTCCTGCTAATGAAATGTTACATATACCGTTTAAAAAACGTAGTATTGTTAAAAGCGAACGATTTAGCATACCAGGTCTTCCTTGTTTATATTTAGGAAACTCATCATACGCTTGTTGGATAGAAATGGGGTGCCCTGCTGACCATAGATTCAATGTATCACCTATTGTTTTGGATAATACACAAAAGGTATTAAATTTAACAGTTACATTGGGCGATTTATATCAATTTAACGAGAAAGAGCTTGAATGGTCAAAAAAACAAAAGGATAATTATTTGCTCAATATTTTGAAGTTAATGATTCTTACTTTTTGTACATCATATAAGGTAGATGAGCAAAATCGTAATTTTAAATCCGAATACATTATATCACAAATGATAATGTTAGCTTGTAAAAGCAGAGGTTTAGATGGAATTACTTATTATTCAAAACAAGTTTCCAGCGAAGTATTTGCTTGTACAGCAGGTGTTAACCTTGTTTTATTTGCATCCTACAATGGAGAAGAGGAACTTTCTTCAATTTGTGAGCATATCAAAATTGGAGATTCATATAATTTTTCTATGTTTAAGCAGCTACTTCCAAGCATGACGTATAAGGGATATGAGTTAAGCGTCATGCATACACCATATATTAGAAATATTGGTTCATTGAAACGACAAATACCATACAATGACACAATGTTTTATGAGTTTGATAAGTATTTATTTGCGAATTGGGATAAATAAAATTATCTTACAACTTTATAAAATTGATTATCAAAAAAAGATTAATCGGCTAAATCTGTTATTAATTAAATGTTAACTCATTGTTATAATTAATTGACTTCAAAGAGTTTTATCTTTGATGTATAATAATATTAGGATTATACAAAAATAATATGAAAGGAGGAGTTGTTGTGCCCGATAATAATAGAGTTATTAATCGTGTATTTACACGTAAGGTAATGACTGATTTAATAAAAAATGGACATAGCGAAATTTTTGATGTGGTTGTTCAGCGATATATAAATGATCCAGAAGATAAAAATCATGGTGAAATAATAAGTGAAATATATTCGCATTTAGGTAATTATTATAGAAATGAATATTACTACATGAATACTTTATTAAACAAACTTTTAGTCGGTATACATAGTGTAAACACAACAACTGCCCTTTCTCAAATTAGGATAGCAGATCATATCGCTGATTTTGTAATGATAAATGGTGAAGGTCAAGTTTACGAGATAAAATCAGATTTAGATAATTTTGAACGATTAAATGATCAATTATATGATTATTACAAAGCATTCAGTAAAGTTTCAGTTTTAGCGTCAGAAAGTGAAAGAGAACAGGTTGAAAAAACATTGGCAAAACTTGGCGATATGGGTGATGCTGTTGGAATTTATGTTCTTTCAGAAAAAGATACAATTTTCAGCAAAAACAGTGGTAGGCCGCCTAAACAATATGATGAAAATTTAGATTACAAATGCATTTTTTCTTTGTTAAGAAAAAAAGAATATGAAAATATAATTTTGCAATACTATCATGAATTACCGTCAGTTGCACCAGTCTTCTTTTATAAAAATTGTTTAGAACTGTTTATGAAAATTCCTATTTTAGATGCTCAGAATCTTGCACTACAGGAACTAAAAAAAAGAAATAAAATATCAAAAATAGTATTTGATGATATTCCAAGTGAGTTAAAAGCTTCTATTTATTTTTCCGGGCTTCACAAAAATATGCCAGAATTAATTAATATGCTTAATGCAACATATAGGAGGTAGCTTTATGTATTTTCCATATTTTAGAGGAAGACAATATGAGTTATTGGCATTAAAAGAATTGGTTCAAAAAAAGCTTATCGGCAAATATATAGTACCAGTAGTAGAGCCTATTAAGATAAGCTCTACTTTCAAAAGCACCATACAAGCTTTTGAGAAGGCTGATTTAAAATTAGCTATGATTGTTAACCCAGCTGTTGGAGATTTTGTAGATTCTGATACAACACAATTAATGCATATTAAAAGCAGTAGTATTATCCCTGCAGTTATCTTTAATGAAAGTGCCGATGAAACATTTAATAAAATGGTCGAAGAAGGAATAACAAAGGATAATGTATTAACTATTCTTAACAGTTCTGATTATGTGGATTATTTTAAAGAAATTTATTCAAATGAAAATCCGGCATACGTTCTTTTGCCTGACGAAAGACGAATGAGACGTGCTGTAAAAGAACACAGGGTTTTATTTGAAGATAAGTTCAATAAGCAAGCAAAAAATTCAGATTATCTGAAATATGAAGATGAACCATTTTCAGAAGATCATATATTCTTTAAAGAAGAAAATTATGTTGGTTTTGGTGATTATTCAATTGTAGGAAACAACTATGAAGAAGGAGGGTTTTCGCCACGTGCTGTCGCTATTCATATTGTATATTTAGCAAATGATAAGAGTTTGAGAATACGTCATTTCGTTTCTGATTCAAATCATGATATAAGAGACGTAGCAGGTAAATTTTATGAAGCAGTATCAAAACTTTTAAAGTGGTATAATGATGGTAATCAACATCAAGAAACAGATGCATTAGCTACGTTGATTGATTATGCTCAAAGAGGATATTATCCGGGTTTACCAACTATAAAAAAATTATCAATTATGCATCACTTAGAACTTGTAAATAAATGTTTAATGGTAGGAGTAGACACACATGAAATGTTGCATTAATTGTTTTAATGATGATGTAATTCGAGATATAATTAAAATTTATGGTACAAAAGGAGATTGTGATTTTTGTTCCTCCAAAAATATATGTGTGTATGACATATCAGAATCTACTAATATGATTTCTGATAAAATCTTAAGTTTAATACAGATATATTCTCCATCTGATCATCCGGATGCACGGCTTTTAAAAGAAATACTTAGAGATGAATGGGATATTTTTAGTGGTGGAGCAGAAGGAATAAAAACACTTGTTGCTGCTCTATGTCCGTTAGATTCAGATTTAAATATAGATAAAGATGTTTTTACTCAAAAAGTTTCAGTTGAGAAATTACACGATGATGAATTTATTAATGAATGTGGAATAGTAAAAGGATTATCCTGGAGTGAATTTTCAGAATCTATAAAACATACTAATCGTTTCTTTAATAGTAAATTTAATGTTGATGTATTTTCTTCGTTTTTAACAATGGTTCAGAAAAAATATGCAGAAGGAACATTTTTTTATAGAGCCAGGATTGCACCTGATAAAAAAGGATTTGATAAAAATGAAATGTATTCACCACCAGTAGGAAAGAGAGCAGCTGGTAGAGTTAACCCAGACGGAATAGGTGTACTATATTTGTCCACAGATGATAAAACAGTTTTAAATGAAACTAGAGTTACTGCTTACGATTATGTTACTATAGGTACATTTAAAAATCTAAAGCCTTTAAAAGTTGTGAATATATCTGCGATCTCTCGGGTTAGTCCCTTTTTATACGGTGATGAATTTGAACGTTTGGCACTTAATAGAACAGTTTTTCGAGAAATGGCATGTGAGATTGCAAAACCAGTACGAAGACATGACGGTCCATTAGAGTATCTTCCAACTCAATATATAGCGGAATTTGTAAAAAGTGAAGGTTATGATGGTATAGAATATGAAAGCACATTAAGAACTGGTGGTATCAATTTAGCCTTGTTTGATGAATCACTAGTGGAGTGTATCAATGCTAAAACCATAGAAATTACCAATGTAGAATATGATTTTCAATAACAAGTGATTAATTTACTTCAGATTTAAACTATACTTTATATTGAATGCTAACTAATAAGTTGTGTAGATATATATTTTATATTTTATAAAAAACAGTCAACTGTGGTAAAAATAGTACGGTTGACTGTTTTGGTTTAATTATAAATTCAACAAGAAAATAATGTTATTTATTAAATGAATTTGCGCAAATTATTATCAATTATGGTGTTTTACAGAGTCTTTCAATACCCTCGCCAATTCCCTCAAATCCTCACAAACGTCAAAGCACATCTGGGTATAACGGTCAATATCCTTAACGCTGCTTTTTGAAGTAAGCCCACGCTTGACAGCACGGATTTTCTCACGCTGTTCATTGAAAGCAAGGTTGTATTTTTCAAGCAATTCAGGATAAGCCGCAAGCTTCTTGCGGTAGCTCCTGCATTTGTTGTCAAAATTGAGATAGGCTTCTTTGATAGGATCGCTCATAGCACGCTTCTTGTAATCATCATTAGCCTTGTAAAGTCGCTCTTTCTTGCAGGTAGTTCTGCCGCAAGTGAGTGAAGCATTCGCACGACTTGTAATCATAAGCTGACCGCAGTTTTCACAGTTGGAGATAATTCTGCCCGAAGCGGAAATAACATCGGTGTAAATATCAAGCAGAGTGATAAATGAGTCATTTGCTACATAAAGTGTTGCAGAACTATTCTTGTAAACACTGCTGTCAAAAATATCTGTCTGACCTTGAACAGCGGAAGTTACATTAAATGATTTATCGGCTCTTGCAGACAGGAACGGACGGAGATTTTTCTCACTGTCTGACTTAAACAATTCAATATATTTTTCAGCTCTATCGTGGTTGCCCTTTACGGACAACCCGATTTTTTTATTGAATTCCCTCTGTCGTATTTTGAACTTGCTGTACAGAAAATAGATTATGTAATTTTTTGCAATGTTGGCGTATTCGGAATAATCGTAAAACTGTGAAAGCTCATCAAGGACAGAATTGCAGCTGCCGTCACAGAGCATATCTGCATTGCAGAGAGTATCACGCAAAGCAACAATTTCATCAAGCTCGTATTTCACTTTCATAAGCCGATTTATGTCTTTAACAAGATTGCCGACTTTGTTCTTATGCAGCATAATTCCATCCGTAGCTTTTTGGGGACAGTTTTTATACGCCCAATTCTTAATATCAGCAGGAGTACCCACAACATAAGTTTCAATATCTTCTGCAAAATCAACAATAACGCCCACAGAAGCAATATCATCGCAGGACGTAAAGAGATTTATCATAACAAATACGCTCCTTTCGGAAAAATTAAATAAAATCCGCCAAAAAATTTATAGATTTATTATACCATATTTCGTCAACTGATAGTATGAAATTATCTGCATTTCACGATGTTTGCACGCAAAAGTGTAATGATTATAAAAATGCAAAAAAGGAGCGTAAGTTTTTACTCACACTCCCGATAAATGGGAATAGCTTCTCAAACAGAATTGTCTATCTGCATTGAATCTCTATTTCTCTAATTCTTCTTCATATATCTGTGTATAAAAATTGATGATCTTTACTCCGAAAATGTCTGCACGGCAATCAAAACCTATTTCAACAAAATAGCGTTTTCCCTCCGCTTCAATGCAATCAACACATTGCGGTGTTTTCCACCAATCGGTAGAAGGATCATATTTTCGCCTTTCCTCAACTTTAAGATTTTCCGTCTTGCGGTATAAATTTAATCTTCCACTATTACTACAATCATAAAACTCTTCTTCGGAAATGATTTTTTTTAACTTATCCGAAAGCATTTCATAGGTTATAGAATCTCTCCACTTAGCGGTCTGAGTAAGCTCTGTTGCTTTTATGTCATTTGATACAAATCTGAAATAACAGACTGCACATAAAAAAAGAATCATTACCGTTGATAATATGATAACTACAACTCTTTTACGTTTCATTGTGTTACTCCTTGAATATTCATATTTGTCGAGCAGTTTATCCACCCGATTTATTCCATTATACTCAAAATTATAAATATAGTCAAGGGGAGAACAAACAGATTTATCATAACAAATACGTTCCCTCCGTACAAAATGAAATATTTTCAGCTCAAAAATATTTATATATTTTATTCTATCATTTTTAATATGATTTGTAAAGATAACATACGGAATTATCTTAAATTATACATTTTTGCACGCAAAGGTCTACTGCGATATATGATACAAAATATATACGGTCAAAATCGAGATTTTCGATTTTTTGATGATATACTGTGAGCAGTTCAAAGGAAACCGAGAACAATATGCTGCACAGGAGGTGAACAAAATGAACAGCAAAGAGACGTTACCAATGATGTTATCTGCAAACGAAATTCAGACAATGGGGTTTACACGAACAATGGCTTACAGTATCCTTAACCGTGATGACGTGCCCGTTGTGAAAATCGGAAACAGGAAGTTTATCCAGCGTGATAAATTTTTTGAATGGCTTGATAATAGGGAGCTTAATAAAAACGAAAGAGCGTGATTATATATTTCACGCTCCATGAATATGTCAGTATCAGTAATCAAAAACGCAATTCCATTCGCCGTAAATAACAAGCGGCTGCTCTGCTTTTGAGTTTCCCACAAAGGAATGAATCAGTAACGAATAATTACCATGTTCAAGTGAACTTATGTCAATGTGAATTTCAGAGCATCCATTATTGACAGTTGTAAAATCCAAAGCTGTATTGCTGATAATTACATTACCGTCCGCATCAATGATTTCGTATGAATTTATTCCGAATTCCTCAAATGTAAAGTACGGCGGTGCTTCAGCTTTAAGAAATTCAGACTTTACAATAAGCTGTGTCTCCAATGTGGATACAGTAACATTGATTTCTTCCGTAGCCTGCTGATATCTGGTGCCTGTAATTGCACCGCCAAAGCCAATAATGTCCTCAAAAAAACCGCCAAGCGTTCCGCTTATTGCCAAAGCTGTAATTGACAAACAGAGACAAGCTGCTAAGGCTGCTGCAAATGCGGCAGGTTTCTTAAATGATTTCTTCAATTTGTATTCCTCCTGTTTTCTGATTTCGAAATTGTATTTTTGCATAATATTCTTTTTAACGTTGTCAGACAGTTTGATTTTTTTCAAATTTTTAAGATTTTCTAAATCCATTAAATACACTCCTCTCTGTACTTTTTAGCCAATAATCTGCGTCCCTTCTGCAATCTCATTTTTACTGCCGATGGAGTACGGTTTATCATTTTTGCAATTTCATCAATACGATATTCCTCGACATAATAAAGTTCAAGAACAAGCTTGTATTTTTCGGGTAAAAGCATAAGTGCTTCTATAATTCCGCTGTCATGTATTTCGTCAGAAACAGCTTCAATGCAGTTGATATCAATCATTGGTCTGCGTTTGTTTAAACGAAGAATATCCTTGCATTTATTTGAAGCGACAGTTATCAGCCAGGCTTTTTCATGTTCCTGATCTTTAAACACAGGTGTTTTCTTAATGTATATCAGAAAAGTTTCCTGCACGGCATCTTCGGCATCGCTTGCATTTCCAAGCATGACAAGACACAAACGATACAGCATATCACCGTATATTTCTAAAGTTTCTTCCATCGAATCCAACCTCCTTTCACTGATAACACGTTTCAGAATGAAAAATGGTCAATTTTTATTTTAAATATACGCTGATATTTCATAATAGTCAATACACAAAGTAAGGTGTTAGTATGAAAGATAACATAATTTCCGTAAAAACTTTTGCAGAGAAAAACAACATATCACAGCAAGCTGTGTACAAGAAAATCCGCAGGAATTCCGACAAGCTGAACGGACACATTTCCAAGCAGAACGGAAATATGGTGCTGGACAACTTTGCACAGGAGCAGCTAAAGATTGTTGATGTGAATTTTACTCTTGATGAAAAAGTGAAGCAGCTTGAAAATCTGCTTGCGGATAAATCGGCAGAAAACGAAAAATTAAAATCAGAGTATAACCAGCTTGTTGATAAAATTTCAGAAAATGAAGCTTTAATCGAAAAGCTGAAAAGTGAGATTTCAGAAAAAAGTACCGAAATAGAAAATCTGAAAAATCGCATAACTGAACTTACGGATAAATCATTGAAAATCGGAGAATTGAAAAATATGCTTGAAGAACTTTTGACTGTTTTATCAGAAAATGCAAATTCGGGTATGGGTAAAAAGTTCGGAAATCTGTTTGCAGGAAAGCATTAAACAAGGTTGAATTAAATGGGTTGAAAAGAAAAATGGGCAGAATATCACAAGCGCAGAAAAAGACCACCTTTTTCATTCCAACAATAGTTGTACGCTTGTTAGGGGCTATCTGCCCCTAAAACCCCGATAGGAGATAACATAATATGAAACGTACAAAAAGAAAAAACATAAGATTTACAAAATCAGAGTGGGACACGGTTTGCAGAAAAGCCGAAAGGCTTAAAATGAAGCCTGCAACTTTTATCAGAAATATGGCTCTCTGCGATAAATGGATTGACTGTGATGTGGGATATATCTGTGCAATTATGCAGAAGGTCAACCGTATCGGAACGGAGTTAAAAATGATTATCAGAGTTGCGGAAAATACGAATTCAGAATATCTGCCGAAGCTTTATCATTTGAGAGAATTATTCGAAATTTATCGTGGCAAAGTCCTTAAACATTATGCAAAACTTTTGAATTGAAAGGAGTGGTTATCATAAAACGCACAATTTGTAAAGAAGTAAAATTCAGCAATGAGGAATGGAGTAGGGTTTTGAGTAAGGCTGAAAAATACGGTATGCTTCCAGCGGTATATATCCGTAATAAAGCACTTAACGGAAAAATTTTTTTCTCCGATTTGTTAGACGAAAGTATGGACGTCAATCAATCGGTTAATGAGCCTATTCTCGTTTTGAACAAGGTTGCAAAAACTGTAAATACTGAAAAGTGTGTTTTTCTGAAAGACGTTGAAGAAGCTGAAAGAGCAATAGCTACGCTTGGCGATATTGCTGAAAATATGCTTGTGCCGTTTTCGTTCAGGGAGATAGAATAGTGGCAATCATAAAACACATTTCAATCAAGGCATCTCCGCTTGCGTTGCTGAAATATATCACGGGTGAAACGAAAGACGAAGAAGTAAAATTTATCACAGGCTTGAACTGCTCGGAAGAAGCTGAGTCGGCGTATATGGAAATGGGGATTTGTTATCAAAGCTTTGCGGGAGAGAAATTCTTTGCACGGAAGAATGACAGCGGTAAGGAGAAAATTAAAATGCACCACTACATTCAATCGTTCAGCAAAGGCGAAATTACTCCCGAAGAAGCACACAGGATTGCAATAAAATGGGCGGAAACTGTTTTCGGTACGGAACATCAAATCGTAGTTGCAACCCACACTGACAAAGACCATATCCACACGCATTTTGCTGTAAATGCGTATTCGCTGACGGGCAAGCATTGGATTGACAACAAGAAAACGCTGAAACAGTGCAGGGATATTTCCGACAAAATTGTGCGTGAACATAATTTGAGCGTTATTGAAAATCCAAGTCGGAACAAAAATACCAGCTACGGAGAGTGGCTTGCAAGACAGAACGGTACGTCGTGGAAAGCTAAACTTTGCGATGACATTGACAGGATAATTTTGCAGAATAATGTAAAGGATATATCTGATTTAATCAAGGAATTGCAAAATTGCGGTTACGAGGTTACACAGCATAAATATCTTTCGGTAAAGCCTGCGTATCTGAAAAATCGTAAGGCTGTCCGAACTTTGCGTTTGGGTGACGGTTACGGGCTGGAAGAATTGCAGTATCGGATTGAGAATAAGGATATGGAAATGCCGATTTCCGAAGTTGCGAAATATGAGGGAGTGCAGAGAGATTATGCACTTTGTCTGCGCAGCTTACAGATAAAATTGTACCGCAAGGACCAGGATTGGCACAGAGTTACATACGGTGAACTGCGTAAAAATGCTGAACTGCTGAATTATGTTTGCAGTAATAATATTCATTCAAAAGATGAGTTTGAAAGTATGGTCAATGCTGCTGCCGAAAAGGCTGATGAACTGAAAAAACAAATCAAGAAAACGGAAGAAAAATCCGTGTTCTTGAAATTTACGATAAAAACGATAAAATGCTTTTAACTTTGAAGCCTGAACTTGATGATTTGCGAGAAAAATATGATAAGGCTGTTTCCGAAAAGAAAGAGATTTCGGGTAATTACAAGACCTTTATCCGTCAGCTTGAGAGTGATTATGAGGTTATGCTGCGTAAGGCAAAGACGGAGTTTGAAGCTTATGAGGAAGAATTACGCAAACCGCCGAAACGTGAATTTACAGACGTTGTCAGGGATATGTCTGCTTGGGCGGAAAGAGTTATTGTGAGAGAAAGAAAGTACAAAAAGGTTGAAACAGAAAGAAATATTCAGCCGAGAAATTATGATAAACGTGAAGGTAGGTGATATGTGTGGAAAAGGAGACAACAAAAAGAACAGTTAAAGAGAAAAATATCTCAATCACAGAAGCTTACGAGATAATGTTCAAGGATTATCCCGATGTAGTCAACATAAAGGAACTTTCAGAAATGCTGGGTATATGCTCTAAAAAGGCATACGAGCTTGTACATTCAGGAGCGATCCCCGTTCTGCCTTGCAGTAAATGCTACAAAATTGCAAAGCTTGACGTTATCGGGTATATGCTTAATTCAGCATAGAGCATAATAAACATTTGATTTTACGCTGCTAAAGTATTGAATCCCGAAAGTTAATGTGGTATAATATATCCATACTTACAGATTTCAACACAAAGGCGGTCAGGAAAGGAGTTAATATGACCGGAAATCTGATAATCAGAAAAGACGTATATCATATGCGTATAAATTTTAAAAACGAAAACGGAAAATGGACCA
>JAFQUQ010000030.1 GCA_017408395.1 Oscillospiraceae bacterium
ACCACACCAATTACAAACCGTTTTCTGCAAACCAAACCTCACAGAAAAAAGAAAGAGCGTAGCGATATTTCTTTTTTCTGTGACAGGCTGAATAAAAAATTTTACTTCTGCAAATCATCTGCACATTTCAGAAAACACAGCCAACCTCAAACCGTGAATTTTACTTTGCTGTGTCTCATATAAAAGAAAACACGCTACGCTCTTTTCTTTTATATGAGAGGGTAGTATAGCTGAAATCTGATAACTGTTTATTAAGTGTGTCGTAACAAATCAGAAAACGCTTACGCTTTTTTCCGACTTGTTACGAGGGATGTTTTTGTTTAAAACAGTTAAAATTTAAGCGCAATTCAGATTAAGAAACCACTAAAGATTACTGAAAAGATTTTCTTTTCTCACCTCTTGGTTTTTATGCTGAATTGCGCTTTGTTTTTGCTTTTTATTTTGCTTGGACTTGCTAAGGGCTCCTCGCCCTTAACCTCGCAGGGGACGCTGTCCCCTTGACCCCTGCAACCCTTTGAAAAGGGTTGACCTAAACTTTAGTGTCGGGGTATTGAACTTTACTTTATATTTATGCAAAAAAGTAAATATCCCCGTTTTCGTCTACCTCGAATGTCACATAATCCGTATAATAACTGCTGCCGAAAATATCGTCTATCACAAAGGCATAGTCATACTCGGCTGACGGCAGAATATCTTCGTAAATATTGCTGTCCCCGTTGTAGACATACCCTTCTCCGCAGAATTCATCTATATACTCACCATCAAAATTATAGGTGTAGTAAACAGGTGTGATTATATCCCCTTCCGCAAGCTTCGTGACAGTTTTGTCTGCCTGACCGTATTCGTCGATACCGTCCCACGCTCCTGTTATGCTTATATCGTAATCGTCCTCGTAATAGTTTAATCTTATACGCAGGTTTGTACGCTCGCCGTTTAAAAGCACGGGAGATGTGAAAATGTCGTAATCATCGGTTTCCTCAACGATGTACATTGCAAGTATCTGTCCGTCACCTAGCATATACCAGTAGCCGTCAAAGCAGTCCTTTACAACGCCGCTGTCCCATTCAACGTCAACATAATTGTCAATGCCAAGCTCATAAAGATAGCCGTCGTCTGCATAATCCGCAAGATACACCGAGCAGTAAATTCCGTTTACATTGTAAAGTGACTCCTCTGTGAGGGTGAAGGTGTAAATTCCGTTGCTGTCAAAATGAGGTGCGGCTTCATACTCAATGAGGTTTGTATCGTCAGCAAATGCCATATCCCCTGTTCCGCCGTAACCGCTGTCTGCCCAGTAGCCGCTGTCATTGAACAGGGCATTCCAGAAGTCCGTTACAGGTGAAAGCCAGATGTCGTCGCCGCTGTAATTTTCAAGCATTCCCCCTGCTGAGCCGTAGGCGATTTTATCAACAAAGGTCATATAATAAGGGCTGACGCAGACGCTTCTGAAAATGTCAAGCTCCTGATTGCCCTGAACGGAAAGAGGGTAGTAAATCGAAAGCCCCGTCGAGCCTTTTTCATTCTCTCCGTTTACGCTGTAAACAACCGCACGGTTTACAGCTTCCGCAACCTTTTCCGCAGACGGCACGACCCCTGAAATGTTATCCATCATTCCCCCAAGGTCTACCATATTTGTGTAACCCTCGGACTTGTTATTGCCGCCGTAATTTCTTGCGGAGGTGATGCCCTTTACCATTACGGAAAGCTTGGCTGGTATCTTTGAAGCTTCAAACATTTCTGCGGAAGCCGTGTTTACAGCGGTAACAAGGCTGTCGATTTCCGAAAGGTCGGTTACGGAAAAGGTGGCGTCCGCTTCCTCTCCCATGTATGTGCAGGACTCATAAAAACTGTCTGCAACTGCCTTTCCAAGCACCTCTCCGCTGACGTCCGTGTTTGCTTCAAGGAAGGATGTAACTGCGGCATAATCCCAGCCGTAGCCTGACTCCGTCTGCTGTGATGCAAACATATAATCTGCGTGCGGAACAAGCATATTTGCCGTTTCAACGGTTGCCATAAGGCAGGCGTCAAAGCCGATAAACTCAAACTTTTCGGTCATTTTTCCGTAAACGCTTGTAAGGGCTGTGTCGATTTCCGCAAGGCTCAGGGAATCAAAATCGTTCCTCTCATCAAAGCAGACTCCCGTTATGCTTCCGCCGCCGTGATTCCACATAACCACGCCCATTTTCTCGGAAGCGTAATTTTCTATGCCCCAGTTTAAAAAGTCGGACAGGCTTTCCGTTTCACCCATATTTACGCCGTCAAGCTCGTCAACACAGACGATTTCTCCGTCCGAAATAACGTAACGCTGGGTTTTATCCGCTGAAATACCGTAATTATGCCAGCGGTCACAGCCGCCTGTCTGAATGACGTAACGCACCCTGTCAGAGCTGCTGCCGTAAAGCATTTCGGAAATGTCGTCCGTTGCGGAAGCCTGCTTGCTTTCAAGGTCAGAACCGCACATATAGACAAAAATCGTCCATCTGCCGTCGTCAGCCATAGGAGCGCTCTGCTCCCTTGCGGAACGCTTTATGGAAAAAGTACCGTCCACGTTTAAGGAAAGCTGTGTGCTTCTTGTTCCGATAGGCTCCGTAGGGTCAACGGTCAGCACCGTTTTTTCGCCGCTGTAAACGTCGGCTTCAACGTAATCGTCATAGTCGGAAAAATCCCCGAAGCACCCCGTCATTCCCGATACAAATGCAAACGCCGTCAATAATGCAAAAAGCTTTTTAAAGCTGTTGATTTTCATAAATTTACCTCTGCTGTAAAAATACAGTTTAAATTAAACAACAATTTGTTCATTTTATTATAGCAAAATCCACTCCTTATTTCAAGCTTTTTTGTAAATCTGCGTAAAAAAATGTCAGTCTGCATATCGCCGTAAGTTTAAGCTTAAAATAGTATCAGATGAAAACAAGGTGGACGATATGGAGAAATTTTACGCTAAAAAATGGATTTTTGCCGCAGTGCTCCTGACGGCGGCGGTGATAAATCCTGAGTTGTTTTTAAGTGCGGCAGGGTTTGTTTTTTCAATGCTCCGACCTGTGATAATCGGAATGGTCATTGCTTTTGTGCTTAACAGACCTGCCTGCATAATTTTTGAATTTCTTTACGGTATGAGGGAAAAAGCCGCCGCAAAATTCAACGAAAAAAAGCACACGATGCTTTACTTCGACAGAAAAATCTGCCCATTTTACGAACAGGCAAAACGCAGGCGGATATGGCTCATTTCCATAGGTGCGGCGTATCTGGCGGCGGTGCTTCTGATTGTGGGGATAGTGCTGGTTATAATTCCGCAGCTTGCGGAGAGTCTTGAAATGCTCCGTGACAACTGGAATTTTTACCATGAAAAGCTGACCTTTTACTACAACGAGCTGAAAAGCAAGGACACCCTCGGCATACTCCCTGCGGCAGCTTCTGCGGCGGAAAAGCTTGGTGAGACCCTTCCTGCGGTCATAAGCACAGCTTACAAGAGGACTATGGTTTTTATCGGCGGCGTTGCGGATGTGCTGATAGGAACGGTGATTTCGTTGTACATTTTAAGCGGAAAGGCAGAAATACGCAGAGCGGTGCAGAGCACAGCACGCCGCCTTATGAGTGAGGAAAAATTTGCGGAATGTGCGGCGTTTTACAGGAGAGTATACGGCACCTTCTCACGCTTTGCGGCAGGTCAGCTTACGGAAGCGGCGGTGCTGGGAGGACTTTGCTACATCGGAATGAAGCTGTTCCGATTTGAGTACGCACTCCTGATAAGCACCATAATCGGTATAACAGCACTTGTTCCCGTAGTGGGTGCAATTGTTGGAACAGTGCCGTCAGCGTTTCTGCTTTTTCTGACGGAGCCGATGTCAGCAGTGTGGTTTGTGCTGTTCATAATCGTGCTTCAGCAACTGGAAAATAACCTTATTTATCCTAAAATCGTGGGCAGGAGTATGGGGCTTCCGCCATTGCCTGTGCTCATAGCAATTTTAATCGGAGCGAAACTTGGCGGAGGCTTCGGCATATTGCTTGCAGTACCGCTGACAGCAGTGATTTACGGCATTTATAAAGAGAAACAATATGACATTAAAGTTTAGGTCAAGCCTTTTCAAAGGCTTGCAGGGGTCAAGGGGACAGCGTCCCCTGCGGGTTAAGGGCAGCGCCCTTAGCAAGTCCAGGCAAAACGAAAAGCAAAAAAGCAAGCCGCAATTCAGCGTAAAAAGCAAAGATGAGAAAAGAAAATCTTTTCTGTAATCTTAAGTGGTACGTTAATCTGAATTGCGGCTAAAATTTTAACTGTGTTAAGCAATATAATATCTCGCTGTAAATCGAAAAAAGCGTAAGCGTTTTTGATTTACAGCGACAAGCATAATAAACAGCGGTCAGATTTCAGCCACACCATCCCTCTCATATAAAAGAAAAGAGCGAAGCGTGTTTTCTTTTATATGAGACACAGCAAAGTAAAATTCACGGTTTGAGATTGGCTGTATTTTCCGCAACGTGCAGGTTGTTTGCAGAAAAATAATTTTTTATTCAGCCTGTCACAGAAAAAAGAAATATCGCTTCGCTCTTTCTTTTTTCTGTGAGTTTTTGTTTGCAAAGGGCGGTTTGTTATTGATTATGCGTGTCGTAACAAATCAAAAACGCTTACGCTTTTTTCGATTTGTTACGAGGGATGATTTTGTTTAGTACAGATAGAAATTTAGCCGCAATTCAGATTAAGGTGCTACTAAAGATTACGGAGTTTTTTTATACTCTTATCTTTGGATTTTTACGCTGAATTGCGGCTTGCTTTTTTGCTTTTCGTTTTGCCTGGACTTGCTAAGGGCTGCTCGCCCTTAACCTCGCCAAAGGCTCTGCCTTTGGAAACCGCAAGCCTTTGAAAAGGCTTGACCTAAACTTTAATATCAGGCTTGACCTAAACTTTAATGTCAGGCTTTTTGCTTTGGTGGTTGACAAATTCCTCATATATGATAAAATAAGATGTGTATACCCTATTTTAAACCGTTACTTTTTTAAGGAGATTACGCCTTATGGCTAACAAACAGAATAAAAAGAAAAGGAAACAGCTTTCCCCCGAAATGAAAAAAAGACGTAATGCCGCAAGAGCTAAAATCGCTTCTTTCCTCGGCGTTGTTGCTGCTTGTGCGGCGGTCTGTGTTTTTATCGGTATGGGCAGTAAAAGCGAAATTTCTCTTACCATTGAAGCAGATAACTACGAATACATAGGCACTGCTTATGACACGGAAGCCCCTGTTGTTACTGACGCAAGCGGTGACGTGATTTCCGTTGCTGAAACGGAGCCTGTTGTGACTGAGCCTGCTGACCCTGCAATTGCGGCGGCGGCTTCGATAATCCCTAAACTTCGTGACACTTACCCCATTGATATGATCATCCGTTCACAGTATGCTATCGTTTACGATGTGGAAGCTGACGAGGTGCTTTACGCTAAAAATCCCGACGAAAAATGCTACCCTGCCAGCACAACCAAAATCCTTACTGCCGCTACCGTTCTCAATAACGTTGCCGAGGATTACGTTTTTACCGCAGGAGACGAGCTTGATTTCGTAAACGCAGGCTCAAGCCTTGCTATGCTCTCAAAGGGCTGTCAGCTTGACACGGAAATGATCATCGACGGTCTTATGCTCCCGTCAGGCAACGATGCTGCTTACACTGCCGCCGCTAACGTGGGACGTGTTCTCGCAGGTGAGGAAAATATGCTCCCTGCTCAGTCGGTACAGGCTTTTATTGATGAAATGAACCGTGTGGCTCAGCTTATCGGCTGCCGCAATACTCACTTTGCAAACCCTGACGGCTTCCACGATGACAACCATTATACCACCGTCAGCGATATGCTTAAAATTGCTCTCTATGCGGAAAATTTTGATATGCTTATGGAGTCCGTTCAGAAAACCGACCGCTATGTTACTTTCCTTACCGGCGAGCAGATTTCCTGGACAAACTCAAACAAGCTTCTTCACGATTACAGCGACTGCTACTACCTTTACGCAACAGGTATGAAAACAGGTATGACCGACCAGGCAGGACACTGCGTTGTTGCTACCGCCGAGCGTTTCGGCCATCAGATAATCTGCATCGTTTTCGGTGCAGAGGCTGCCGACATCCGCTGGAACGACACTATCGCACTTCTTGACGCCGCTTTCGTTCAGGTAAGAAACAGAGGAGATTAAGTTTATGGTTAATATCGGTAACGACTGGGATGAAATTTTAAAGGGTGAATTCGACAAGGAGTATTATCTTAAACTGCGTGAGTTTCTTAAACAGGAATATTCCTCCTATCACATCTACCCTTCTATGTACGACATTTTCAATGCGCTTAAATATACACCCTACAACGACGTCAAGGCGGTAATTATCGGACAGGACCCTTATCATCAGCCGGGACAGGCTCACGGTCTTTGCTTCTCGGTTAAAAAAGGCGTGCGTATTCCGCCGTCACTCCAGAATATCTACAAGGAAATCCAGAGTGATTTAGGCATACCTCCCGCAAATCACGGGGAGCTTGTTTCCTGGGCAAAAAACGGCGTGCTTATGCTCAATGCGGTGCTTACGGTAAGGGACTCCTGTGCAGGCTCTCACAGGGGCAAGGGCTGGGAAATCTTTACCGACCGTGTTATCGAGCTGCTTAATCAGCGTGAAAAGCCTATGGTGTTCATTTTATGGGGCGGCTATGCAAAGGAAAAGACACGTCTTATCACAAACCCAAATCATCTTGTGCTGACATCTGCTCATCCGAGTCCCCTTTCCGCTTACAACGGCTTCTTCGGCAACAGACATTTTTCACGCACTAACGAATTTCTCGCTTCTCACGGTATCGAGCCTGTGGACTGGAGCGTTAAGGATTAATCAAAAATAAAGAAGGTACACTTTTTATGAAAATCATCACTTACAAAGGCGGCGGTGTTTTCAACGCAAACTGCTATATCGTAATTTCGGAAAGCGGAAATGCTGCTGTGATCGACGCTCCTCTCGGCAATGAAAAGCTGCTTGAGGCAGTGGAAAGCAACGGCGGCAGGCTGACAAAGATACTGCTTACCCACGGTCACTGCGACCACATCGAGTCCCTTGCTTTTCTTACGGAAAAAACAGGCGCAGAGGTTTACATACACACTCTTGACGAGCAGAAGCTCCACGACGATTATCTTAATCTGTCCGAATATTTCGCCGATTATTACGAGCGTCCCATTGCTCATTACGAAAACGCCCACACCGTTGAAAGCGGCGACGTTATCACTCTTGATGAGCTGGAATTCCGTGTTCTCCACACCCCAGGCCACACAGGCGGCTCCGTCTGCTACATTTTAAACGGCATAATGTTCAGCGGCGACACCATTTTCAATATGTCCATCGGCAGAACGGATATGCCCGACGGCAACCCTGTCATTATGCAGCAGACCCTTGCTTTGCTCAGCTCAATCGAGGACGTTGATTTCACCATTTTATCGGGTCACGGCGACCCTACAAGATTAAGCCTTGAAAAGCTTAACAACCCTTTTATGCGAGGCTTTGACTATGACGATATGTTTTAAGGGCAACAGCTGTAAATACGAAATCGAAGCGGTGATGAAGCTGTTTCTTCCGTTGGTGACGTTTGATTTTCTCTTTGAGAAAACCGTTGACACGGGCGATTTCTGCATAGTTTCATCAGAGGAAAAAGAGGACGGTACTCAGCTTTCCGTCGAAGTTTCCTGCGGTGACAGTCACCTGAAAAAGGACCTGCTCATCACATCTGACGACCCTGACGGTGCGGAACTGAATTTATGCCGTCTGCTTTACCGCATTATGCAGGAAATCACGGGCATTACTCCCGAATGGGGTCTGCTTACGGGAATACGTCCCGTTAAAAAGGTGAACGCTCTCCTTGACGAGGGCTGTTCAAAGGAAGAAATTTTCTCACGCTTAAAGAATAAATACGAGCTTTCCGACGGCAAGCTTGAGCTTTCATATCTTACTGCAGTCACACAGAAAAAATATTTTGATTCCCTTGACAGACGCTCCTTTTCTCTTTATGTTTCGGTGCCCTTCTGTCCGTCAAGGTGCTCATACTGCTCCTTCGTTTCACATTCAATTGAGTCGGCAGGTGCGAAAAAGCTTCTCCCCGACTACGTTGAAAAGCTTTGCGCCGAAATCGGACAGACTGCCGAAATTGCCGCAGATTTAAATCTTAAGCTTGATACAATTTACATCGGCGGCGGTACTCCCACATCACTTTCCGCAGAACAGCTTGAAAAAGTGATGAATTCCCTTAAAAAAAGCTTTGACATTTCAAAAATACGTGAATATACTGTAGAAGCAGGGCGTTCCGATACAATTACCGAAGAAAAGCTCCGTGTCATAAAAGAATACGGTGCAACACGAATTTCCGTCAACCCTCAGACTATGAACGACAGCGTGCTTAAAGCAATAGGCCGCCGCCATTCTGCCGAGGATGTCATAAACTCGTTTAAGCTTGCAAGAAGCTCAGGCTTTGACAACATCAATATGGACACCATTGCAGGTCTTCCTACCGATACTTACGACGGATTTAAAAATACTATCGACACCCTCTGCGGTCTTGACCCCGAAAGCATTACAATTCACACCCTTACAGTAAAGCGTTCTTCCTCGCTGTTTATGCAGGAGAACATCGACATCGACAGCCGCATTTCCGATATGGTGCGCTACGGTCAGAAAACCCTCGGCGAGCACAGGTACCTCCCCTACTACCTGTACCGTCAGAAAAATACCGTGGATAATCTGGAAAATGTGGGCTACGCTAAAAAAGGCTTTGAGAGTCTGTACAACATCTACATTATGGAGGAAGCACAGACTATTTTAGCGGTGGGTGCGGCAGGCTCAACAAAGCTTGTAAACCCCGATACAAATAAAATTGAGCGTCTTTTCAACTACAAATTCCCCTACGAATATATTTCACGCTATGAAAAGATGCTTGAGAAGAAAAAGAAAATCTATGAGTTTTACAGCAATATTTAATGCGGAAAGGAAAGTTTTTTATGAGCTACAATTTTGATAATCTTATTTCAGACGCTAAGGGTATTCTTGACAAGGCTGCTGTCAAGGCAGGAGAGGCTGTGGACTATTCAAAGACACAGATCGACCGTGCACAGCTCCGTGCAAAAATCAATGAGAAGTACACCGAGCTGGGCAGGCTCTGCTTCAATATGCACGAAACAGACGCTGACGAAACAGGCAAAATGAAAATCGTTATCAACGACATCAGAAGCCTTAACAGCAAGCTTACAGAAGCTGACAAGGCTGTAAACGCAAAGAAGACCAAGACCTGCAAATTCTGTCTTACAAAGAATGACGCTGACAGCTCATTCTGCACAAAATGCGGAGAAAAATTATTCTAAGGACACCTATGAAGAAAAACGAAATCTATAATATTGAAATTACGGGAATGACTGCCGAGGGAAACGGCGTAGGCAGAACCGACGACGGTATGGCGGTGTTCGTGCCGCTTACCGCTGTGGGGGATGTCATCTCCTGCAAAATCGTAAAGGTGGCTAAAAGCTACGCTTACGGCATCATCGACAGGATAATCACCCCCTCACCCGACCGTGCCGAAAGCAGCTGTCCCGTATCGTCAAAATGCGGCGGCTGTACCTTCCGTCACATCTCATACGAGGCTGAACTTAAAATAAAGGACAGGCTGGTGCGTGACGCTTTTGAGCGTTTAGGCGGATTTACGGACGTGAGCTTTGAGGAAATAAAGGGCTGTCCCGACTCCGACCGTTACCGCAACAAGGCACAGTACCCCGTTGCTGAAATCGACGGCAAGGCTGTGTGCGGCTTCTACTCAAAAAGAAGTCACCGTGTTGTACCGTTTACCGACTGCAGGCTTCAGCCCGGACTGTTTTCACGTATCGCCGACAGGACGATGCAGCTTGTGAATGAGTTTAAAATAAGACCCTACAACGAAGAAAACAACAGCGGAATTTTACGTCACCTCTATTTAAGACGGGGCTTCCATTCGGGCGAAATTATGGTGTGCTTTGTTGTACGCAAGGATGTACGCAGACAGCTTAATTCAGTTGTAAAAAAGCTTGCGGAAGAGTTTGCGGACATAAAAAGCATTGTTATGAACGTCAATCCCAAAAGCACAAATGTCATTCTCGGCAGCGAAAATTTTACGCTGTACGGTGACGATTTTATCCGTGACACACTCTGCGGAAACAAAATCGAGCTTTCGCCTATGTCATTCTATCAGGTGAACACCGAGCAGGCGGAAAATCTTTACGGCTGTGCAAAAAATTATGCGGCTCTCACAGGAAACGAAACGGTGCTTGACCTTTACTGCGGTGCAGGTACTATCGGACTTTCCTTTGCAGACAAGGCAAAGAAAATCATCGGCTGTGAGATTGTCCCCGAAGCTATCGAAAACGCTAAAATTAACGCTGCGGCAAACGGTCATTCAAACGCTGAATTTTTCTGCGGTGACGCAGGCGAATTTGCGGCAAAGCTTGCTTCTGACAATGTAAAACCTGACGTTGCTGTTATCGACCCTCCCAGAAAAGGCTGTGATACACTCACTTTAGACAGCCTTGTTAAAATGTCGCCGTCACGTATCGTTATGATTTCCTGCAACCCTTCCACCGCCGCACGTGATGCAAAATATCTCTGCGAAAAAGGTTACAGGCTTGAAAAGGTGCGTGCTTTCGACCTTTTCGGCAGAACGGGACACGTGGAATGTGTGGCTTTGATGGAGGAAATTTAAGATGAATATTATTTACAAGGATATACACAGCTTTAAAAAAGAGGATTTACAACGGCTTTTCCTTTCCGTTGAATGGTCATCAGGACACTATCCCGAAAAGCTTGTGATTGCAATGAGGAATTTTGAAACGGTATATACAGCATGGGACGGTGAAAAGCTTGTAGGGCTTATCTGTGCAATGGACGACGGAATTATGACAGCTTATGTCCACTACCTGCTTGTTGACCCCGAATATCACCGTATGGGCATAGGAAGAACTCTTGTTGAGATGATAAAGGACAAGTACAAGGACTATCTGAGAACAGTACTTGTTGCGTATGACGATGAGCTTCATTTCTACAAAAACTGCGGCTTCACAGCAGCTGAAAAATCCAGTCCCATGTTTATTACAAAGCTGTGGACTTAAATGGTGATAACAGATGAAAAAAGGAATTATTTTTGACCTTGACGGTACATTATGGGACTCGTCGGAACAGGTTGTTGAAGCGTGGAACGAGGTGCTTCTGCGCTACCCCGATTTAAACAGGCAGATAACCGCCGCCGATATGCAGAGCTATATGGGCAAGACAATGTATGACATTGCGGCTATGATGCTGCCCGACACGGATGTCAGCCTGCGCAACAAAATTATGGACGAGTGCTGTGAAAATGAGCACATCTACCTTGAAAAGCATAACGGCACCCTTTATCCCCACCTTGAAGCTGCCCTTAAGAAGCTTAAACAGATGGGGTATCAGCTTTACATAGTAAGCAACTGTCAGGACGGCTACATCCAGCTTTTTCTCCGTGTAAACAAGCTGGAAGCTTACTTTGACGACATCGAATGTCAGGGCAGGACAGGCCGCCCGAAATCAGACAACATTGCTCTTGTTGTACAGCGTAATGCACTTGACAGGGCGTTTTATGTGGGAGATACACTTCTCGATATGCAGTCTGCCGACGGTGCGGGTGTGCCCTTTATTCACGCCGCTTACGGCTTCGGAAAGCCTGACCGTGATACTTACAGAATAAGCTCAATCGCTGAGCTTACAGAACTTATGGATAAAATTTAAAAGGAGAGTTTGTTTGAAAAAATATAACTATTTTAGAAAGGCAATAGTATCCTGACCGCAGAGGTCAGCGAATATTTACGCCGCCTCTGCTTTGATTTACAAAATCATACGGAGGTAAATATGAACAGAGAAAACAAAAGAAAAAACTTTGAAAAGGGATACTATAAAACTCACAGCTGCAATGATTCATTCACCTGCAAAGTCTGCGGAAGGCTTGTTACGCCAAACGGTGCCGCAAGCGGTCACAGAAACCACTGCCCCAACTGCCTTTCAAGCCTGCACCTTGATATTGAACCCGGTGACAGAGAAGCAGACTGCGGCGGAATTATGGAGCCCGTTGCTGTATGGGTACGCAATAATGGTGAATGGGCTGTTATTCACCGCTGTAAACGATGCGGCTGTTTAAGCTCAAACAGAATTGCCGCTGATGACAACCCCATGAAGCTTATGTCCATTGCAATGAAGCCTGTGAGCAATCCGCCTTTTCCCGTTGAACGCATTGAAGAAATGACGCGTCTTATGGGCGGTGACGGTTCGGTTTATCCCATAAAACATTAATAATTCAGGACTTGCGGAATATTATCTGCAAGTCCTGTTTTTATGCATACAGCGGTATAACCACCTTTTCAAGCGCTTTGTTGTTAAGACGGTGAAGATGCTGTGTGGAGTACATCATCGCTTCCGCAATCTCAGTCCACTTTTCCGAAAGTATATACCGTCTGTACAGCACCTCCCTTTCCGTTTCGGAACAGGGACACCTCTCAATTGCAAGCTCGATCGCAAACTTTTTCGCAATCAGCCTTTCGTTTTCTTCATAAAGCAGGTCCTGATAGCGTGATGTGATTTCATTAAGCTTCATACTTCCGCATTCCATCGCTTCACGCTCCGCTTTAAGGATATATTCACGGTTAAGCTTTATCCGCTTCTTTATTATTTCATACTGTGACAGGAACTCCAATCGGGTCAAAATATACTCCTTTCTCTACTGCGTCGGCGCTAAAACTCGGCTGTCCATACACGCTCTGATAACGAAATCGTGAAATTCCGAAAAATATTCCTCGGCAAACGCTTCGTAAAATTCTTCCCTCATCTCCTTGACAAGGCATTCGGCACAAAGCAGCTCCCCGCAGCTGTCGTAAAGGCAGAACACGTCCTCATTTCCGCATTCCGCACATCTGAATTTAAACGCTGTGCACCCTTCACAATCATAGGCGCAGCGGTCGTTTCTGTCGTAAATACAATAACTCATTTTTTCCTTTCTGTCTTATGACATTTCAGTTTTTTCAGGCAATACCGTATAAAGCTGTCAGGCAGTTTTGTGCGGTATTTCTTTAAACAGGCGGGGCGAAGTTCTCCTGTCTGTTTTAAATAATAGCACATATGTTCGATTTTGTCAACACCTATTTTGAAATTGTCCGTAAAATGGGGCTGCAAATCTGAATTTAAAATAAAAAAACGTATCAATCAAATCTTACTTCAATTGATACGTTTTTCTCTATAAAATATAATATTGATACAGCCAGCTTTTTATATACTCATTAGGTACACTTGAACTCTCCTTCGGAAAAAATGAAATATCATGATTCATTGGAACATATTCCACTATCTCTCTTCCTGCTTTAAGATTCTTCACTGACTCGTCAAGCCAGATGTCATATTCACGATAATTATACATGGCATTATTAGTTTTAAGTAAAATAAATCCCAAGCTTATCATCAAAACTATAATCGGTGTTTTTTTAAGAATACCCGATAATTCAGAATACTTTTGAGTGATAAATTTACCCTTTATATATGCCGTCAGCAAAAACATCAGCGATATTACAGATATACACATTATTTTAAAAGCATCCGCTTCTTTTTCAAGCAGCAGCTCGTGAATTATCACGTAAAACATATATAACAGACTTGCGGCAATTATCAGCCCCGACATTTTTTCAAAAAATCCTCTGACCGATTCCGGCGTGGCTTTTTCCGTAAACTCAGCCGCACATCCGAATATACCCGCAAATAAAACTCCTATCGGCATAAATGTAGGACGAAGCAGGCCTACCCCTGACAATCCTATTGCACAATATCCTGCTGCCGCTGTCACCAGCCACGCATATTCTCCGCAGATTTCTGTCAGCTTGGACTTGTTTGTGTAAATCGTGTATAATATAAACAATACCGCCGCAAAAATCAATATGCCGTAGCTGTCCATAAGCTTATCCGCAAAATTGAACACATTGATTATTCTTCCGCCCAGTCCAAGCTCTGCCTTACGCTCTATAACAATCCTTCTGTTTGCATTTCCCGGTGCAAGCAGTACCACTGCCATTCCCGGCAATGTGCAGAGTAAAGGCACAGCAAGATTTTTTATACAGCCTTTATCCGAAATCATTTTAAGCAGAATAAAAATTATAAGCATACCGCCCGATATTTCATTTGTCATTGCAGAAAAAAGGACAAGCAGACTGATTTCCGCAATTTTAAGCCGTGAAGAAGCTTTACTGTATTTTTCTGTCATTAAGATTGTACACAGCATAAGAACAGTAGGCCACAGATAATTTACCGCACCCGAAAGCCACAGCACATTATCACCGAAGCAGGGAAGAAACAGCAGCATTGAAATATATATCATAGGCAGAAGCCAATTGTGCTGCTTATGCGTTTTAAGCTTTGCAATCCCTTCAATAACAAGCCCCATCATAACAAAAACAGCTGTATTCAGAATATTAAAAAGCCATTTTTCGGGTACAAGCAGGACATAAGCAATAAAATGACATAGTACCCTGCCGCCGCTCATCATATAATAATTTTTCATCGAAAGCAGAATTTCTCCTAAACTGTCGATCCTGTTTTCGGTACCGTAAGCATTAAAATCCCGCCATACAAATTTGAAATGATAATCGTCCGATAAATATCCGCATCTGAAATTAAGTATTAGCATATAAACGGAAACTGCCGCTATTGCAATAAATCTTATCAACGTCCGCTTTTTCGATAAAATCTCCATTTTTCTCTCCTGATTATTTATTTTAATAATTATATCACATTCATTTAATACCGTCAATTGGAAAATAAAAAACAGTTTGGCATATCTGCTTAAATATACTCTTTTGACCTTGAAATCAGTTTGAAAATGTGATATAATGTTTTATTATGAGAAAATATATCTTTTTTTCAATCATCATATCCGCAGTCATGATTTTAAGCGGCTGCGACGGCTATCACTCAAACAACTCCCCCAGAGGGACGGTCACAAACAAACCGAATATTCTTACAACTGTCACTACTGTTGAAACTACACGTGCCGACACTTACAGCCAGTATATGTCCTCTCTCAGAGAGGCAGGCGCTGACAACGGCTACTCTCACGACCCCATTCCGCCTCAGAGAAACAACGGCGTCGCTCCCGATACTGCCGTTTCTGTCCCAATTGCGGAAACTTCTGTCAGCGAAACGGAGCCTGTTCCACGTGATACAGCTATGACAAAAATAAATGTCATCGTCGTTACCACTGTCCCGCCACGGACTGAGGAAACCGAAGAAACCACCGAAACCGCCGTCTGCACTCCTCCCGAAACGGAGAATGTCACCTCGGCTCCCGATTTCCCCGATTTCTCTCTGGATGACATTCCCTCTGTTCCAAGTGACGCTGTAAAAGCAGATACGGCTGTCACAAATCCATAACCGAAAGGAGCATATTTTTAAATGCCAATCAATATCCCAAACAATCTGCCTGCTTATGCCGTTCTCAATAACGAAAATATATTTGTAATCACCGATTCCCAGGCTGAACATCAGGACATCCGTCCTCTTAAAATTGCAATAGTAAATCTTATGCCTAAAAAAATCGAAACCGAGACCCAGATCCTGCGTCTGCTTTCAAATACACCTCTTCAGGTAGATATTGAGCTTATACAGACAGCTACTCATCAGTCAAAGAACACCTCTCAGGATCACCTTATCAAATTCTATAAAACCTTCGATGACATCAGGGACCAGCGTTTTGACGGTCTTATCATAACAGGTGCACCTGTTGAACAGATGCCCTACGAGGACGTTGATTACTGGCAGGAAATTTGCGAAATTATGGAATGGTCAAAGACAAACGTGTTCTCTACCTTCCACATCTGCTGGGGCGCTCAGGCAGGTCTTTATTATCATTACGGCATCCCCAAATACGGTCTTGACAAGAAGATGTTCGGTATCTTCCCCCACAAGGCCGAGGTCACAAACAATCCCCTGCTCCGTGGCTTTGACGAAACATTCTATGTTCCCCATTCCCGCCACACCGAGGTAAGACGTGAGGACATCGAAAGAGTGCCTGTACTGAAAATTCTCACCTCCTCCGAGGAGTCGGGCGTGCACATTATCGCAAATCAGACCAACCGCCAGTTCTTTATCACGGGTCATTCCGAATATGACCGCTTTACGCTTAAAAATGAGTATTTCCGTGACGTTGAAAAGGGTCTGCCTATTGAAGTTCCCCAGCACTATTTCCCATACGACGACCCTTCACAGCCTCCTCGCTTCATCTGGCGCTGTCACGCAAATCTCCTTTTCAGCAACTGGCTCAACTACTGCGTTTATCAGGAAACTCCATACGACCTTAATTCTCTTGAGCCGATTATTATCTAAAAGGCAGGCTTTTTATCAGGCGGCTGTTGTTTAACATATACAAATTATTGATAAAAATGTTTAAAACAGTTGACTTTATACGGCATTTATATTAAAATTATGTCATAATATGTGCTTCTGCACGCTATATGAAAGGGAGTTATTTCAATGATTAAGAACAGATCTGTTGTAACGGTTATCGTTCTCACAATCGTTACCTGCGGCATCTACGGTCTTTACTGGTACTGGCAGGCTATGAGCAGCCTTGACGAAGCAGGCAAGAAGAGCAATATGCCTCCTATCGCACAGTTCCTCCTGCTTTTCCTCTATGTAGGCGGTATCGTTTTTGCTATCAACGCAAACAACAACATCAACGCTATCAGAGCAAACAAGGGTCTTCCTGAACAGGATAATATGGTTTTATGGCTCATCCTCTTCATCGTATTCCCGATTGCAGGCGTTGCTCTCGTTCAGAGCGCTATGAACGAAGTTGCTGACTGCTGATAAATTTACATAAGGCTAAAAGAGGTACTGCATTTTCTGCAAGTACCTCTTTAAATTTTACGATATGAAAAAAAGATTGAAAAAAGTTATTCTTATTGCTGCTGCCGTTCTTGCGGCGGGACTCTGCCTGGGGCTTGTGTTTAAGCTGCTCGGCGGCGGTATTCCCTGCGTTTTTCACGTTGTTACGGGATTAAAATGTCCCGGCTGCGGCAATACGACAGCCGTGCTTGCCCTGCTGAGCCTTGATTTTAAGGGGGCGCTTGAAGCTAATCTTATGATGCCCGTTGAGTTTGCCTACATAGGCTGGCTGGCTTTCCTTTCCGCCAAAAATTACGTTGTCACGGGTAAATCCGACCTTATTGCAAAGCCTGACTGGCTCAACGTCGCTGTTGCGGTCATCGTCATCGGATGGGCTGTGGTAAGAAATATCATCGGTATGTAAACATTAAAATATCAATCAGAAAAGCCGCACGATTTCTCGTGCGGCTTTTCCTTAGGATATTATGAAAAAGAAAAATTAGAAATTGGCTTATTGATAATTTTTTATCAATATCATTATATACTATTTAATTTTAAAAATCCATAGTTTTATACTGTTGTTTACAAATAATTTACATTTTCATCCCCATAATGGGAGAAATAATTATTGCAATTTCAGTTTCAGCGCAAGTATCTGTTCTTCAATTCTTTTTATAACATCCACAAAAAACTCGTCGTTTTCGCCCGTAGGGTCAGGAAGCCCCCAGTTATAGTCAAAATCTCTGCCGATATAAGGACAGCCCACATCACAGCCCATCGAAACCGTAATGTCGGGCGGTGGGATTTTATCAAAGGTTTTGCTGTACTGCGCAGGCTCCATATCAATACCGTAGAGCTGTTTCATAAGCCTTACGGCGTCCTGATTTATCTGCGGTTTTGTTTCTGTACCTGCGGAATAACTTTCAAAGACATCACCTGCAAGGTGTCTGCCAAGAGCCTCGGCGATCTGGCTCCGACAGGAATTATGCACACATATAAAAGCAACCTTCTTCATATCAGCCACCTGCTTTCTCCAGTAATTTTATATAAACAGCGCCTCTCTTGAATAGATATATTCAAACATAGAAATATATCTATTTTCAAACTGTTGAACAAACCCGTATGTGTACACGGGTTATTTATAATCAGCTAAAACGCTTTCAAGCACCTCAACCGCACTTTTTATCATTTCGGGACATACTGTCCTGAACAGATTTTTCTCCTTGATACAAACCGCTTCATCGGGATTTGTAAGGTCATAGCCCAGCAGGTCACGGCATACGATTGAGCCGTTAAGCTCCTTGAAACGCTTTGTATATTCAACTGCAATTGCGTATGCACGGGATTTCTGTTCATTGTTTTCCGATTCATAATGTCCGTATTTAAGTCCCAGAACCATTAACGCTCCAGATACCGCACCGCACATTTCAGCATTTCTTGCACCGCCGCCGAACTGTGTTCCCAGCATTAACGCAAGCTTTTCATCAAGTCCGAAATCG
>JAFQUQ010000031.1 GCA_017408395.1 Oscillospiraceae bacterium
GCAAGAAAACTGAAAGCGACAAGTTTGCAGGTGCAGAAGCTACTTACGCAATCGAGGCACTTATGCACGACGGCAAGGCTCTTCAGGCAGGTACTTCACACTACTTCGGCGACGGCTTTGCAAAGGCTTTCGACATCGAATACACAGACAAGGAAAACAAGAAGGTCAACCCTCATCAGACAAGCTGGGGCGTTACAACACGTCTTATCGGTGCTATCATTATGACTCACGGCGATAACAACGGTCTTGTACTCCCTCCTGCTGTTGCACCTGTTCAGGCTGTTATCATTCCTATTGCACAGCATAAGGAAGGCGTTCTTGACAAGGCTAACGAGCTTTATGAGCGCATTAAGAACAGCGGCGTAAGAGTTAAGCTTGACGACAGCGACAACTCCGCAGGCTGGAAGTTTGCTGAATATGAAATGAAGGGTGTGCCTGTAAGAATTGAGATCGGTCCTAAGGACATCGAAGCAGGTCAGTGCGTCGTTGCAACACGTCACAACGGCGAAAAGACCGTGGTTTCTCTTGACAAGCTTGAAGAAGCTGTTGCTGAAAAGCTTAAGGAAGTACACGACGGTCTTTACAAGAAGGCTCTTGAAAACCGTGAAAACAAGACCTACTCCTGCACAACAATGGATGAGATCGTTAAGGCTCTCGAAGAAAAGGGCGACGGCTTCATCAAGGCTATGTGGTGCGGCGACGAGGCTTGCGAAGACAAGGTAAAGGAAGTTACAGGCGTTGGCTCAAGATGTATTCCTTTTGAGCAGGAAAACCTCTCCGATAAGTGCGTATGCTGCGGAAAGCCTGCGAATACAATGGTTTACTGGGGTAAGGCTTATTAATGAGCAGAGAAAAGTTTAGAGCAAATCTTGAATTTGACAAAAAGATCAGACTTGCAGGGGTAATATGCTCGGCGGTCTGCCTTGCCGTAAGGCAGATAGTTTTTCCCGGAAGCGATATACCTGCATTGGTTATGCTTATACCGCTGGGTATTTCCATAATTTTCGGGCTTGTTAAAATGCTTTCCATTTCTCCCGACTACCTTGAAGGCGCCATGGAGGACTGCAAGCAGGATATGCTTGAATTCAACGAAAAACACGCTGCTGCAAACATCATTGTTGATATAGGTACAGTGGTTGAAATTGCTGCGGCTGTGGTAATAATGATTTTCGGATGGTAAGAAACGGAGATTTGCGTATGAAGAAAATTGTATGTGCACTGCTGACGCTGTGCTTGAGTTTAAGCTGTCTTACGGGCTGTCTTGCCGAAAAGAAGTTCCCCGGAAGCGATAAAATAGAGGCTATGCGTAAAACTGTTGCTGATTATGACAGCTGCCGCTACTACATCACCAACCTTGATACGGGAGTGCTTGAGCAGGTCTTTGCTTACTATTATGACGGCGAGGACAGGCAGGTTTACCTTTGCGAGGGTATGCAGGGCGGAGAGTATTATGCCGAATACAGCAATGGTCTGGAGCTTTTCCGTGAGGAAGACGGCGTGGGCGCAAACATCGGCAGCACCGACCCGACCTATGCAAAATACACAAGGGAAGAACCCCACCCATATTCAACGGGACAGCTTTTCTTCTATATAAATGGTTATATCGAGGCGGCGGAGGAGCTTACCGACGAAAACGGCAATACTATTTATATGTACTATTATAACCTTGAAAAGCTCAACAAGGTCCTTGATGAGGCGGTATCGGAATTCTCCACGGCTTATGCATTCGATCCCGACGGAAATTTCCTCTATTTCAGACAGCATAACGCTTCTGCGGACTACACCGACGATAACGGTGTGCCTATCAGCTTTGCCTATGAAATAACGGTACACGACGTAAACTCCCTGACGGAGCTTGAAAACCCCGTTGTTATAGGCGGAAGCGCAGTAAAATAAAATCAAATCGGGGTACGGAACGTTCCGTGCCCTGTTTTTAAACATCAAGTATGTGCAGATACGGTAGGTTTTATACGGAAAATATGTCGGTTTGTGCAAGGTTGATAAAAATATGGCGTGGTTTGAGTCAAAATTCTATCTTAAAACCACTTGCAATGGGTTGAATCGTGTGATAAAATATATATTGCGTGACTGCAACAAGATATGCGATGAAGCGAAAGGTGGCCGGCGGTTTGTCGGGGAATTTTCGCAGAGTATGTCCGATTTTAAACCGGGCGGCTGTAATACGACACTGTGAGTGCTTAAACCATCGGCAATGGGTAACCTATGTCGGCAGGTAAGCTGTGCGTAAGTCGGTTCGGAAAACTATGTTTTCCGATTTTTTAATATAAACGGCACGATACACACGGCAGCGTTGCGATATTACAAATGGCGATCAGACATTTATATATAATGGCTTTTCACCGTCTCGTCCCCCCAACATTATTATTTTATAGGAGGCGATTCCAGTGGCAGTCAATGAAAAAATCAGAATCAGAGTAAAAGGTTTCGACCACGCTGTAGTTGACGCAGCAGCAGCAAAGATTGTTGATGCAGCTAAGCGCAGCGGAGCAAGAGTTTCAGGTCCTATCCCACTTCCTACAGACAAGGAAATTATCACAATTCTCCGTGCTGTACACAAGTACAAGGATAGCCGTGAGCAGTTTGAACTGAGAACACACAAGAGACTTATCGATGTTATCAGACCAACTGCTAAGACAACTGAAGCACTTCAGGGTCTTGAACTTCCTGCAGGTGTTGACATCGTAATGGAAATCAAGTAATTTTTAATTACCATTTCCCAAAGATAATCAACCGCAGGTCATGTTGTGGAAACACAACCAATAACCAAAGGAGGAAAAATCATGACAAAGGCAATCATCGGTAAGAAAATCGGTATGACACAGATTTTCGACGAAGCAACTAATAAGGTTATTCCTTTGACAGTTGTAGAAGCCGGCCCATGCGTTGTTGTTCAGAAGAAGACTGTTGAAAATGACGGTTACAGCGCAGTACAGATCGGTTTCGGTGACCTCAGAGAAAAGCTTGTAAACAAGCCTATGAAGGGTCACTTTGCAAAGGCTGACGTAGCAGCAAAGAGAACTCTGAAGGAATTCAGACTCGACAACGCTGAGTCAGTAGAAGTAGGTACAATCCTTAAGGCTGATACTTTTGAAGTAGGCGACATCGTTGATGTAAGCGGTACTTCCAAGGGTAAGGGCTATCAGGGTACCGTTAAGAAGAACAACAATTCAAGAATCAAGGAAACTCACGGTTCCGGTCCTGTTCACAGACACGCAGGTTCCATGGGTGCTTGTTCCTCACCTTCCCGTATTTTCAAGGGCAAGAAGCTCCCTGGTCACATGGGTGCTGAAAAGGTTACAGTACAGAATCTTGAAATTGTTAAGATTGATGCAGAAAACAACCTTATCGCAATCAAGGGTGCAATTCCCGGTCCTAAGAACGGAATTGTTACAATCTGCGACTGCGTAAAGAAAAAGGCTTAATGGAAGGAGGAAGCAGTAATGCCTAGTTTAAAAGTTCTCGATATGACAGGTAAAGAGGTTTCCAACATTGAGCTGTCAGATGCAATTTTCGGTATCGAACCAAACGAAGCTGCTATGCACACAATGGTAGTTAACTACCTCGCAAATCAGCGCCAGGGCACACAGTCCACACTCACCCGTACAGAGGTTAGCGGCGGCGGCAGAAAGCCTTGGAGACAGAAGGGTACAGGTCACGCAAGACAGGGTTCCATCAGAGCTCCTCAGTGGAGACACGGTGGTGTTGCTCTCGGTCCTAAGCCAAGATCATACCGTTTCGTTGTAAACAAGAAGTTAAAGAGACTTGCTATGAAGTCTGCTCTGTCTGTAAAGGTTATGGATAACAACATGATCGTTCTCGATTCCATCAAGATGGAAGAATACAAGACAAAGACTATTGTTAATATGCTCAAGGCTATCGAAGCAGAGGGCAAGAAGGCTCTCATCGTTATGCCTGAGGTTGACAGCTTCATCGTTAAGAGCGCTGCAAACATCCCCGGTGTTAAGACAGCTCTCGTAAACACAATCAACGTATACGACATCCTCAACGCTGAAAAGTTCATCGTTGTTAAGGATGCAGTTGCTAAAATTGAGGAGGTGTACGCATAATGCTGGCACAGGACATCGTAATCAAGCCAATCATTACTGAAAAAAGCATGGCTGGTCTTCAGGAAAACAAGTACACTTTCAAGGTAGCTAAGAAGGCTAACAAGATTGAAATTGCCAAGGCAGTTGAAGAACTCTTCGGAGTTAAGGTTGCTAAGGTTAACACTATGAATGTAAGAGGCCGCGCTAAGAGAATGGGTATGCACTCCGGTTACACTTCTTCCTGGAAGAAGGCAATCGTTACTCTCGCAGCTGATTCCAAGACTATCGAATTCTTCGATGGCATGATGTAAGGCCATTACGGCTTTTACTCCTTGGTCTTTTAAATAAGACCTGAGTAGGTATGGAAGGTAAAGCTTCCGCAAAACATCGCAAAATTATAAAGGAGATTGACTACAATGGCTATTAAATCATACAAGCCTACCACTCCGTCCAGAAGACAGATGACAGTTACTGATTACAGCGGTCTTTCCAAGGTAGCTCCTGAGAAGAGCCTTCTTGCTCCTCTTAAGAAGAACTCCGGCAGAAACAGCTACGGCAGAATCACTGTTCGTCACAGAGGCGGCGGTAACAGAAGAAAGTACAGAATTATCGACTTCAAGAGAGATAAGCAGGGCATGAACGCTACTGTTCTCACACTTGAATACGATCCAAACAGAAGCGCATTCATCGCTCTCGTTCAGTACGAGGACGGCGAAAAGAGATACATCATCGCTCCTAACGGCCTTAAGGTCGGCGATGTAATCCGTGCAGGCGCTGATTCAGATATCAAGCCAGGTAATGCTCTTGCTCTCGCAAACATTCCTGTTGGTACATTTATCCACAACATTGAGCTTTACCCCGGTAAGGGCGCTCAGCTTGTTCGTGCAGCCGGTAACATGGCTCAGCTCATGGGTAAGGAAGAATCCTACGCTCTCGTTAGACTTCCTTCCGGTGAAATGAGAAAGGTTGCAATCAATTGTATGGCTACTATCGGTCAGGTTTCCAACATCGACCACGAAAACGTTAATGTTGGTAAGGCTGGTAAGACACGTCACAAGGGCATCAGACCTACAGTTCGTGGTTCTGTAATGAACCCATGCGATCACCCACACGGTGGTGGTGAAGGTAAGTCCCCTGTTGGTCGTCCGGGTCCTGTTACACCATGGGGCAAGCCAGCACTTGGTTATAAGACAAGAGCTAAGCACAACAGAACTGACAAGTTCATCGTTAAGAGAAGAAACGGTAAGTAATCGTAAGCTTTTCATCAAAATATCAATTAATAAACTCATAGGAATCGTAAAGAGGAATGTATGCAGCGGCAATGCCGTTCATACATCTTGCCTCTGATTGTGAGAGGGGAGGAAAACCAATGAGCAGAAGCGTAAAGAAGGGCCCTTATGTCCAGGAAGTCCTTTTAAAGAGAGTTATCGCTATGAACGAAGCAGGTGAAAAGAAGGTTCTTAAGACCTGGAGCAGAGCTTCCACAATTTTCCCTGATTTCGTAGGTCATACATTTGCTGTTCACGACGGCAGAAAGCATGTTCCTGTATATGTAACAGAGGACATGGTTGGTCACAAGCTCGGTGAATTTGCACCAACAAGAACCTATAAGGGTCATGCAGGTTCAAAGACATCCAATAACGGTAAGAAATAAGGTAGAGAGGAGAATTTAGAATGGAAGCAAGAGCATATCTTAAAAATGCTCGCATAGCACCTAGAAAGGTTCAGATCGTTCTCGACCTCATCAGAGGCAAGGACGTTGAAACAGCTATGGCGATTTTAAAGAACACACCTAAGTCTGCCTGTGAATACCTGGAGAAGCTTCTTAAGTCTGCAATCGCAAACGCTGAAAACAACTTCGGTATGGATAAGGCTAACCTTTATGTATCAGAGTGTTTCGTTTGCCCAGGACCTATCATGAAGAGAATTATGCCTAGAGCACAGGGCAGAGCATTCCGCATCCTCAAGAGAACATCCCACGTTACTCTTGTGGTTAAGGAAAAAGAATAAGTCGAAAGAGGAGGTAAACTAAATGGGACAGAAAGTTAATCCACACGGTCTTCGTGTCGGCGTAATCAAAGATTGGGACTCCCGCTGGTTTGCAAACAAAGCAACTTTCGGCGATACTTTAGTTGAAGATTACAACGTTCGTAACTATATTAAGAAGAACCTTTATGCAGCAGGCGTTCCTAAGATCGAAATCGAAAGATTTGCTGACAAGGTTAGAATTCATGTTCACTGCGCTAAGCCTGGTATCGTAATCGGCAGAGGCGGCGAAAACATTGAAAAGCTTCGTCTTGATGTTGAAAAGATGATCGGCAAGTCCGTAGCTATCAACATTGTTGAAGTTAAGTCTCCTGATCTCAATGCACAGCTCGTTGCTGAAAGCATCGCTGCTCAGCTCGAAAACCGTGCATCCTTCAGAAGAGCTATGAAGCAGGCAATCGGCAGAGCAATGAAGCTTGGTGCAAGAGGTATCAAGGTAATGGTAAGCGGCCGTCTCGGCGGTGCTGAAATCGCTCGTTCCGAAACATACCACGAAGGTACAATTCCACTTCAGACAATCCGTGCTGATATTGACTATGGTTTTGCTGAAGCACACACAACATACGGCCGTCTTGGTATCAAGACATGGATCTACAAGGGCGAAGTTCTTAAGGGCGATGTAAACGCTGCTAAGACAGAAAAGCCTGAAAGAAAGCCACGCCGTGCTAACAGCGACAGACCACGCAACAACGGCAGAGGCCGTGCAGAAAGAAAAGAAGGAGGTAACCAGTAATGCTTCTTCCAAAGAGAGTTAAGTACAGAAGAGTACAGAGAGGCAGACTTACAGGTAAGGCTTACAGAGGCAACACTGTTTCCAACGGTGATTTCGGTCTCCAGGCACTTGAACCTGCATGGATTACCTCTAACCAGATCGAAGCTGCCCGTATCGCTATGACACGTTACATCAAGCGTGGCGGTCAGGTTTGGATCAAGATATTCCCCGACAAGCCAATTACAGAAAAGCCTGCTGAAACACGAATGGGTTCCGGTAAGGGTTCACCTGAATACTGGGTTGCTGTAGTTAAGCCGGGCAGAGTATTATTTGAAATCGCAGGTGTATCCGAAGAAGTTGCACGTGAAGCTATGCGTCTTGCTATGCATAAGCTCCCTGTTAAGTGCAAGTTCGTCACACGTCAGGCAGAACAGGAGGCGAGTGTATAATGAAGGCAGCAGAAGTAAGAGAAATGACTACTCTTGAGCTTGAAAACAAGCTTCTTGATCTTAAGAAGGAGCTTTTTGCACTTCGTTTTCAGCTCGCAGTTAATCAGCTTGACAACCCAACACGTTTAAAGGCTGTTAAGAAGGACATTGCCCGCATTAAGACTGTAATGCGTGAGCGTTCCGAACAGTAATTGAAGGAGGGTTATAGAAATGGCTGAGAGAAATCTTAGAAAGACCAGAGTCGGTAAGGTAGTATCCAACAAGATGGATAAGACTATCGTTGTTGCAATCGTAGACAGCGTACAGCATCCTCTCTACAAGAAGATCATCAAGAGAACAATCAAGCTTAAGGCTCACGATGAAAACAATGTTTGCAACATCGGCGACCGCGTTGAAATCATGGAAACCCGTCCTATATCCAAGGATAAGAGATGGCGTTTAGTAAAGGTTATTGAGCAGGCTAAGTAAAAAAATGCATTATGTCCCCTTGTATATTGGCTAAAATGCCGATTGACACCAAGGGGCTAGTGTGCTATAATTATACTTCGATGGGCGTTGTAAATCGACGTGTGTCTGTGTGCCAAGTCACGAAACGCACGGGAACGTTGAAGCGTCTGAGCTTGTAAATAAATCAAAATTTATATGAAGTGCGGTCAGGAATGACCTGGCCGCAGCTTCTGTAAAATTAGGAAGGAGTAATGCGCTGTGGTACAGATGCAGACTTATTTAAAAGTCGCTGATAATACAGGTGCCAAGGAACTTATGTGTATCAGAGTTCTCGGTGGTACTCGCAGAAGATATGCTAATATCGGCGATGTAGTTGTTGCTTCCGTTAAGAAAGCAACACCAGGCGGCGTTGTTAAGAAGGGCGACGTTGTAAAGGCAGTTATCGTTCGTTCAGCTAAGGGCCTCCGCCGTGAAGACGGAACCTACATCAGATTTGACGAAAATGCTGCTGTAATTATCAAGGAAGACAAGAATCCAAGAGGAACACGTATTTTTGGACCTGTTGCAAGAGAGCTCAGAGACAAGGATTATATCAAGATCCTTTCACTTGCTCCGGAAGTACTTTAAGGAGGTGCCCTGATTATGAATACATTACACGTTAAAACAGGCGACACCGTTGTTATCCTTTCCGGTAAGGACAAGGGCAAGCAGGGTAAGGTTCTGGAAGTTTCCCCTAAGGAAAAGAAGGTTATTGTAGAAGGTCTTAACATTGCTACAAAGCACGTTAAGCCAAGACAGATGGGTCAGCAGGGCGGCATCGTTAAGTGCGAAGCTCCTCTCTACGCATCAAAGGTAATGGCTGTATGCCCTAACTGCGGCAAGCCAACAAGACTCGCTCACAAGATCGAGGCTGACGGTACTAAGACAAGAGTCTGCAAGAAGGCAGACTGCGGTAAGGCATATTAAGGAAAGGAGTTATTGACATGGCATCTAATTTAAAAGAACTTTATGTCAGCACAGTTGCTCCTGCTTTAATGAAGAAGTTCGAGTACAAGAGTGTTATGCAGATTCCAAAGATTGATAAGGTTGTTATCAATGTTGGTGCAGGTGAAGCTAAGGATAACGCTAAGGTTATCGACGCTATCATGACAGATCTCGCTGCTATCACAGGTCAGAAGCCTGTTGTATGCCGCGCTAAGAAATCAGTTGCTAACTTTAAGCTCCGTGAAGGCATGCCAATCGGCGTTAAGGTTACTCTCAGAAGCGAAAATATGTACGAATTCCTCGACAGACTTTTCAACGTAGCGTTCCCACGTGTACGTGACTTCAGAGGTATCAATGCTAACTCCTTCGACGGCAGAGGCAACTACTCTACAGGTATCAAGGAACAGCTTATTTTCCCTGAAATCGAGTATGATAAAATTGACAAGGTTCGTGGTATGGACATCAACATCATCACAACCGCTAAGACTGATGAAGAAGCAAAGGCTCTCCTCGAGCTTATGGGCGCTCCATTCATTAAGTAATTAAATTAGGAGGGATAACAAACATGGCTAAAATGGCAATGAAGCTTAAACAGCAGAAGACTCCTAAGTTTTCAACAAGAGCTTATAATAGATGTAAGATCTGCGGCAGACCACATTCCTATATGAGAAAGTTCGGTATTTGCCGTATCTGCTTCAGAGAACTGGCTCACAAGGGTCAGATTCCGGGTGTTAAGAAGGCGAGCTGGTAAGCTTAAGCCCCATCCGCTTTTTGAAACGGGACATATTCCCGACTAATATAAGGAGGTAAAACAGGTATGCAAATTACTGATACAATTGCAGATATACTTACCAGAATCCGTAATGCGAATTCTGCTAAGCACGCAACAGTTGATGTTCCTGCTTCCAATATGAAGAAGGCTATCACACAGATCCTCGTTGACGAGGGATACCTCAAGAGCTACCAGATCATTGATGACGGCAAGCAGGGTATCATCAGAATCACACTTAAGTATGGTGAAAATAAATCACAGGTTATCACAGGACTCCGCAGAGTTTCAAAGCCGGGTCTTCGTATCTATTCCAGCTGCGAAGATATGCCTAAGGTTATGAAGGGTCTCGGTATTGCTATTGTTTCAACATCCAAGGGTGTTATGACAGACAAGAAGGCAAGAGAGCTCAACGTAGGCGGCGAAGTTCTTGCGTTCGTATGGTAAGGAGGAACAAGTAAATGTCCAGAATAGGTAAAAAGCCAATTGCTGTTCCTGCAGGCGTTGAAGTTACACTTGACGGTGCTACACTTACTGTAAAGGGACCAAAGGGTACACTTGTTGACACATTCAACAAGGACATGATCATCAAGGTTGAAGGCGCTGAAATCGTTGTTGACCGTCCATCGGAAAACAAGAACCACAGAGCACTCCACGGCCTTACAAGAACTCTTATCGCAAACATGGTTGAAGGTGTTACAAACGGTTATTCCAAGACACTTGAAATCGAAGGTATCGGTTACCGTGCTGCTAAGCAGGGTACAAGCGTTGTTATGAACCTCGGCTACTCCCATCAGGTTATTGTTCCTGAAACAGAGGATGTTAAGCTTGAAGTTCCTAACCCTAACACAATTATCGTAAGCGGTATCAGCAAGCAGAAGGTTGGCCAGTATGCTGCTGAAATCCGTGAAAAGAGACCACCTGAGCCATATAAGGGCAAGGGTATCCGCTATCAGGGCGAATATATCATCCGCAAGGAAGGTAAGGCTGGTAAGGGTAAGAAGTAATTTCTTCCTTACACAGATTGAAAAGATAATCCTATTATGTAGAGGAATGGGACAGCCTGAAAGACGGCTACTATTCTTCAGTTAAAAAAGGAGTGAAATTCAAATGGTTAAGCAGATCAACAGAAAGGCAAACAGAGCTAAGAGACAGATCCGTGTTCGTTCCAAGATCAGCGGCACAGCAGCTTGTCCAAGACTCAATGTTTTCCGTTCAGCTAAGCATATCTACGCTCAGATCATCGACGACGTAGCAGGCGTAACACTCGCAGCTGCTTCTTCTATGGATAAGGGCTTCGAAGGCAACGGCGGCAACAAGGAAGGTGCTTTCAAGGTTGGCGAAATGATCGCTGAGAAGGCTCTTGCTAAGGGCATTAAGGACGTAGTTTTCGATCGTGCAGGTTTCCTCTATCACGGTAGAGTTGCAGAACTTGCAGAAGGTGCAAGAAAGGGCGGCCTGAACTTCTAAGTTCGGCTCCATAAACAATAAGGAGGTAATACTTTTGGCTAATGCTAAGATAGATGCTTCTGCTCTTGAACTTACCGAAAAGGTTGTTGCAATTAACAGAGTTTCCAAGACTGTTAAGGGCGGCCGTATTTTCAAGTTTGCTGCTCTCGTAGTAGTAGGTGACGGCAACGGCACAGTAGGTTTCGGTATGGGTAAATCAGGCGAAGTTCCTGACGCAATCCGTAAGGGTATCGAAGATGCAAAGAAGAATTTAATTAAAGTTTCTCTCAGAGGTACAACAATTCCTCACGAAGTTATCGGTGAATTCGGTGCAGGCCGTGTTCTTATGAAGCCTGCTGCTCCCGGTACAGGTGTTATCGCAGGCGGTCCTGTTCGTGCCGTTATCGAAATGGCAGGTATCAAGGATATCAGAACAAAGTCCCTGCGTTCCAACAATGCTTGCAACGTTGTAAGAGCTACAATCCAGGGTCTTGCAAGCTGCAGAAGCGCTAAGGAAGTTGCTGAAATCAGAGGCAAGTCCGTTAAGGAAATTTTAGGTTAAGGAGGTCGCAGACAATGGCACTTAAAATTAAGCTCGTAAAGAGTCTCAACAGCTGCCTCAAGCAGCAGATTGCAACAGCACATTCTCTCGGACTCCGTAAGATCGGTGCTGAAACTGTTCAGCCTGACAATGATGCTACAAAGGGAAAGATTAAGGTAATCTCTCACCTCGTAGAAGTTACAGAAGCATAATTGCAAGGAGGTGCGAAGATAATGTATATTCACGAATTATCACCTGCTGCAGGTTCCAAGAAGGACGTTAAGAGAGTCGGCAGAGGCCACGGTTCAGGCTGGGGCAAGACTGCAGGTAAGGGTCACAAGGGCCAGAATGCTCGTTCCGGCGGCGGCGTAAGACCGGGCTTTGAAGGCGGTCAGATGCCACTCCAGAGAAGAATCCCTAAGAGAGGCTTCAACAACATTTTCGCAGCTAAGCCTGTTGCTATCAACGTATCCGATCTTGAAAAGTTCACAGACGGTACAGTAGTTGACACAGAGCTCCTCAAGGCTGCAGGCGTTATCAAGAAGGCTGAAAACGGCGTTAAGATCCTTGGTAACGGCGAACTCACAAAGAACCTGACTGTTAAGGCAGCTGCTTTCTCAGCATCAGCTAAAGAAAAAATCGAAAAGGCAGGCGGGAAGGCTGAGGTGATGTAATGTGTTTACCACCTTCAGAAATGCGTGGAAGGTTCCTGAGTTAAGGAAGAAGATTATTTACACATTATTGATCATTCTCGTTTTCCGAATCGGTTGTCATATTCCGGTTCCGTTTCTTGACGCAGCCGTTCTGAACTCCATGATCTCCAGCGGCGGAAGCTTTCTGAGCTACATGGATATTCTCTCAGGCGGTGCGCTTTCACAGGGAACATTATTTGCATTGGCAGTTCAGCCGTACATTAATGCTTCCATTATCGTACAGCTTCTTACCTACGCTCTTCCTCCGCTGGAAAATCTCCAGAAGGAAGGCGAAGAGGGCAGAAAAAAGATACAGAAGATCACAAGCTTTGTTGCACTCGGCATTGCTCTTGTAATGTCCTATGCTTACTATGTAACACAGCGTAACTACGGTGCTGTTATGTATACGCAGGGTGCGTCAGGTGTTCTTACAGCGATAGTTATTATTGCTGCATTCGTTGCAGGTGCAAACCTCGTTGTTTGGCTTGGCAACAGTATCAACGACAAGGGTCTCGGCAACGGTCTTTCAATTATCATCTTTGCCGGTATCGTATCAAGAGGTCCTTCAAGCGTTCTTGCAATGTTTGAACAGATCAAGTCTGATATGAAGTTTGCTCTTATCGTGCCTATCGTACTGCTTGTATTTGTTCTTATGATCGGCTTCATCGTATTTATGAATGAGTCCGAAAGAAGAATTCCTATTCAGTATGCTAAGAGAGTTGTCGGCAGAAGACAGTACGGCGGTCAGAACACACACATTCCGATCAAGGTTGCAATGAGCGGCGTTATGCCTATCATTTTTGCAATGTCTATTATGTCATTGCCTTCCACACTGGAAATGTTTATTCCTGTGGCTACAAATCCTGAAACAGGACTCCAGAAGTTCTATGCAGGTTTCATCCACTTCTTTAATTACACAAGCCCATGGTATGCTGTGCTTTACTTCGTTCTGATCATTGCATTCAACTACTTCTATGTTGCAATGCAGTACAATCCGATTGAGATTGCAAATAATCTTCGTCAGAATAACGGCGGTATTCCGGGTATCAGACCTGGTAAGCCGACAAGCGACTATATCCAGAGAGTACTTTCAAAGATCACCTTCATCGGTGCTGTATTCCTCGGTATTATCGCAATTTTCCCAATCATTACAGGTATGGCGTTCCCAACGCTCAACATCTCAATGGGTGGTACTTCAATTCTCATTATTGTAAGTGTTATCCTTGAAACTGTAAGAACTCTTGAATCACAGATGATGATGCGTCATCATAAGGGATTCCTTGAATAAAAATCAACCGTAAAAAATGTCAGGAGGTAATCATATGAACTTAATTTTACTCGGTGCTCCCGGTGCAGGCAAAGGCACACAGGCAGAAGTAATCAGCGCAAAGTACGGTATTCCTCAGATCTCCACAGGTAACATCCTTCGTGAAGCTGTAAAGAACGGTACAGAGTGCGGCCTTAAGGCTAAGAGTTTTATGGAGAGCGGTGCTCTTGTTCCTGACGAGGTTGTAATCGGTATTCTTAAAGACAGAATTGCTGAAGACGACTGCAAGAACGGTTTTATACTTGACGGTTTCCCAAGAACCGTGCCTCAGGCTGAAGCTCTCGAAGCAATGGGCGTAAACATCGACAAGGTGCTCTCCATTGACGTAGAGGATGAAGCTATCCAGGCAAGAATTTCGGGCAGACGTGTATGCGAAAAGTGCGGTGCTTCCTACCACATCCAGTACAACCCTACAAAGGTTGACGGTATCTGCGATAAGTGCGGCGGAAATGCTGTACAGCGTAAGGACGACGCTCCCGAAACTGTAATCGAAAGACTCAAGACATATCACGTTCAGACTGCTCCTCTTGCTGATTTCTATGCAGAAAGAGGCAAGCTCCTCAGAGTTAAGGGTCAGGACGGCGTTGATGAAACTTCAAAGCTTGTATTTGAAACACTTGAGGCGTAAAGATGATACAGGTCAAATCCAAAAGCGAGCTGGAAAAGATGCGCAAAGCCGGAATTATTACCGGTAATGCGCTTCACTACGGCGGACAATCAATAAAAGTCGGTATGTCAACCTACGAGCTTGACAAGATCATCCACGACTACATCGTAAAGAACGGTGCAAAGCCTTCCTTTTTAGGCTACGGCGGCTTCCCCGCTTCGGCTTGCATTTCAATAAACGATGAGGTTATCCACGGTATCCCTTCCAAGAAGAGAATAATCCGTGACGGTGATGTTGTAAGCATTGACGTTGGCGCTTATATCGACGGTTATCACGGGGATTCAGCTTATACCTTCCCCGTTGGAAATGTTTCAGAGGAAACTTTAGAGCTCCTCAGAGTTACCAAGGAGAGCCTTTACTTAGGTATTGAACAGGCTGTCGTTGGAAACCGTATCGGCGACATCGGTCATGCGGTTGAGGAACACTGCGTTTCCCATGGATACGGCGTTGTCAAGCAGTATATAGGTCACGGTGTCGGAAGAGATCTTCACGAATCTCCTGAAGTCCCCAATTACGGACGTGCAGGAAGAGGACCAAGACTTGTTGCAGGCATGACAATCGCAATCGAACCGATGATTAATGCAGTCGGAGAGGACGTTAAGGTTCTTTCGGACGGCTGGACTGTATTGACCAAGTCCGGTTCACCTTCTGCTCATTATGAGCACACTATCGCAGTTACACCTGACGGTCCGGTTATCTTAACAAAGCCGACCATCATCTGAAAGGAGTAAGCTGTGGAGGCAAAACTCGGAATGGTTGTCAGATCTGCAGCAGGACACGACAAGGGAAATTTCCTTGTTATCACCGCAGTCGAGGGTGATTTTGCGTATCTTGCGGACGGAAAAGAGCGAAAGCTTGATTCCCCCAAGAAAAAGCGTTTAAAGCATGTTCGGCTTACCAATACTGTTATAGATACGGACAATCTGACAGATAAGGGATTAAGAAAGTTTATTGCGGAATATACCGCTAAGACTCAATCCGGCCTGAATCCGAATATCTAAAAGGAGGCATATAAGTGTCTAAGGAAGATGTTATTGAGATTGAAGGTACAGTAATTGACGCTCTCCCGAATGCAATGTTCCAGGTTGAACTTGCAAACGGACATCAGATTCTTGCTCATGTTTCCGGCAAGCTGAGAATGAACTACATCAGAATAGTTCCCGGCGACAAGGTAACAGTTGAGATGTCACCATATGACCTCTCAAAAGGCAGAATTACTTGGAGAGCTAAGTAAAAGTCTTGTAGAAGGAGGTATTTATAATGAAAGTAAGACCTTCAGTTAAACCTATTTGTGAAAAATGCAAGGTTATTAAGAGAAAAGGCAAGATTATGGTTATCTGCGCAAACCCTAAGCACAAGCAGCGTCAGGGCTAAGCACAAGCCGTAATTCTCGTAAGTTATAGTTTGAAAATCCATTATGGAGGTGTTTTGTAAATGGCACGTATTGCCGGCGTAGACCTTCCAAAAGATAAGAGAATCGAAATCGGTCTCACATACATCTACGGAATCGGTCATAAATCTGCTGAAATTATCCTCGCAAACACAGGTGTAAATCCTGACATCAGAGTTAAGGATCTCTCCGAGGACGATCTCGCAAAGATTCGTGAATATATCGACAAGAATTTCATCGTTGAAGGCGATCTCAGAAGAAACGTTGCACTCAACATCAAGAGACTCGTTGAAATCGGTTGCTACAGAGGCGTTCGTCACAGAAAGGGTCTCCCTGTAAGAGGTCAGAGAACTAAGACTAACGCAAGAACTCGTAAGGGTCCTGTAAAGACAATCGCTAACAAGAAGAAGTAAGGAGGTTATGAACAATGGCTCAGGTTAAAGGCAAGAAGACTGTCGTTAGACGTCGTCGTGAGCGCAAGAACATTGAAAATGGTGCTGTTCATATCCAGTCCACTTTCAACAATACAATCGTTACTATCACAGACATTCAGGGTAACGCAATTTCATGGGCATCTGCAGGCGGTTTAGGCTTCAGAGGTTCCAAGAAGTCCACTCCATTTGCTGCACAGACTGCTGCTGAAACAGCTGCTAAGGCTGCTATGGAACACGGTCTCAAGACTGTTGAAGTTTACGTTAAGGGACCTGGCGCAGGCCGTGAAGCTGCTATCAGAGCTTTACAGACTGTAGGTCTTGAAGTAAGACTTATCAAGGACGTAACACCAATCCCACACAATGGTTGCCGTCCTCCAAAGAGACGCCGCGTGTAGTTTTCTCTGCAGCGCGCACTTTGAAAGAAACAATTATTATACGGTTAATCCGTTTTCTCAAAATACCAACGGAGGTGTAATTCTAAATGGCAGTTAATAAGGATCCTATCCTCAAAAGATGCAGATACTTAGGAATCAGCCCAATGGTAATGGGTATTTCTAAGACATCCAATAGAAATCCTAACGCTAATAACAGAAAGAAAGTTTCTGAATACGGCATGCAGCTCAAGGAAAAGCAGAAGCTCAAGTTCATCTACGGTGTTCTTGAAAAGCCTTTCTATCACTACTTTGAAATTGCTGACAAGATGGAAGGCAAGACAGGTGATAACCTCATCACAATTCTTGAATCCAGACTTGACAATATCGCATTCAGAATGGGCCTTGCTCTTACAAGACGTGAAGCAAGACAGCTCGTTACACACAGACACTTTACTGTAAACGGACAGAGAGTTGACATTCCTTCTTACAGAGTTAAGGAAGGCGACGTTATCGCTCTTCACGAAGGCAGCAGATCAAGCGCTAAGTTCAAGGATGTAGTTGAACAGACAAGCGGTCGTGTTGTACCTACATGGCTTGAAGCTAACAAGGAGAACTTCTCTGCTAAGGTTGTTCGTATGCCTAATAAAGAAGATCTTGATTACGAGGTTGAAACACACCTTATCGTCGAGCTCTATTCCAAGTAATAGGTTTAACGTGTATTTGTATTTTAAGATACATTTACTTCCGCAATGCGAATATAGGAGGGTTATATAATGCTTGAAAAAATCGAAAAGCCGGAAATTGAAACCGTTGAGCTTAAGCCTAACGGAACATACGGTAAGTTTGCTATCGCTCCGCTGGAGCGTGGCTATGGACATACTCTCGGCAACAGCCTCAGACGTGTCCTGCTCTCCTCGCTTCCTGGTGTTGCTGTTACATCTGTAAAGATTGACGGTGTTCACCACGAATTATCTACTATCCCCGGTGTTAAGGAAGACGTTACTGAGATCATCCTTAACCTTAAGGGTCTTACAGCCAAGCTTTACGGCGAAGGTCCCAAGACAATCTATATCGAAGCTGAAGATGAATGTGAAGTTACCGCTGGTGACATCAAGACAGATTCAGAAGTAGATATTCTTGTACCGGATATGCACATTGCTACTTTAGGCAAGGATGCAAAGCTTTATATGGAAATCACAATCGACAGAGGCCGCGGATACGTTTCTGCTGACAAGAACAAGCAGCTTTTCAACTTCCCGGTTGATGTTATTGCGGTTGACTCCATCTATACACCTGTACTGAAGGTAAACTACCAGGTTGAAGATACAAGACTTGGTCAGGTTACAGACTATGATAAGCTTACACTTGACATCTGGACCAACGGTGTTGTTTCAGCGAAGGAAGCTATCTCTCAGGCAGCCAATCTCCTCATTGAGCATCTGAAGCTCTTTGGTGAGCTTTCGGATGAGTCCTCTATCACCGAAATTATGGTAGAAAAGGACGATAAGGGTAAGGAAAAGATCCTTGAGATGACCATTGAGGAACTTGACTTGTCAGTACGTTCATTCAACTGTCTGAAGCGTGCAGGCATCAATACGGTAGATGATTTGATCAACAAGTCAGAAGAAGAGATGATGAAGGTTAGAAACCTTGGTAAGAAGTCCTTTGACGAAGTCAAGGAAAAGCTTCAGTCTCTTGGTTTTGACCTCAGCTCTGAAGAAGAATAAGAGTTATCCGCTCAGACGGATATGATACTTTAGATAAGTAAGGAGTGATTATAATGCCGGGAACAAGAAAACTGGGCCGTACAACTGATCATAGAAAGGCTATGCTCAGAGCTATGGTAACTTATCTGCTCGAAAACGGCAAAATCGAAACAACAGTTACAAGAGCCAAAGAGGTTCGTGCAATGGCAGAAAAGATGATTACTACTGCTAAGACAAACGATCTCCACTCCAAGCGTCAGGTTCTTGCTTACGTTACTAAGGAAGACGTAGTTAAGAAGCTGTTTGATGATATTGCACCTAAGTACGCTGATGTAAAGGGCGGCTACACAAGAATCATCAAGATCGGACCAAGACGTGGCGACGCTGCTGAAATGGCTATCATTGAACTTGTTTAATCTGATTTAAATATGATGTGCGTTCTCTCTGAGGACGCACATTTTTTATTATAAAAATAACCTGCCGTGCAAATTAAAATGACCGTCGAACAGCAGCTTAAGCTTGCTGATTTTATAAATGATATGATAAAATGAGAACGTTTTTTCTAATTTACAATCTGTAATCAGGTTTTCCACACCCTGTTTAATTACGAAAACCTTTTAAATACGCACTTTTACACACTTTCCACGGAGTTTTCCACATTGAATGTTGAATATTCCCCTTTTTCCACATGATTTTCCACACAAAAAGGGGACTTTTTTATTACTTTAAGTATACGGAGGGTGAAAAAAGCCCATAATACCGTTGAATTCAGGCAAACAAAAAGTGTTGAAAAACGGTGGAAAAGGAAAGTGATAATATGATAAAGGGCGTAAACAGACGAGTTGTGGAAATAACGGGAATGAATAACGACTATTTTGAAAAGGCTGTGCTTTATATACGACCCGATAAAAGCGGAACGTCCCAGACACGGCTGGAGCTGGAGGCGAGATGTGCCGCAGGTCAGCTTTACACCGCCGAGGACTGTGTGGGACGGAAGAAAAAGCTGCCATTTACTGAGCTTACGCTGCGGCTTGCTTCATCGGCAGTGATAGTGTTTTCGTTTGCGCTTGTGCTGTACATTTTTATTTAAGATGAGTTTAAACTATTGTAATAGTGTGAAAAATGTGTTATAATGTTTGAAAGACTCAAAATGAAAGAGGTGCAGTTTATGGCTGGACTTTATGAATCAGGGGAAAACTACCTTGAAACAATACTGGTGCTTCAGAACAGAGGCATTTCGGTGCGTTCAATTGATATAGCAACTGAGCTTGAATACTCCAAGCCCAGCGTCAGCAGGGCGGTCGGCATACTGAAAAACGGCGGCTTTATCGAGGTCGCTCCTGATGGATATATTACTCTCACAAAAGAGGGCAAGGAGGTCGCAGAACGCATTTACGAGCGTCACACCGTTTTTACGAAATGGCTTATGGATCTGGGTGTGGACGAAAAAACTGCCGCAGAGGACGCTTGCAAGCTTGAACATAACATTAGTGATGTTTCTTTCCGGAAGCTTAAGGAGCACATTAAAGAAAAACACGGCAATATTATTTAATATAGTATAATACAGCTGAAAATAAAGGCGGTAATTTGTTGTATATTACCGCTTAAAAAGGCTTGACAGAACAGTTTGTGTATGATATAATAATTAAGTTGTTTGACAACGGCTATCGTGTTCTAAAGACAGCAGGTGGGCGAAAGTCCATAAATCCTGCCGAGGAAAAGATTGCTTAAGTATAAATATGTACTTTATGCCCTTTTCCGTCTTTATCGGAAAAGGTTTTCTTTTTTGAATCCGTTAGCAATTGTTTTAAAGCAATTATGTTTCAGAACAATTACGGAGGTGAAATCATTATGCCAAGCGCAAAGGTACTTGAATCCAAGAAGGCTAAGGTTGAAGCTATTACCGAACAGCTTAAGAATGCTGCTGCAGGTGTTATCGTTGACTACAAGGGTATCACTGTTGAACAGGACACTAAGCTCAGAAAGGAACTCAGAGAAGCTGGCGTAGTTTACTACGTTGAAAAGAACTCTATGCTCCGTTTCGCTCTTCGCAATGTAGGTCTTGAAGGTCTTGAAGGCGTTCTCGAAGGAACAACAGCTATCGCTATTTCCAACGACGACCAGACTGCTCCTGCTCGTATCCTCGGTAAGTATATCGAAGGTGCAGGCGAAAAGTCCACATTCAAAATGAAGGCTGGCTTCATCGGTGAAGAAATCTACGACGAACAGGGTGTTCTTGCTCTTTCCAAGATTCCTTCCAGAGAAGTTCTTCTTGCTCAGCTCGTTGGTTCTCTTCAAGGTCCTATGCAGAAGCTCGCTGCTACTGTACAGGCTGTTGCAGACAAGAAGAAGGAAGAAGAAGCTGCTTAATCGGCTTCCGACCCGCAATACCGCCTGAGATACGGCGGACAATAAAGACGGCTTATAATGCCGCATAAAAAATATTATTATAAAGGAGATTATTAATCATGGCTTCTGAAAAGATTTTAAAGTTTGTAGAAGATATTAAGACACTTTCCGTTCTCGAACTCTCTGAGCTCGTAGACGCTATCCAGGAAGAATTCGGCGTAACAGCTGCTATCGCTGCTGCTCCTGCTGCTGGTGCTGCTGCAGGCGGCGCTGCTGCTGAAAAGACAGAATTCGACGTAGTTCTCGCTTCCTTCGGCGACAAGAAGATGGACGTTATCAAGGCTGTTAAGGATGCTTGCGGTCTTTCCCTTAAGGAAGCTAAGGAAGCTGTTGAAGCTGCTCCTAAGACACTTAAGGAAGCTGCTCCTAAGGCTGAAGCTGAAGAACTCAAGGCTAAGCTCGAAGCTGCTGGCGCAACAGTTGAACTCAAGTAATTTTTACTTAAGGATTAACAGAAATCACACCGCTGTATATGATACGGCGGTGTTTTTTTGTTTATATAATTGTGAATTATTTATTGACAACATTATCACGGTACGGTATAATTATTAGTGTATAATCATTATTTACGGATTGTTTTTATGGGAGATAGATTATGGGCAAGATAATTGTAATAGGTGCAGGTCCTGCGGGTCTTACAGCGGCTTATGAGCTGCTTAAGAAAAACAGTGGGTATGAAATAATTATTCTTGAGGAAAGCGACCGTATAGGCGGTATTTCCCAGACGGTAAAATATAAAAATTACAGAATGGATCTGGGTGGTCACAGATTTTTCTCTAAAATTGACCGTGTAAATGAAATGTGGGACGAGATCATGCCTCTCCAGGGCAAGCTTTCCTACGATGACAAGGTGCTTGGCCGTGAAAGAGTGCTGGCCGAAAACGGTCCTGACCCTGAGATACAGGACAGGGTAATGCTTAAGCGTACAAGAGTTTCAAGAATTTATTTCGGACGCAAATTCTTCGATTACCCTATCAGCGGCAAGGTTTTCGGACAGATGGGGCTGGGAATGATGATGAAGGCAGGCTTCAGCTATTTAGGCTCCTGCTTCTCGAAAAAGCCTGAGGACTGCCTTGAAAATTTCTACATAAACCGTTTCGGCAAACAGCTTTACTCTATGTTCTTTGAGGGCTACACGGAAAAATTATGGGGCAGACATCCCCGTGAGATTTCCGCAGACTGGGGTGCTCAACGTGTAAAGGGTCTGTCGGTTATGGCGATTGCAAAGAATATGCTCTCCAAAATTTTCGGCGGTAAGCAGAAAAAGGTGGAAACTTCGCTTATAGAGGAGTTTGTTTATCCTAAGCTTGGCCCCGGTCAGCTGTGGGAATGTGTTGCTGACGAGGTTAAGAAGATGGGCGGCGAGATCAGAATGAACTGTGCCGTTGAGAAGATTTACGCTGAGGATGGAAAAATTACAGGAGTGGAATATTCCTGCGGCGGCGAAAAGACAAGACTTGACGGCGACATTGTTATTTCTTCAATGCCTGTAAAGGACCTTGTAAAGGGTATGGACAACGTTCCTGACGATGTAAGCCGTGTGGCTGAGGGTCTCCCCTACCGTGATTTTATGACGGCAGGTATTCTTGTGGATAAGCTTGAAATAAAGAACAAGACAAAGATGAAAACTCTCGGTGACATCGTTCCTGACTGCTGGATATACATTCAGGATCCCGGCGTAAAAATGGGACGTGTGCAGGTGTTTAACAACTGGTCGCCGTACCTGCTTGAAAATCCCGACAAAAATGTATGGCTGGGACTTGAATATTTCTGCCGTGAGGGCGATGAATACTGGTCTATGGACGACAAGAAGTTTGCTGATATGGCGGCAAAGGAGCTTGTTGATATGGGCATAATCCGTTCATCCGAGGCGGTGCTTGATTATCACGTTGAGCGTGTAAAGAAGGCATATCCTGCATATTTTGACACTTACAGCGAAATGAACAAGGTAATTGAATTTGCAGACAGCTTCGGCAATCTTTACTGCGTAGGAAGAAACGGTCAGCACCGTTATAATAATATGGACCACTCTATGATGACAGCTTTTGAGGCGGCAGATAATATTATTTCAGGCAAAAGCTCCAAGGAAAACGTATGGAATGTCAATACGGAAAAATCCTATCACGAGCAGAAAAATGACTGATTGGAGAATAAATGGTGGGAAATTCGGTATTATTAAGCAGATTATGCGGTCTTCTTGACAGCCTGTATAAGTTTGAAATTAAAAAAACTGCAAAATACATTATCTGGGGACTTTATGCTGTACTGCTGGCGGCTGTGTCGTATTTTCACGAGCCGTGGTTTGATGAAGCGCAGGCGTGGCAGATAGCAAAATCTGCGTCGCTTTACGAACTGTTCTTTGTTGTACCTCATTACGAGGGGCATCCTCCCCTGTGGCATCTTGTGCTGTTTCCTTTTGTAAAGGGCGGTATGCCGTATGAATTCTCGCTTTCCTTTGTAAACATTGCGTTTATGGCGGCAGGAAGCTTTCTGATTATGTTTAAGACAAAGCTTCCCGATGCTGCAAAGATAACCCTTTCGTTTACATATTTCCTTTTTTATCAGTACGGAGTCATAAGCAGGCCGTATTCAATGATGTTCCTGGCGTTTATGCTTTGTGCGGTAAATTACAGGGAAAAGAACGAAAAGCCTGTAAGAATGGCGTTATCGCTTGCATTTATGTGCCTGACTTCCGCATACGGACTGGCAATTGCGGGATTGATATGCGTGGTGTGGCTGCTTGAATTCAAGAGTAAAAAAAGCTTTGGTGCATTTGTAAAAGAGCTTGTAAAAAGCAGGGTCTTTGTCTGTATGGCAGGCTTGCTTGTGCTGGCGGTTTTGCTGGTTGTGATGATGCTGCCCTACCCTGATACATATGCTGTATCGGGCGGACGTGACGCAGGAGTTATTGCAGGCAATCTTTTTTACACATACCTTATTCTGCCTGCGGATGCTACTATCGGAACTGCTTTGACCAATGATGACAATTTGTTTGAATACAATTCGGTTCAGCTGTCTAATCTTGTGTTTGTTATTCTCTCGGCGGTAGTATATCTGTGGATGTGGATAATGGCTAAAAAGAAGGGAAAGCTTCTTTTGCTGCTTCCGTTTGCCGTAATGCCTGCGCTGTATGGGGTGGTTTTCTTCGGCGGACACCACATAGGTATAACTACGCTTAATCTTATTTTCTTTGCCAGCGTATGTTCTGACAGCGAAACTGTATGTGAATTCAGAAAATACGGCAGTATGGCACATTATTTTACAATTGCGGGTGCGGCTGTTTTTGCGGCTGTGCAGATTTTCTGGTCGGCATCTTCTGCGGTAATGGAAATAAACCGCTGTTATGCGTCGGGCAAGGCTATGGCTGAGTTTATAAAGGAAAATAATATACAGTACGGGTATCTGCTGAACAATGTTGAGATTTCAAAAGAGAAAGACGGAAGCTATTTTCATCACATCAATTTTTCCTACACTGCTGTTGAAACGCTTGCTTATTTTGATGAAAATATTTACGATGCGTTCAACAGAGGCGATGACAGGCTTATGTACAATACTCACAGGACTCTCAGAGGAGAAGCCTATGATGATGAGTACGAATACATAAAATCCGTGGGTATTCCCGATTATGTAATAGGAGCACCTACCTTCGGAGACAGTTACGGTGAGTATATGGACTATCTTTACGAAGATTACAGGCTGGTTTCCGTGGGAGATTTCGAGTACGGAAAAATATTCAAGGGACAGTCCATTACAGCCTACGATATAATTTACAGGGTGGAAGAAATACCAGATTAAAGAAAGCGGTTTTGTTATGAAAGAGTTACTGCAGTATATAAAGGAATTTAATCTTAAAAAAATTTTTATCGAGGACACCGACAACACCCTCATTCAGTTTATAAGGTACTGTTTTGTGGGCGGTGTGGCGTTTATTGTTGACTGGCTGGTAATGATACTGCTTACGGAAACTCTGCTGCACTATCTTGTTGCAGTTGCGGTGGGATTTGTGGCAGGTCTTGTTACAAATTACACGCTCTCAAAGAAAATGGTGTTCAAAAAGGACAGCGACAAATGCGGCAAGGTGGGCGAATTTGCCGTTTATGCCATAATCGGCGTAATGGGACTGGGGCTTACCGAACTGCTGATGTATCTGTTTACGGATAAGCTTGCGGTGCACTATATTATTTCTAAAATAATAGTTGCGGCAATCGTGCTTGTGTGGAATTTCTTTGCGAGAAAACTGATTTTATACAAGAAGTAATATTATATTAAAAATAAACAGGGAGCAGATGATTTGTCTGCTCCCTGTTCTGTGTTTATGCAAGGAAATTAAGTGCGGAAGAGTAGTGCTCACGTACCTTAGGTGCAAGATTTTGCTGAGTCTGCATAAGTATCTGATGCTTTGCAAGCTCTGCGGTGTAATCTGCAATTTTAGCGTCACGGAGTCTGGACTCTGATGCGGTGAGATTTTCAATCTGGGTCTGATTGCGTGAAAGAGCGTGGACGGAACGATTTTCGTTTGCGCCTGAAAGCGCTCTTTCCGTGGTAAGGTATTTGTTTGCGTATTCAAGGCGGTCGATGGCCTTGAGTGCTCTTTCAACGGTAGTAACGCCCGTTGTATTGATACGCATAAGATGTTCATCAAGACGGGTCTTCTGGAAGACGATGTAGCTGTCGGTGCGGCGGCCTGTATGGATGCCGATTTCGCCGTCGTTGTCACGTCCTGTTATGCCGTAGAAAAGGTCGTTTGCGGCATTGCCTGTGATGTAGTCGAATTTATAGTCGCCGTTCTTGGTTGTGTAGAACATCAGGTGACCTTCTCTTTCGGCTACACGGACAAGGGAGTCGTCAGCTTCAAAAATGCCGTTCATTGTTTCAATAAGCTCAGGAAGTTCATAGCTGTCGCTTGGAATTGTCATTGAGTACGGCTCTTCATTAAGCTCAAAACCAAAGGTGTTGTTTTCTTCGGTGATGGTTATACCGTCGGAAAGGTCGGGCTTGCCGATGATAGTGGTAGGCTCAGGTGAGCGTGTTGCGTCGTAGAAAATCTTATATGCAGAGTTTCCTCTTACGCCGTCGATGATAGCGTCGATGACCTGATTTGTACCGTCATCGGGGAGTCTGCACCAGAGAACAAGCTTGTCTGAGCTTGAAATACCCGTGTTGTTTTCGGTAACGCCGAGTTCTCCGAGACCGATTGAAGCGTTGAAGAAGTCTTCGGGGAAATGATTGCCGTTGTTGTCCACGAGCTTTGCAATTTCTGCACGTCCGCCCTTTTCAACCGCTTCGGCGATTTCCTGAGGAGTGTAATTTCCTGCGGGGATAGTAAAGTCGATTGTGTGGGTCTGACCGTTATAGTGAAGGTCGAAGACAACGTTGTCGTTTAAGCCTGTGTAGATGATGGCATTGACGCCGTATTTCTTTTCGTCCTCGGTGGTAGGCTCCATATTGTTTCTGCCTACGATATAGGAAACCGAGCCGCCTTTCGATGTACCTGCCTTTTCCGAATGTAATCTTACGGAATAGAAGTCAGGGTCCTGGAAAACGTGGTCAAAGAGGCCGCCGTCAAAGTTGCGGATGTAGCGTGAATTTGAAGCGGTAGCACCCTTTATGGTGATTTTTCCTGCGGATGATGCTGTAACGACAAGCTGGTCAGGACCGACAGCATTGTCGATCTGCTCCTGAATAGCTGCTGCAAGCTCAGCCGCAGTATAAGTTTTAGGCTGAACGGTAACGTTGATGGTTGCGTTTACACCGTTTACGCCGCCGAATTCAAAGGACATGGTGTTGAAATAATCCTTGATTTCGATACCGTTGACATTATTCTGACCTGTGATATAGCAGCGTGTATCCACCCTTGTTTTTGTGGTAGGGTCTGCAACGGAATATGCACGGCTGAAAACAGGAGAGGTGTTTGCGGATGAAAGACTGATTTTCTTGTCGTTGCCGCCGTCGTTGGTTTCGATGTTGAGGGTGTTGCCCGAAAGTGAGATGGTAACGCCTGCCGAAGCAAAGCCTGCCTGGAGCTGGCTTAAAATGTCAGCTCTGCCGGAAGAGCCTGAATAATTGCCTTCCGTAAGGTCGAATGAGTATTCTGTACCGTTTATTTTAAGGGCAACGGTCTTGTTTGCGGAGGTGATTTCCATGCCGCCTGTTGAAGCGTCGAAAAGTCCGCCGAAATTGCTGTTGTAAGCGGTTGCAGGGTAGAGCACCTTGTTTGCGTCAGGGTCAATGGTGCCGCTTGCACCGGGGTTGGTGGTTTTCTTTACCTGGTCAAACTTTGCAGTGCCGCCGAAATTGCTTAAATTGTAGCCGTTACCGCCGTTTACGGTTTCAAAAACAAGTCCCTTGTTACTGCCGCTGGGATTATAGCTTGCCTTGATTTTTCCGCTTAAATTGCTGTCGTTGTCGATAACGTCCTGGATGGTCTGTGCCATCTGGGAAGGGGAGGAGTATGTTCCGTCGGGAATTGTTATAGTGAGAGTCTCTGTGCCCGAAGGAGAGGTATAGTCCATTGTGATGGTGTTGTTTGATGAGTCGATTACGAGAGGCTCGTTGAAGTGTGATGCAAATTCCTGCGCTCTGACAGTAGCAGGGGCTTCAACATTGCCTGTTGCAGGGTCATAATAAGGGTCGGAGGGGCTTACTTCCACCTTTGTCTTGCCGATAAGGCAGGTGCTTGAATCGCTGATGGAAATGCTTCCGCCTTCCTTTGCAGGGCCTGTGAAGATGAGGGATTTTCCGTCACTTCCAACTTCTACCGTGGTTTTTGCCGTACCGCCGTCTGCGGCTGCGATTTTTGAATTAAGCTCTGCTGCAATTTCGGAAAGAGAGGTATAGGTTTTGTTTGTGATTTTAAAGTCGTAGGTCTTGCTTCCTGAGGTGAAAACGAAACGGTTTGTGGAATTGTCAGCGATGTAAGGAATCTGTGAAAGAGCGTTCTTTACGGTAAGCTTTGACGGGGTGTAAACCATATTGTTGGTTTCGTCAATGACAGCCTCGGAGTCGTTTGCAAGGGAATTTTTGGTTGCCGAGCGTAAAAGAGAGCCGTCCTTGGCGGTGATTGAAACACCGTCACCCTTTTCAACGGTTGCGATTACAAGGTTGTTGCCGTTTGCTACTGCCGCAGCGTAAGGCTTTATCTGGTCGTTGATAAGGAGTATAGCTTCGGTAGATGTCTTTCCCGCAGGAATGTTTATGCTGAGATTTTTTACGCCGTCAGCACCCTGCACGGAAAATTCAAAGGTTACAGGCTGGAGGGATTTTCCTGCCGCTGTAAACTGAGTCATTACATTTTTAAGAGTAAGTGTGGCAGGGGTGTAGATGAAGCTGTTTTCGTCAACCTCGGATTCAGCGTCGCCTGTGTAAATTGTGGTACCGTCGGTTGCAGTGACTGCTACATTGTCGCTGTAAGTGATATATTTTCCGCTTTTGCCTGTTGAAAGGGATGTATCGTCGAAATAGCGGACGCCCTGAGTTGTTCTGCCGGCGGTGGTTGTAACGTTGTTGCCGCCTGCGGAGGTAGTGCCTGAATAGCTTATGTATTCGGTGGCGCTGCCCTGCATTGCGCTGAAGCTGTTTGCGTAGTATCTGCCGCCGATAAGTCTGTTGTAGGCGGTAGAATTGGCTTTGTTTGCCTTTATGGTGTAAATATCTGCGCCGTCCAGACCCTTTGCTGAAAGGGAGAGTGTGTTTCCCACAGAGAATTCAAGCTTTGAAGCCAGATCGGGATAATTTGCCGCAAGCTGATCGTTAAGCACGGTCTGGAGCTGTGCAGGAGTATAGTCATTTTTAGCCGGGATCGTAAAGGTTATGGTCTGCTTTGAAGATGTTGTACCGTCTCTTACGTCAATTTCAAAAGCAAGGGTATTTTCGCCGTCAGGAACAGCGAAAGATGAGCCGAGGGTCTTCTTTGCGGAAAGAGAAGCCGCCGCATAGTTTGACGGTGAATTTGACGGCTTTACAACATCAAGGGTTGCAGCGTCAAAGTAGTCGTAAACCATATATTTGCTGGGGACATCGGTTTTGTTGAGCTTAATGGAGCAGTTGTGACCGTACTGGTCGGAAGTTATGACAAGGTTTCCGCTGTTGTTTATTTCTGCCTTGAAGGGCAGGTCGCCAAGTGTGCTGTTGATTTTTGCAACAAGCTCATCGGATGTACAGCTTTTTAAATTTTCGCCGTCGTCAAGAAGGTCAAATCTTACGGTGGTGGTCACTTTTTCAGCGTCATCGCCGTAATATGAGAGGTCAAGGATAAAGTATTCGTTTCTGCCTCTTTCGATCTCAACAGGAGAGCCGACAAGCTTTGTGCCTGTAAGAACGGACTGGGTATTGTTGTTGTAGCCGTACATGCTTATATCGTAAATAGGAGAATGGATACCGTCCATTTTGATGAAGTTACCTGCAAGACCTGTGATAGCTTCGGTGCTGGCAAGACCGATAATACCCCTGCCCTCATTGTTTGTTTCGGGAACAGCCTGCACGTCATCTGCAAGTCCTGCTTCTTCAAGCTTGTCGTTGATATGCTGGATAAGCTGAGGGCGGCTGTACCAGCCCGGTTCAAGAGTGATGGAATGGAGGGTATCGTCATCGTTGCCGAGACGGAAGGACATTACATCGTTTGCTCCTGTAATTACTTCCATAGGCACAGTATCATTGCTGAATGAGGTTACGCCGAGAAGGTGTCCTTCTGCGGAGCCGATATTTGTTTCGTAAAAAAGGCTTGCGCCCGTACCGCCGATAAAATCAAGACGTCCGGGTTCTGTCTGCATTGTAAACTGCTTGTCGGGATTCATTCCGATGATAAGGTTGGGAGCTTCCTTGTAAAGGATAGAGTCTATATAATCGGCAAGAGCCTCTGCGGGATGATATTTGCCGTGAGGGATTTTTACAGTGTGGACCTTTGAATTGCCGTCGAGGGTGTAGCCGATACGGAGAGTATCGTTGTTTCCGTCGATGATCACGGATTCGCCGTGGCTTACAACGCCTTCGCCTGCGCCGTAGGATTCGAGGTGTTTTTCGAAGAGAGGAATACCGTTGAAATCGGAAGTATCGGTAATATGGCCTATTTCGTCAAGGAGCTGCTGATATTCACAGTCGAGTGCGGCTCTGTCTATGCTGTCGTCGTAAGTGCCGTTTGCAGCCTGCACAGCAATGGATTTGAGCCTGTGTATCATATTGTTGATTTCCTGGGAAGCACCGTCAACGGAGCGCACGTAGCTTATACCGTCGTTGATGTTGTCCACGCCCTGTTCAAGGCCGCAGAGGACGGTACGCATTTTTTCGGATATAGCAAGAGAAGCCGCATCGTCTGCAGCTCTGTTTACACGGTAGCCCGAAGAAAGCTTTTCAAGGGATTTCTGAAGGCTGTTTCCAGTTTTTTTGCTCTTGTTATTCAAATAATCCGCCAGCGGCATATTTCCGATAACCATAAAACTCCTCTTCCTTTTTAAAAATTTCATCTGTTTAAAATATCGGCAAAAAAATACAAATCTTTAGTTTTTTGACAAAATATTGTAAGTTTGCACAAATACCCTTACTGTAAATTGTTGCATAAAATTCTCTGATTTTACATCTGTATGGCAAAATTTTATTTTTACCGCAAAATCCTTGAAATAAACAGGGAAATGTGATATAATTACAAAGAATATATTATGGAGTATTATTGTTTGATTATATATAAGCTTAAGGGAGCTGACGGCTTCCCTTAAACGGAAATTTTCTGAAAGGATCGTTTCAATGGAAGCTAAAATCATACAGTTTGTGGTGAGGGACAATAACAATTTCTTCAGCCTTGAGCTTGCAAAGGCTCTGCTGCATTTTGTGGAATTTGATTTTACATATTTCTGGGAAAAGTGCATAGAAGCAGGCCGTCTTGCCAAGAAAAGCGGAAGACTTCCTCCTACCAATGTTTCCAACGCAAAAAATATCATCAGAGGTATTCACCCTTACGTTGAAGCTATGATAGGGGACGATTTTGCCGATATAGTCACCGACTGTATAATTGAATATATATGTCATTCCGAAAGAATCGGGCTTGAGGAACTGTGGGTACGCTGTATTTCTCCGAAAAATCTTTACGAGGAAGCTATTTTCAGACGTATTTCACAGTATAAGACGGGTGCCGCAATGAATCAGTGGAGCAATCTTGTGAAGCTTCAGGAATATGCACGCAACAAAATCTCCTTCATTTACGACTGTGATGAGGAAAAGGTGCCCCTTGAATATGAGATTTTACACACACGCAAGGAGTATTTTGACCTTGCTGTTGCAATGGCGGCAAACGAGCTTGGCATAGACGGCAGAAAAATGCCTTCCGTAAGAGTGGGAAGTTCTGCGCTTATGCCTAATGCAACGTTTATGAATGCAAGGGTCTCAAAGGCAATATACCGCCGTTTTGCGGATGTTCTTGAAATGGCGGGGGATATGTCCGTGCCGCCGTCAAGGGACTGCGTTAAGGTAAAGGACCAGCTTGCTATGGACTCCTATGCTTTCGTAAGAGGAATGAAGCGTCCTGCGGAAATGGATATGAAGTTTGCCCTCGAAGCGCTTAAGGACAATTCGGACGAGGTGTTTATGCCTGACAGCTTAAAGGCTGTGATAGACCTTGAATTTGACCTTATGATGAAATATAATATCGTACTTCGCAAATGTGAAAGCTGCGGACGTTATTTTGTTGCAAAGGACGAAGCTTTCCTGTGCGATAAGGTGAACAGCAGCGGCGTTACCTGCCGTAAGCAGTACGATGAAATGAAGGCGGCTATCGAAGCTGCCGCAGCTGCTGTAAGAGCAGAAGAAGAGGCTCAGAGAAGAGCCGCAGAAGCAGAGGAAGCTGCCGCAAGAGCTGTTTCCGAGCCGCCTGTCGTGAAAAAGGGTATGAACGTTCCTCCCGAGCTTGAAAAGAGAGGACAGAAGATTTACAACGCCCTCTACAAACGTGTGGGCAAGGCTATGGACGAAAACGAGTTCCGTGAGTGGAGCAGGTATCTGTCCGATATGAAGCGCAATATCAAGATCGGAGAGGCTACCATTGAGCAGCTTGAAGATTTCCTTGACTACTCCGACCGTCTGTGCGCTCAGGTAAAGACCGCAAGCAAGAACAAGACACACGTAAAGACCTCGGTGGAAAATTACACCTTTGAAACCGTAAACGATAAGGGCGACCCCATTATTTCCGGGCAGGTAAAGGAAAGGATAGAAGCCTTTGTTCCCATAAGCTTCGGAGATGATATGCCGCAGGAGGAAATTGCTGAGAAAAAGTCCGAGCCTGTAAAGGTAGTGGCGGCTGACGAGGTTGAGGTCAAGCCCTTCAAGCCTGAAACCTTTGACAGTCTTTTTGATGCGTTTATGGCAGACCACGGCAGAAATTATGACGAGGAAGAGGCTGCCGAGAAGACTCCCCAGAAGCCTGTTGAGATAAAAGCTCCCCAGTGGAAGAGAATGACAAGGGAAGAGGCTTACGGCTTAAAGGAGGATGACGAATGAAATTCATAAACGAGTCAGCCGCAATAAACGGTATGGCGGATTATATCATAAAAAGCGGCGTATGCCTGTTTAATTCCATAAAATACATCTACTCCCTTGCGGAAAATGAGTTTTACAACGTCAACATAAAGGACGTGCTTAAAATAATGCTCAACAATATGCCCGACACCGACTGCATAAAGTCGCTGGGACTGCGTATTGACGATTATACCTGCCGTGAGATGCAGAGTGAGGAATACAACAGGGTGCTTCCGCTGATAGTGTTCAGCCTTGCTGTAAGAATTCCCGTGCTTAAAAATGTAAAGTGCGGCGAGGATACACTCTCTGATGACCAGCTTTACAGAATTTACACGGCTGTAATAGAAAAGGGTGCGGAAAATTACAATGAGATAATTTCCGAGACCTTTCTGGAAACAAAGTATCTGGTGCGAAAGGGCAAGAAGGTGCCTGCGTTTACGGCAGACTGGTACAAGTCGTATATTTACGCAAAGGTGCCTGCACTTGCTGAAATCACCAACAAGAATATGTTCCTGATGGGCTTTGTGGATATGCTTTTTGCAATGTTCTATTCCGCAATGGAGGACGGACTTGCACAGAAGCTTATGGAATATGCCGATGAAACGGCAGCCGAAGCCGAGGAAGAAAACTGATAGGAGTAAACGGATGAAACCTGTATTTTTATGCGGCTTTATGGGCTGCGGAAAATCCACTGCGGGAAAGCTGCTTGCAAAGAAGCTTGGCTGCGGATTTACGGATATGGACGATTACATTGTTGAAAAGCAGGGTATGAGCATACCGCAGATGTTTGCGGAAAAGGGTGAGGAATTCTTCCGTACAGCCGAGACCGAAGCTGTAAAGGAGCTTGCGTCGGCAAAGGGCGTTATTGCCTGCGGCGGCGGTGCAATGCTCAAGAAGATCAACTCTGAAATTGCCAATGAAAACGGCGTTGTAGTCTATATCGACATTGATTTTGAAAGCTGCTACGAAAGAATAAAGGACTGCACAAACCGTCCTATCGTTGCAAACAATACAAGGGAGCAGCTTGAAGCGATTTACGACGGAAGAGTGCCTGTTTACAGAGAACATTCCGCACTTTCCGTTGACGGAAACGGCACTCCCCAGGAGATCGCCGAAAGGATAGCGTCATTACTTTAAAAACAAGGAGGGATAAAATGAAATATATTGCAGAAATGTGGAAGAGAATTTTCGACTACAAGGGCAAAAGCGGCAGAAAGGAATACTGGATTCCGTTTGCTGTAAACGCTGTGATTGCTGTGCTGGTGACAGTGTTTATGCTTGTAAGACCGTATGCGGAGTGGGTGTTTGTTCCTGCAATAGTGCTTGCGGCTTATCTTGCGGTTTCATTTATCCCGTTCATTTCGCTTACGGTACGCAGACTTCACGACACGGGCAAAAGCGGCTGGTGGTATCTGGTATCGTTTATTCTCGGCGTGGGTGCTGTTGTGGTTATATTTATGTGTGCAGGCTCATCAGGCACGTTTTCGCCTGATTTAAACTATGCGGCAGGCGTTTACGGTCCTCCCCCGTTTGATGATGAATATGACCCGTCGGACAATATGCACCATACGATGTACGGCCCTCCTATGGTTGACAAACCACCCGTTGATAACATAGGAAATGATTTTACCGACGTAACATTTGAGCCTGAGGAGAATATTCCTGTTGATGTTTACGGTCCTCCGCCGCTTGACGGAGATCCTGTTGAAGAAGAAACGGAAACTTCCTCAGAAACAGAGGAAACTCCTGAAGAAACAGCGGAAGTACCCGAAGAAACAGCGGAAGCTCCCGATGAATTCAAGCCTGTAATTTTTGAGCCGTCGGAAAATATTGTGCCTGCGGTTTACGGTCCGCCTGAGTTTTTTGAGTAAAGGAGCAGGTTATGAGAAGATTAAGCGGAAGCGTAAAAAGAAAACATATGACTGAGCTTGCGGAATATCGCAGACAGCTATGGAAAAATCCCCGTCTCAAGTTTCTTTTTATAGAAATGACAAACCGCTGCAATGAGCATTGCCTTCACTGCGGAAGCAGCTGCGGAGACAGCACCTCCGAGGGTATGCTTACAGGGGATGAAATAAAAGCTTTTCTCAGAAAGACCGCAGGGCAGTTTGATGTAAGGGATTTTCAGCTTTGCATAACGGGCGGCGAGCCTTTGCTGAGAAAGGATTTCTTTGATATAATGGCGTACGCAAAATCTCTCGGTTACAGCTGGGGAATGACTTCAAACGGTACGCTTATTGATAAAAAAACAGCCTCCCTTCTCCGTGAAACGGGAATGAAGACCATATCCGTCAGCATTGACGGTTTAAGGGAAACAAACGACTGGTTCAGACAGAAAAAGGGCGGCTATGACGACGCAATGAACGGCATTCGTAATCTTATTGAATGCGGCGGCTTTCAGCACGTTCAGGTAACGACGGTGGTTCACAGAAAGAATATCGGCGAGCTTGACGAGCTTTACGGTGAGCTGAAAAAGCTTGGGATACGTTCCTGGCGTGTTATAAATATGGAGCCTATCGGAAGGGCAAATCTTTATCCTGAGCTGCTGCTGAAGGATGAGGACTACGTTAAAATGTTCGGCTTCATAAGAGAGCATTATCACGATGAAAAACTGCCCGTAACATACGGCTGCAGTCATTTTCTCGGCACGGAGCTTGAACGTGAGGTGCGGCAGTGGTATTTTCTGTGCAATGCAGGAATTTACACCGCAAGCATAATGTGGAACGGCGATATTGCCGCCTGCCTTGACATTGAGCGCAGACCCGAGCTTGTGCAGGGAAATATCCGCAGGGACGATTTCAAGGAAGTGTGGGAAAATAAATTTGAAGCCTACCGTTCCGATTTCAGAAAGTGCGGCGAGTGTGCAGAATGCAGGGATTACGAATTCTGTGCAGGAGGCGCTTTCCACACGTGGAATTTTGATGAAAACAGACAGAACGTCTGCTTTAAAGGCGTACTGTTCAAATAAATTGAAGAAGAAGGACTAATATAATGAGTAAAATTTACGCACTTGGCATTGACGTTGGCTCAACCACCGTCAAAACAGTTATTCTCGACGAGAACAAGAGCATTATCCATTCAAAATATCAGCGCCATTTCTCAAAGGTAAAGGAAACAGTTACCGAACAGCTTACCGAAATAAAGAAGAATTATCCCGATGCAAGCTTTAAATTAAGCATTACAGGCTCGGCAGGCCTTGGTCTTGCAAACGCTTCGGAGCTTCCTTTTGTGCAGGAGGTTTTCGGCGCATTTATCGCTGTAAAGGAAAGTCATCCCGACGCTGACGTTGTAATCGAGCTGGGCGGTGAGGACGCAAAGATTATTTTCCTTACAGGCGGTGTAGAGCAGAGAATGAACGGCTCCTGTGCAGGCGGTACGGGTGCTTTCATTGACCAGATGGCTACCCTTCTGGGCATTACCACCGACGAAATGGACAAGCTTGCATTAAAGGCGGAAAAGATTTACCCTATCGCTTCAAGATGCGGTGTTTTCGCAAAATCCGACATCCAGCCTCTGCTTAATCAGGGTGCGAAGCGAGAGGATATTGCCGCTTCGATTTTCCAGGCGGTAGTTGACCAGACGGTATCAGGTCTTGCACAGGGCCGTGAAATAAAGGGCAAGGTGCTTTTCCTGGGCGGTCCTCTTTCCTTCCAGCAGGGCCTTCGCAAGGCGTTTGTTGACTCCCTTAAGCTTACTGACGAAAATGCAGTATTCCCTGAAAATGCACCGTGCTTTATGGCTTACGGCTGTGCTCTTCACGCAAATGAGGTTTCCGAGGAATTCAGACTTGACGAGGTTATTGAACGTCTTGGTAATGCTAAAATGAAGGACGACATCGTTACAGGCGAGCCTCTCTTTGCTTCAAAGGCAGAGTACCACGAATTTGTTGAACGTCATAAGAAATGCGACCTTGCTTATGAAAATATCGAAACCTACAAGGGCGAGGCTTATCTCGGCATTGACGCAGGCTCAACCACAACAAAGCTTGTTCTTATAACTCCCGATGGCAAGCTTTTATATCAGCACTACACATCAAACAAGGGTCAGCCCCTTAACGTAATTTCCGAGAAGCTCAAGGAAATCTACAAGCTTGCGGGGGACAGGGTAAAAATCGTTTCTTCCGCTGTAACAGGCTACGGCGAGGAGCTTATCAAGGCAGGTCTCGGCGTTGACCACGGTATCGTTGAAACGGTGGCTCATTACAAGGCGGCTTCTTTCTTCCAGCCTGAGGTTGATTTTATCATCGACATCGGCGGTCAGGACATCAAGTGCTTTAAAATAAAGAACGGTGCAATCGACAGCATTATGCTCAACGAAGCCTGTTCTTCGGGCTGCGGCTCCTTTATACAGACATTCGCACTTGCAATGGGTTACGATATAGCTGATTTCTCACAGCTGGGACTTTTTGCTGAACGTCCTGTTGACCTTGGCTCACGCTGTACGGTATTTATGAACAGCTCAGTCAAGCAGGCACAGAAGGACGGCGCTTCCGTAGAGGATATTTCCGCAGGTCTTTCCTCATCCATCATCAAGAATGCGATTTATAAGGTAATCCGTGCAAAATCCGTTGACGAGCTTGGCAAGCACATTGTTGTACAGGGCGGTACATTCCTGAACGACGCTGTACTCCGTTCATTTGAAAAGGAGCTTGGCAGAAATGTTGTAAGACCTGCAATAGCAGGACTTATGGGTGCATTCGGTGCGGCTCTTTACGCTAAGGAAAACAAGGGCGCAGGCACGGGACTCATCCGCCCTGACGCACTTGAACAGTTTACATACACATCACGTCAGCTTAATTGTAAGGGCTGTACGGCACATTGTAATCTTACAATGATAACCTTCAACGACGGCCATAAATTCATCAGCGGCAACCGCTGTGAAAAGGGCGCAGGCTTGAAGCGTGAGGTTGAAGCACCTTGTCTTTACGAATACAAATACAAGACCCTGCTTTCTTACGAGGAAAATCAGAACGTGGCTTCACCGAAGGCAACTATCGGTTTGCCTTTATGCCTCGGCTTCTACGAGCAGATTCCGTTCTGGACTCCTTTCTTCAACAAGCTTGGCTTCAAGGTGATTTTCTCCGAGGAAAGCTCCCGTGATACCTATTACAAGGGTCAGCATACAATTCCGTCAGATACGGTCTGCTATCCTGCTAAAATTGCACACGGTCATATTGTAAGCCTTCTTGAAAAGGGTGCGGATATTATCTTCTACCCTTGCGAAAGCTACAACATTGACGAAGGCGGCAGCGACAATCACTACAACTGCCCTGTTGTTGCGTATTATCCTGAGCTGCTTAAGGCAAACATTCCTGAGCTTAACGAAAACAATTTCTACTACCCTTATGTTGATATAAACCTTGAAAGACACTTTGCCGAATCAATGAGCGAGGCGTTCAGGAAGTTCAATATTTCAAAGGGTGCTGTAAGAACAGCGTGGGCTGAAGCGTTCAAGGAATGGAATTCCTACCGTCAGGGTATCGTTAAAAAGAGCGAGGAAATTATCAAGACTGCAAGAGAAAACAAAATGCCTATCATTGTTTTAAGCGGTAGACCTTACCACGTTGACCCTGAGATCAACCACGGTATCCATAAGCTTATTGCGTCACTTGGACTTGCCGTAATCACAGAGGACAGCGTTGCTCATCTTGCTGAAACTCCTAAGCTTACGGTGCTTAATCAGTGGACATACCACTCACGTCTTTACAGAGCTGCAAAATATATAACCACACAACCTGATATGCAGCTTGTACAGCTCGTATCCTTCGGCTGCGGCATTGACGCTATCACTACCGACGAGGTGCGTTCAATCCTTGAAGGCGGCGGAAAGCTTTATACACAGCTTAAAATCGACGAGATAAACAATCTCGGCGCAGCAAAAATTCGTCTGAGAAGTCTTGTTGCGGCAATGGAAAAATAAAAATAAAAAAGCTTACGGGACAGAAAATATCCCGTAAGCTTTTTGTGTTTATAAATTAATTTTACTGCTGGAAAACCATTCTGACAAGACGGTTGTTTTCAAATTCGAGAAAGAACAGCTGTGACCCTGCGCCTACATACGTGAGAACGCCATAGTCTTTTTCGGGGTCGCCCAGAACGCTGTCGGGAATTCCGAAATCAGAATAAACCTGTGAGCGTGTCATTCCGAAAACAAGACCGCATACGGTGAAATCCCTGGGTGCTGTGCCTTTTTCGGCGCATATGTATTTTACCGCTTCAATGGCACCGCCGCCGTAATCGGTAAGAGTTGAGGTCAGACTGCTTCCGTCAGGAAAGGTTATGCTGTTTGCGGTGAGAGTGCAGTCTTCAAAAACTCCGCCTTCCTCAAATTCACGCTCGCTTACGGGGAAGGTAAAATCCCTGCCGTCTGCGTGAAGGTCGGCGAAAACCTCGTTTATAGTGTAAAACCGCATAAGGGAGTGGTCGGCTTCAGGGGCGGTGGTTACAACAGGCGGAAAGATTACAGAGGTATCATCAGTTTCCTCCTCTGCTGTCTGCCGTGAACATCCGCAGAGAAGCAGCAGTGCCGCAAGAGCAGCGGCGGTTTTTTTGTTTAAATATATCATAGTTTAATCCACATCAAACTTTTCAATGATTTTTACTGCAATACGCAGTCCGTCAACTGCCGCAGACATAATTCCGCCTGCATAGCCCGCACCCTCTCCGCAGGGGTACAGCCCCTTTACAGAAACGGATTGCAGGTCTTCTCCGCGTGTGATTCTTACGGGAGAGGAGGTGCGTGTTTCGGGAGCGGTCATAACGGCGTTCCTGTCGCCGAAGCATTTCATTTTTCCTGCAAAGCTCTTTAAGCCGACCGCCATCATATCCGTGACAAACACGGGAAAAAGCCTGCGGAAATCACATTCCTCAACGCCCCTTGCATAAGTCGGGGAAACGTCTGCACCTTTAAGAGAGCCGCCGCCGTCAAGGAAACTTCCGACGGTGCAGGCAGGAGCTTTGTAATTTCTGCCCCCAAGCTCAAAGGCACGCTTTTCAAGACTTCTTGCAAAGGTTACGCCGTCAAGGGGATTTCTGCCGTAATCATCGGGTGTCACCGATACAACAAGTGCGGCGTTTGCATTTTCGCCGTCACGTGCAAACTCGCTCATACCGTTTGTTACAACGGTATCATTTTCGCTTTGTGACGGTACAACCGTGCCTCCGGGACACATACAGAAGGTATAGACCCCTCTTTCGCCTTTGCGGTAGGAGAGCTGATATTCTCCCTGAGGAAGCACGGGATTGTCATATTGTTTACCGTAAAGCGAACGGTTTACCTCTGTCTGCTTATGCTCAATTCTTGCGCCTACGGAAAAGGGTTTAGGCTCGATAAAAATATCTTTTCGGAGCAGCATTTCAAAGGTGTCCCTTGCGCTGTGGCCGATTGCAAGGATAAGCGCACCGCAGGGAATTTTCTCGCTGCCGTTTACGGTAACGGAGGTTATTGTGCCGTTTTCATATTTAACATCGGTAAGCTTGGCGTGAAAACGCACCTCGCCGCCAAGCCCGATTATTTTTTCACGTACTGTTTTAACGATACCTCTCAACTTGTCTGTGCCGATATGGGGCTTTGCCTTGGTGAGGATTTCTTCGGGAGCACCGTATTCCGCAAAGCGTTCAAGAACACGTCTGCACATAGGGTCCTTTATTCTTGTGGTAAGCTTGCCGTCGGAGAATGTACCTGCGCCGCCCTCGCCGAACTGGACGTTGGTTTCCTCGCTGAAAGCACCGCCCTTCCAGAAGCCTTCCACAGCGTTCACTCTTTCGTCAACACAGCCGCCCCTTTCGAGAACAACAGGTCTGAAGCCGTATTCTGCAAGGGTAAGTGCGGCAAACATCCCTGCAGGTCCGAAGCCTGCAATTATGACCCTGCCGTTTAATTTTTCGCTTCCGCATTTTTCGGGAAACAGGCTGTCTGAATTGATGTCGGCATAAGTGCAGGACGGATTTTTTTCGGCAAGACGCTTCTCTTTAAGCTTGTCGTGAAGCTCTATCCATACGGACGAAACCAGCTTTATGCTTGAATTATCCCTTGCGTCAAGGGAGGTTTTGTGAACTCCCGCAACCTTTGCGTCGGCAGGCTTCAGCGACAGCTTTTTCAGAGCCGCCGCCGTGATCTCGTCATTTGAAGCACTGACTTTTGTGATTATCTGAGAAACAATAACGGGCATTGTGTTTTACCTTTCGTTATCCGATTTAAGCGTTACAGTAACGGTAGCCTTAGGCGAAAGAACACCTTCGGAGCCGATACACCATACATCGCTGAAATTAGGTGTGGAGAATGTTACAGGGAACTTGTAGTCACGTTCTTCAAGCTCATAGTTGATAAGGTCGATCTGAGCGATAACATCAAAGTATGTGAGCTGCTCAAGACTTTCCTGTGAGCCGATAAAGTTCATTGTAAAGCCTGAGGTGATGATGTTGTAATCAAACTGAGGAGGAGCGTTGATGATCTGCACCGCACTTCCTCTTATAGCCATTGTAAGGCTGAAGAGATTTTCAGTCGGACAGGTTACGGTGACAGTATTTACTTCGCTCAGATTCTGGTAGCCGTCAGGCAGGAATTCAGATGTGTTGAATTTGAATTCGGAGCCGATATTGACCTCACGCATATCAATACTGCCTATATCAAGAGCTTTGATTTCCTTGATAAATTCCTTTTGTGCCGCAACCTCAAGCTCTGAAACGGACATTTTAAGTTTTTCGATAAATGCGTCGGTATCAAAGCCTGCGGGAGCGTTTGTGATACGCACTTCAAGAGGGAGCACCTGCTTCTGAAGAACGGGCACCTGAACGGTGAAACTTGTTCTGTCAATAGACAGCGTCTCGACATCGCTGAGAGGACTGCTGCCGCTGTAAAGAACAGGATTTGAAGCCATATATTCGTAAGTGGATGAAAGCTCACCGGGGGACTCGACGTAAACGTAAGCGTCGGTGATTTTGCTGACGTTTTCCTTTGCACCTGTAACCAGGATCTTATCGGGTATGATAACAACATCATCGGCATCGCTGATATAGCCTGCCGCAATTTTAACATTGTCCATTTTAGGCTTGACGCTGACTTCACGGGTGATTATTTCGTCGAATTTAACGTTGACGTGGCTGATGTTCTCGCCTGTGTCGGCGTTTGCGATATTAGTGACCATAAACTCACGTCCGCTTGAAGAAACAACGTCAATAGGGAGGTTGTAGCTTGTGGCGTTGATAACATTTTCAGCGGAAGCAACGATGGTTATATCCTCTTTTTCAAGGTTGCCTATTTCGCCTCGGTCGCCGCTGATATAAACATTGGCGGAGCTGATTTTCTGCTCGACTACCTGGAAGTTGTGGGCCTCCGCATAGGTGCCCTGCATTTCAACCATAACGGGCACGTTGTAGAAAACTCTCGAAATGGTAGGATACTCGTTTATTGAAACGATAAACCATATGAGCACTGCCGCAAGGATGGATATTATCTTTACGACAAAATCCTTTTCAAACAGCCTTCTGAAAAATTCGGCGATAGGGTCAAGTATTTTATTCATTTTCACTGCCTCCTGCCGAATTGTTATTATTTGATTTCTTCTTGTTGAAAAGCTTCTTTTCTACCGCCTGAATAGGCTGTGGTCTGCCGTGACGGGACGGCTTTTCAGGGATAAGCTTTGTACGAAGCAGCTTCTTTAAACCGTCACGGGAAAGGCTTCGTTCAAGGTTGCCGTTTTCAGCAACGGAAATAGTGCCTGTTTCTTCGGAAACGACAACAACGATAGCGTCTGAGTTTTCGCTCATACCGATAGCCGCACGGTGTCTTGAACCGAGGGCCTTGTTGATGGTTTCTTCCTTCTGTGGCTTAGGCAGGAAGCAGGCAGCTGCAAGAACAACACCGTCACGCATTATTACAGCGCCGTCGTGGAGAGGTGTGTTTTTAAAGAAGATGTTGCCGAACAGCTCCTTTGAAGGTGCGGCATTAAGAACGGTACCCGTGTCTATCTGCTCGCCAAGCTTTGTTTCACGTTCAATTACGATAAGTGCGCCTGTTGTTGTAGCGGAGAGGTCCTCGCAGGCGTCGCAGATCGCTTCGATAGCGTTGTTCCATTTTGTTGTCATACTGTCTGTTGACTCGCTTGTAATTGAGGACAGCACAGGAATTTTAGTAACGCTGGAGTGACCGATCTTTTCAAGCATACGGCGGATTTCCTGCTGGAAAAGCACGATAAGCGCCAGCAGACCAACGTCAAAAACGTTCTCCATAATAAACGCCATAGCCTTCATTCCCATATAGTTCATCACCACATAGGCTACAAGCATAAATGCGATACCCTTCAGCAGACCTGCCGCACGGGTCTCCTTGATAAGAGTGATACCCTTATAGATAAGTACAGCCAGAACCGCAATATCCAGCACGTCCCACAGAGTAATGGGCAGAATACTTTTTACATACGATCCCATTGTATATATAAAATCCAACTTAAACTCCCGACCTTTCATCTTGACTTTCAACTTTTATTGTACCATAAAACATACATCCATTTCAATAGTGAAAATGAAAAAACAAGCATATCTTCAATAAATTTTTCTATGAGGCATAAGGCACGCAGAATAAAACAAACCGTACAGAAAAAACAAGTCTTTCCGTACGGTTGAAATCATTCATTCAAGTCAATATTTATATTGTACTCATCATCAATAAGTATAAAGTTTAAATCATACTTACGGACATTCTTAAAAAACTCCGAATTATCCTTAAGCACACTCTCTGAAGTGCAGCAGCTGTCATCAAGACGTTTCTCAATAATATCTGCATATTTTTTTATATCATCAAAATGATTTTTTATGTAATTTTCGCTCATTACAAGGCAGAAGAATTTTATATGAGAGAGGTATTGGTCAGAAAAATCTTTTTTCCAGTCAAAGGGCACATAGCACCCCTCAACTATGAGATTCTGATTATTTTCAACAGCTGTTTTAATCATCTCACGTACAACAGGCCAGAGATATTCCGTAAGCTTTTCATCGCTGCTTTCGGGAGTAAGCACAGTGTTTCCGCTTCGTATAAGTCCCATTTTAAGATGGTCGATTGATAAATAGGGGAAGCCGTGCTTTTCAAGCAGTTTCTGTGCAAGAGCAGTTTTGCCCGTATGTGACGCACCTGTTATAATCACTATCATAAATTACCTCTTTTTAAGAGTTTATCAGAAAATATTCAGCTTTTCAATCTCACCGATAAGCTTTTCCGACATCTTTCTGTGAGTAACAGCATTGGGGTGACTTTCAGCACCGATACCGTCGCTTTCCAGCTGCTCATCAAAACGCACAGCGTAAATTTTATCATCGCCGAGCTTTTTTACGGCATTCTCAATCTGGGGACAAAGCTGCTGTCCCATTGCGCCGAGAGTGCAGAGGATTACCGAGTCGGGATTGTGCTTTCTGATGTCGGAAATAAAATTGAGGTAGCAATCTTCAAAAGCGTCGGTACGTTCCTTTATTCCTCTGGTGTAATCCTTGTCGTTTGTGCCGAGATTTACAACTATAAGGTCAGGCTCAAAGCGGCTGAAATCCCATTCTTCAAGGTTGTTTTCGCTGCCTGCCGTCATACCGTCAACCGACCTGTCGGTATAAAAATAAATTTTCGGCATTGTCCAGCCGTCATCAGGCTCGTTTACATCTTCCTTGACGGAATTGGAAAGAACGCCGATGGACGTCCAGGAAACAAGGTTGTATTCAGCGTTGAAATGACGTGCTGTTATTGAAGCGTAGTTTATCCACGGGTTTTCCTGTGCCGTACAGAAGCCGTCAGCGGCAGAAGACGCCTCGATTCCGAAGCCGCAGGTTATGGAATCGCCGACAAATTCGATTTTCCTCTGTGAAACAGGCTGTGTCGGTCTTATTTCGCCGTCAGCGGAAACGGAGTTTATGCCGACCTTGCTGAATGCGTTTTCCGACATTTTAACAAGACGTATCTTTACCTTTCCGATGTTTTCGGAGGTGTAGAGTTCATATTCGGCAGTACCCTCGTTTACGGCAAAGCGCTTGTAAGGCTCATCGCTGTCGTTTACGAAAACCGCCATATAAGGCTGAAAAATATGCTTCCAGCCTGCATCGTTGAGCCAGTCGGTGGAAAGCTCGGCGGTGGCTTTTGTTCCCGTGAATTCAAATTCTACGGCAGTACATGAGTAACCAAGCCATCTTACATCGTCACGGTACAGCGTTCTTCCCAGAACACGCACATTGTTTCCGTCAGCTTTAAACTTTATCATAGGTAACGCCCTCCAGAAAATCCACGCCGATATAATCGTTGAAGGTATTGAAGATTTCGGGGTAGGATTTTTTCGTGCGGACAGGCTTAAGCTCCATATCCGTAAAGAAGTGGCGTGTTTCGCCCGTAGCCTTAAGCTCGCCTGTCGCCTTGCTTACAACACGGTATGTTATTGTAAATTTAAAGCCGTTGAACTCCTCTATCTTAGGCACGATATAAACAGGCTCGCCGAAGCGTGTTGCGTTCTTGTACTCGCAGGAAGCGGAAAGAACGGGTATCATCACGCCGTTTTCCTCCATTTTTTCATAAGGGTAGCCTGCTTTTTCAAGGAAGTGTATTCTTGATTCCTCAAACCAGCGGATGTAGTTTGAATGATGAACGATGCCCATTTTGTCGGTTTCGTAATAATGGGGCGCACGTTCGTAAGGTTTGATGTCAGCCATAATTTTTATGCTCCTTTACTGTTTGTCTTTCATACAGAATAAAAATTTCTTTGGTACGGGAAGCTTGAAATCCATCTCCTCATCAAGATATGGAAGCTTTACAACAAGCCTGTCTGCGTGGAGTGCAAGACGGCGGATAGGATTTGTTTCGGCACCGTATTTTTTATCGCCTGCAATAGGGTGTCCCATTTCGCTGAAATGTACACGTATCTGATTTTTGCGTCCCGTTTCAATGTTTACGGCAACAAGGGAGTAATCCTTGCTTTCACGCTTGACCTCGTAGTTTGTAATGGAATGTTTGCCGTCGCCCTTGGTTTTAGCAGAGAAAACAAAGTGGCTGTCCGTTTCACGGAGCCAGGATTTTATTCTGCCCTTCTTTTCAGCAGGATGTCCCTCTATAAGAGCACAGTAGCCACGGTATTTCACAAGGCTGTCCCAGTTATCCTGAAGCTCGAATTTGATTTCCTCGTTCTTTGCAAAAAGCAGTATGCCCGACGTATCACGGTCAAGGCGGTGAACGATGAATATACGGTTGTTTTTGTTCTTGTGCTTTACATACTCCATTACAGCACGGTAAGCCGTAGCCTGCTTTTCGTCCTCGGTTGCGACCGCAAGCAGCCCTGCAGGCTTGTCGATAACGATAATGTTGTCGTCCTCATAAATAATGTCGGGCATATCGGGCGCATAATAAGGCTTGTATTCGGGTTTGTAAGCGCCTATTGAAACCGTCTGCCCCTTTTTAAGAGGATAGTCAAACTGTGTTACGACCCTGCCGTCAACGGAAACAAGCTTGTATTTAAGATTGGATTTGATTTTGTTTTTCGAGTCTTTTGTGCAGTCTTTAAACAGGAATTCCAGCAGTCCCATAGGCTCGGAAACTGTGAATTCAAGGTTTTTATTCTTTTTTGCGTTCTGCATAAAATTTTCCTTTCGGTCAAGTCTGGATGCGTAATATTTTAATTATAGCACACTATTTTTCAAATTACCACCCGTTTATAAAAATTACAGATGACTTTTTAAAAATAATATGTTATAATAAATCTGATTTATCTTAAAAAGCAAAGAAAGGCAGGATGTGTCTTGAACAATAATTTTGACTGCATTATAATCGGGGGCGGCGCAGCAGGGATGATGGCTGCGGTAACAGCCGCACAGTACGGTAAAAGCGTTGTAATATTTGAACGCAACGACCGCTGCGGCATAAAGCTTTCCATAACGGGAAAGGGACGCTGCAACGTAACAAACAACTGCACACAGGATGAGTTTATGGCAAACATCCCTACAAATTCACGTTTTCTTTACTCTGCTTATTCACAGTTTTCATCACAGGACTGCATGGACTTTTTTGAGGGTCTGGGCGTACCTCTTAAAACGGAAAGAGGCAACAGGGTTTTCCCTGTCAGCGATAAGGCAGGAGATGTTGTAAAGGCGCTTGAACAGGCGTGCGTTGATTACGGCGTAAAAATTTATCATATCCGTGTAAAAGATATTATCGCAAAGGACGGTGTCGTTGAGGGAGTAAAATGCTCCGACGGTCACAATTATTACGCACCATCCGTGCTTATTGCAACAGGCGGAAAGTCCTACCCGAAAACAGGCTCAGACGGTGACGGCTACCGCTTTGCGGAAAAGCTTGGCCATACCGTAACAGAGATTAAGCCGTCGCTTGTTCCCGTTGTTTCCGAGGACGGTTACTGTGCTGAAATGATGGGTCTGTCGCTGAAGAACGTTACCCTTACTTTAAAGGATAATATAAAGAATAAAACAGTTTTCACCGAGCTTGGAGAAATGCTTTTCACCCATTTCGGCGTGTCGGGACCTCTTGTTTTAAGTGCGTCAAGTCACATTCCCGAAATCGAAGAGGGCAGGTACACCTTTTATATCGACCTTAAGCCTGCACTTGATGAAAAGAAGCTTGACGAGCGTATTCTCCGTGATTTCGGAGAGATACCCAACCGTATTTTTGCAAATTCTCTTTCAAAGCTTCTGCCCACAAAAATGATACCCGTTGTTGTTGAACTTTCGGGCATAAACGGTGAAAAGCAGGTCAACTCCGTAACAAAGCAGGAGAGGGCAAAGCTGGTTTCCCTGCTTAAGGCGTTCCCTGTGAAAGTATCGGGGTTCCGTCCTATAAGCGAAGCTATCGTTACAAGCGGCGGCATAAAAGTCAGTGAGGTTTCGCCTAAAACTATGGAGTCCAAAATCGTGAAAGGACTTTTCTTTGCAGGAGAGGTACTTGACGTTGACGGCTACACAGGCGGATTTAATCTGCAGATTGCATTTTCCACCGCCTACTGTGCAGGAATAAATATGTAAACAACTGAAAGAACAACGCAAGAAAGGAGTAAAAGCATTGCCTGTAAAAACAATAGAAAAACCGCAGGTCATACAGCCCAAAGCAGAAAAATTCGGCAGGAGCAACCGCATAGAAATACTGGATTTTCTCCGTGGTGCGGCGATGATATTCGTTATGCTGTATCATCTGCTTTATGACCTTGTGTATTATCAGGATATGGATATAGGCTTCTGGGGCACGGACTGGTTTGAATGGGTGCATAAATTTTTTCTGTGGATACTTTTTGCCGTATCGGGCATATGCACCTCCTTTTCAAGAGATACAGTAAAAAGGGGTGCTGTCATATATCTTATGGGCAGCGGTCTAACGATAGTCAGCAACATTTTTTCAGCAGGCAGCGTGTTTGTTTTCGGAGTGCTTTCCTTTTTCGGAATGATGATGATAATAAGCGGTCTGATAAAGCCTGTTACTGATAAAATCGACTGGCGTATACTTCTTGCCGCAAGTCTGGTGCTGTACGTGATTTTCTTCGATTTTGCGGCAAAGGACGGCGTGCTTAACTTTATCTTTACGCAGATCAAGCTGCCCCTTCCCGAAGACAGGCTCTATCTTTACCCCTTGGGAATTACCCACGCAGGCTTTCGCTCAATGGACTATTTTCCGCTGATACCTAACGGGTTTGTTTATCTTGCAGGTGCGGCGCTTGCAAAGCCTGTAAAGAACAGACAGCTTCCGAAGATATTTTACAGCAAAACCAAAACAAGAGCACTTAATTTTATCGGCAGACATTCGCTGATTTTTTACATAGTCCATCAGCCTGTGTTTCTGCTGCTGACAAATATATTTTAAAATAAAGGAGGAGCTTCGGCAGAATGAAGCGGCGGCAACACCTCATCCGCTTCGCTGTGCTCAGCACCTTCTCCTCAAGGAGAAGGCAAAGAAAATATGGAACATTTAACCGATATAGGAGTAATAAAGGATATTTTTCAGCGTCACGGTTTTTCTTTCTCAAAGACTCTGGGTCAGAATTTTCTTGTCAATCCGTCAGTATGCCCTAGAATAGCGGAGATGGGCAACGCAAAGAAAGGCTTCGGCGTAATCGAGATTGGTACGGGAATAGGCGTGCTTACACACGAGCTTGCAAAGCGTGCGGATAAGGTCGTAGCAATTGAAATTGACAGCCGCCTGCTACCTGTGCTGGAAGAAACCCTGTCCGAGCATAAAAATGTTACGGTCATAAATGCCGACGTAATGGAAACGGATTTAAGAGCCGTTATAGAGGAGCATTTCCAGGGAATGGAGGTTGCGGTGTGTGCAAATCTGCCCTACTACATCACCTCTCCTATCATAATGATGCTGCTGGAAAGCCGTCTGCCCATATCAACGATAACCGTTATGGTGCAGAAAGAAGCAGGAACACGTCTTTGTGCAAAAATGGGCACCCGTGACGTTGGTGCGGTCACAGCGGCGGTGCGGTACTATTCCGAGCCTGAGCTGCTTTTCAACGTTTCAAGGGGAAGCTTTATGCCTGCACCGAATGTTGACTCCTGCGTAATAAGATTAAACGTCCGCAAAGACAGTGAGTATAAAGTGGAGGATGAAAAGTTCTTCTTTAAAGTTGTAAGGGGGGCTTTTTCGCAGCGCAGAAAAAATCTGCTTAATTCACTTTCCTCATCAATCGGTGTGGAAAAGGCTAAAATTGCACAGGCTGTTGAAAATGCGGGACTTTCCGCAAATGTCCGTCCCGAACAGCTTACAATGGAGCAGTTTATAGATGTTGCGAATGAGCTTAAGGTGATTATTGAAGGCTGAAACGGGGGAGTTTAGGATTGTATATTGACAGCTTCCGTTACAACGGCGGAATTAACCGCAATTCATATTTAAAAAAGCTGGCTGTTATCAGATACCTTGAAAGAGAAGGCGGACTTGAATTCAGCAATCCCGTTACATTTCTTGTGGGAGAAAACGGAACGGGAAAGTCCACGCTGATAGAAGCAATCGCCGTAGCCTATGGTTTTAACGCAGAGGGCGGCAGCAAAAATTTCAGCTTTTCCACCAAGAATACTCATTCCGAATTGTGCGACCATATTACATTGATAAGGACAAGCTATGCAAAAGACGGATTTTTTCTCCGTGCGGAAAGTCTTTACAATGCCGCTTCAAACATTGATGAGCTGGACGAGCTGCCTTGTGCTTCTCCTAAGCTGATTGCCGCATACGGCGGTGTATCTCTTCATGAGCAATCTCACGGTGAAAGTTTTCTTGCATTAGTACAGAACCGACTGAGAGGCAGAGGAATGTATATTTTTGACGAACCTGAGGCTGCTTTGTCACCGTCACGTCAGATGACGCTTCTCTGCGAAATCGACAGACTTGCAAAGAACAATTCCCAACTGATAATTGCAACGCATTCACCGATACTGCTTGCTTATCCGAACGCAGATATAATTGAAGTAAACAAAGACGGGGTACGGCACGTTTCCTATGATGAATGTGCTCACGTCAACACATACAGACACTTTTTATCAGCTCCCGAAAAAATGGTCAGGTATCTTCTGGAGCAATAATTAAAAAACGAAAGGAAGAATTTATTATGCCGATAAATATTGCAATAGACGGTCCTGCAGGTGCAGGCAAATCCACAATAGCAAAGGCTGTGTCAAAGAAGCTTGGTTTTATTTATGTTGACACGGGCGCACTTTACCGTGCGGTAGCCTATCATATGATAACAAAGGGCATTTCTCCGTCCGATGCGGAGAAAACGGCAGAGGAGCTTTCAAAGCTTGACAAGGGCTTTTTCAGCCTGCGTTTCATTGACGGTGCACAGCACGTTTTTGCAGGAAATGAGGACGTTTCCGATAAAATACGCACCCCTGAGGTTTCAATGGGCGCTTCTGCGGTATCGGCTATACCTGCCGTGAGAAAATTCCTCTTTGAGCTTCAGAGAAGCATTGCAAGGGAAAACAATATCATTATGGACGGACGTGACATCGGTACGGTGGTGCTTCCCGACGCCGACCTTAAAATTTATCTTACCGCATCTGCGGAGGAACGTGCAAGAAGACGCTACAAGGAGCTTGCGGAAAAGCCTGACTGCCCGGCATTTGAGCAGGTACTTGCCGATATTGAACAGCGTGACTACAACGATATGCACAGGGAAATCGCCCCTCTTAAACAGGCTGAGGACGCTGTGCTTGCCGACACCTCTGATGTTGACCTTGAAGGAGCAATTGACCTTATTCTCGGACTTATAAAAAAGCATTGCAAGGTTTGATTTCCAAGGAGGATTTTTATGAACAGGATTTTTTTCGACCCAAATGACACTTCGGAAAGGGTTGAATACGGCAAGCAGGGATTATATAATCCGGGCAGCTATAACATTTCCGATGAGCTTGTAAAGCTTATCCGTACGGGCAGACCCACATCTGTAACAGAGTCACAGCAGCAGAAGCTTGACTCCCCCATAAACCTCAAATTCAGTGCACCGCTTGTGCTCTATCTCATTGCAGGCGTGCTTGTTCTTGCTGTCATAAAATCGGCTTTCGGCGGTAATTTTGATCTGAGCAAATCTCTTGTTATTGTGCTTATTGCGGCTTTCTGTGTTATCGGTGCAGTACTTTTAAAGGGCAGGGAAACCTCTGAAAATGCCCTTGCCGATGAAGGAAAACAGGAAGCATACATCCATACCGTTGCCGATAAAGCTTACTTTCATGCAGGTGCAGGTGTGTACAACTCAGCCGAGGTCACTTATCTCATAAATGTTGCGGGAGAGCAGTTTTCAGTGCATAAATACGTTTATGACAGCCTTGTTGTGGGCGGAGAAGTGACCTGTGTCATTTCTGCAAAGGACGGAATGTATTATATTGATTTTCTCCCTTGATTGTAATATTTAACATTAATATCCTCTGTAATTTGTACAATGCTACAAAATTACAGGGGATTTGAAAAATAAGGACATTTAAGATTGTGTTTATAGCAGAAGGGAGTTAAAATGTGAAAAAGAGATTTATTATGAGAATTGCTTCTCTTGCGGCTGTATGTGCAATTTTTACGGGTACGGTTTCAATGCCTGCAATTAAGATACACGCTGATACAATAACATCCGCCGAGGCAAAATCGGGTCTTAAGGATGCGCTTGCGGCGGCAAAGAGAATAAGCGTCCCCGAACATCTTACGGAATTCGGTTACACGGCTCACAAAGCCTATTCGACGATATGCTATGTTTTCACCTGGACAACGCCGTCGAATGCAGAAAAATACGAAGAATATATCATTTCCGTTTCTGACGGGAATATTGTTTATTTTTATAAGAATAATGATGAGAAAAAGGATGTCCGTTCATTTGCAAAGCTTTCCGAAGCGGAGCTTCTTTCAAAGGCAAAGGAGTATATGAAAAAGCTTAATCCCGACCTTTACAGAAAGGGAGTTTACAGCATATCGGGCATAAAGCTTTTCGGAAGCAACGCACAGGTAGAGTTTCAGCGTAAGGAAAACGGCTTTGAAGTAAACAGAAACGGTGCACGGATCGAGCTTGATAAAAATACGGGAGAGCTGCTTGAATATGAAATGTCCTGGTGGAATGACGCTGAGTTCAAATCTGCCGAAAAGGCGTTGTCACAAGAAAAGCTTAAGGAGAGCATAAAAAAGCTGTGTAAGCTTACACCTGTGTACTATATAAATAATGATTACAGCACAGGCAAGGTTTACGCTTCATACGTCTATACCCCCGAATACACAGGAGAGGTTGACGCAGTAACGGGAAAAGCATCGTCCATATGGTCTGATATGGCGGCTGAAAAGGGCACTGCACACTCCCCCACGGACTATGATTTCAGCGGAAATGACCGCCTTGAAGATACAGAAGCAGGGGTTGACGGAGGCGGTACAGTTAATTACACCGAAGCAGAGCTGAAGGAAATCGAAAAGGAAAAGAGCCTGCTTTCCACGGATAAAATAACCGCTATGCTTAAAAAGGACAAGTATGTTGACCTTTACGAAAAGGCGGAGCTTAAAGAATATAAGCTGGTTAAAAACAACGACACGGGAGAGTATTTCTACAAGCTTTCCTACACAAGCGGAAACGGCAATTTAATGAAGGGGTTGTGGCTTGTTGACGAGCAGGAGGATGTCGTTTACGAGGAAAGCTGCGACGAGAACGGCAATGTTATCGCCAATGCCACAAACTATTCCGCATATGTATTTGTAAATGCCCTGACGGGCAAGGTCGAGGATTACAGCCGAAGCTGTGAGGACAGCAGTTACAGCGGAAGCTACCCCACAGCCGAAAATCTGAAAATCGCAAAATCCGCTTTAAAGCATTTCTGCCCCGACACCTGCGGCGAGTTTAAATCAATTGCCGCAAACAATCCCGACCCGAAAGCGGAAGAAACGGGAGCGTTCAGAATGTACGAATTCCAGCGCTACAAAAATGGCGTAAAGGTTATCGGAGATACGGTGACGGTGAACATTTCCGCAAAGGGCGAGGTCACTTATTTCAACTGTAATTACACCGATGCAGAGTTCCCCGAAGCGCAGAAGCTGGATGAAGAAAAAGCTTACGAGAGCCTGTTCAGACAGCTTGACCTGTCTGTTTACTATGACGGTTGGTATAAACCTGACGGCACGGTAAAATCATATCTGGTCTGCAAAATTGACAGCTTTAAATTAAACAAGGACTATAAGCTGTGCAATTCAAAAGGTACTGCGGTAACGCCTGCAATTTACAGAAGCACTGATTATTCCGACATAGACGGTCATAAAAATGAAGCCGCAATACGTACCCTTGTAAAATACGGTGTAACGCTTGAATGTGAAAACGGCAGATTTGACCCTGACAGTACTCTTACCGACGTTGAGTTTGCTGAAATCGCACATCAGGTAACAAAAATAACCCGTCCTTACGCAATAAAGGACAGTGCCGCAAAATCAAAGGCGCTGACTCTTACAAAGGCTCTTGCGGCAAAGGTGCTTGTAAGTGCAATGGGACTTGAGGAAGCCGCAAAGCTTAAGGGCATCTACAAATCCCCGTACAGCGATGTAAAGGAGAATGACGAATATATCGGCTGTATCTCAATCGCAAAGGCAATGGGCATATTCAAAAGCGGCGGTAAGTTTGAGCCTGACAGGAAGCTTACAAGAGGCGAAGCTATGCAGCTGATTTACGACTATATCACAGCTTTAAGTTGACAGGAAAGGTTGATCACAATGAAAAAGAATTTATTGGCAAAGGCAGTATCACTTGCAATGGCGTGCACAATGCTGACGGGTACCGTGATAAGTACGGCTGTCACCGTTTATGCAGACACGTTATCAGGTTATTCGCTGGAACAAGGTGACGAGAGGATGAAAGCGGCTGTTGAAGAGGTAAAAAAGAGGGTAAACATCACGCCGCAATTATCGGAATTCTACTGGGAATCAACGAATAAATACAAGTCTATGTTTAAATCAGAATATGAAGACGATGCCTACTGGTTCCGTTGGGCGACTCCCGATGACGCAGATATTCCAGAAGAAATATCCATGCTGTTTGCGGATGATATGATTGTAATGTATGAAAGCTCCGACAATGAGGATGATCACTGGAAAAGTTCACTTGCGAAGCTTAGTGCGGATCAGCTTCTTTCAAAGGCAAAGGAGCATATGAAAAAGCTTAATCCCGATATTTACGATGAGGGTGTTTACAGTATTGCGGAAATGGAGCTTTCAGGCTATGAAGTTCAGATTAAATTTGAGCGCAGAGTCAACGGAATTCCTGTTCCGGAAAACTGGGCGGAGATCCATATGAGCAAAAACACGGGAAAATTGCTTTTTATGCGTTTAAACTGGTGGAAAAACGCCGAATTCCAATCTCCTGATACAAAGCTTACAGAAGCCGAAGCGATAGAAAGATTCAAGGAGCTTTGTAAACTTGAAAAAAGTCATTACTCGGTAGGCTCCGAGTCAGCAAAAAATAATCTTTTTGCAAGGCTTATATACAAACCGAGCTTTAATTCCCTCATTGACGCATTTACAGGAGAAATATCCTATTTCTGGGAAGAATGCTTAAAAAAAGGCGGCGTTGCCTTACCTGATTTTCAATGGTTTTATGTAATGAACTATCAGAAAGGAGACGGTGTGGCAGACATTGAGGATCCTGATGATAGCTACAGCGACGAGCTTACAAGAATAGATTATGAGACCTTTGAAGGAAAAGAAGAGTTTCTGACTGTTGAGCAGATAACCGACCTTCTCCGCAAGGATAAGTATATAAAGCTTTCCCACAAGGCGGAGCTTTATGAGGACAGGATTGAGCTTTTCCGCAACGAGAGAACGGGGGAATATATTTATTCACTATATTATAGATCGCCTTACTATGAGGTGGATGTTGATGTTAATGCACATACGGGCAGGATAGAATTTTTCAGCAGAAAAAACTTGAAAACCGATTATGATAAGACAAAACTGTATCCGAAAAAGTCAAATTATAAGCTGGCAAAAGAAATTATCAAGCAGATGTACCCCGATATCTACAGCCAATTTATCCCAGATGAAAAATGCACAAGCCCTGTTGAGTCGTGGGAAGAAGACGGTGTAATTTACTATGACACAACTCACTACTATTATTTTGAGCGTTATGTAAATGATACCAGGATGAAAAATGATTACATAGGCATAAGAATAAGCAACACAGGTGATATTCTGCATATAAGCTATAATTATACCGACGCAAAATTCCAGACAGCAGGTGAATTTGACGAGGATAAGGCTATCGACAGCCTGTTCAGACAGCAGGAAATGGAGTTATATTACGACGGTTGGCGTATGCCTGACGGCTCTGTAAAAACCAATCTTGTTTACAGCACCGATAAGTTTTATATGGATGCGGATTATAAACTCTGCGGACATTGGGGCAATATTGACAAAAAGAATCTGTTTAAAACTGATTATACCGATATTAAAGGCAGTAAATATGAAAATGCGATCCGTAAGCTTGCAGACCACGGTATTATCCTTGAAAGCAAAAACGGCAGATTTGAGCCGGACAGAATAATTACCGACCTTGAATTTTCCGCAGTTGTTTACAAAGCGATGAAAAGCTATGTTCCGACTGAAATAAGCAATGCCATGAAGGAGAATAAAGGTCAGGCGCTCACAAAAGCGTATGCCGCAAATGTTCTGATAAATCTGCAGGACGGCAAAGAATATGCAGAACTGGATATTTACAGTTCACCATACAGTGATGTGCCCGCAGACCATCAATATGCAGGCTGTATCTCAATCGCAAAGGCAATGGGCATATTCAAAAGCGGCGGTAAGTTTGAGCCTGACAGGAAGCTTACAAGAGGCGAGGCTATGCAGCTGATTTACGATTATATAAAAATAGTAACCGTATAAAGAAAGGATGATCACATATGAAAAAACGAACTCTTATAAGAATAGCGTCACTCGCAATGGCGTGCACAATGCTGACAGGTGCCGTAATGAGCACGGCTGTCACAGCGGTTGCCAAGACATCGGCATCATCGGAAAGTGCAAAGGAAGCAGCAATGAAAACGGCGCTTACCAAGGTTAAAAAGAGGGTGTCCGTTCCGACCCACGTTTCCGAATTCAAATACAGCGTACACAATGAAATCAGCAGCAATTGCTTTACATTTACATGGGAAACTCCCGATACCGCAAAAATCCGTGAGCGTATCGTCGTTCAGATAGTTGGGGACATTATCATTTCCTACCGTCACAACATCTATGATGACGCAGAAACAAAGCAGTCCTTTGCAAAGCTTACCGACGAACAGCTTCTTTCAAAGGCAAAGGAGCACCTTAAACAGCTTAATCCCGAAATTTACAGGGACGGAGTTTACAGCATCTCAAACATAAGCCTTTTCGGAACAAACGCAACGGTTTATTTCCAGCGCAAGGTTGACGGTATCGCTGTTGACAGCAACGGCGCAAGCGTTTCTCTTGACAAGGACACAGGCAAGCTTATTTCCTGCAATATTGAATGGTGGGATAATGCAGAATTTCCGTCAGACGATACAAAGCTTACCGAAGCGGAAGCAATAGAAAGCTTCAAGAAGCTCTGCACGCTTACCCCAGCTTACACAATAAGCTACGATTATGAAAACGACAAGCAGGTTGCACGACTTGTGTACCGTCCCGACTTTACTGCTGAAATTGACGCATTTACAGGCAAAAAATCAACAATCTGGGATGATATGCACAAGGAAAAGGGTATAAGCTACTCGCCTTTCGGAAGCTTCGGTGCAATTACCGAGGACGCAGTTGCCGAAGAGGACTGTGAAGAGGTAACAATGGAAGCAGGCGTAAACTTCACAGAAGCCGAGCTTAAGGAGATCGAAGCCGACAAGAGCCTTCTTACAAAGGATAAGATCAAGGAAATGCTTGTGAAGGACAAATACATAAAGCTTGACAGCAATGCAGAGCTTGAAAGCTCCAATCTTCACAAGGAAGAGGACACCGAAGAATATTTCTATATGCTCTATTACAAGATTGACAGAGATGCAGAAAAGCTTATGGGCGGCTATGCAAATATTTATTTAAACGCCAAGACAGGCGAGGTTGAATGGTTCAACAAGGGCGATTATTATAATGAGTACGACAGCACAAAGGCTTATCCTGTTGAGGAAAATCTCAAAACCGCAAAGGAAGTCATCAAATATTTCTACGGCGACATCAGCGGCGGATACAAGTCACATCCCGACAACAAAAGACCTGCCGAGTACTGGGAAGTAAGCGAAGACGGCAAGGTAAAGAATTACGAAATCGAGCGTACCTATACCTTCAACCGCTATGTAAACGACGTTATCGTTGAAGGCGATACTATCAGAGTGAACATCGACAACAAGGGCAACATAAACAGTATCAGCTACAACCACACCGATGTTACATTCCCGACCGCACCTAAGTTTGACAAGGACAAGGCTTTCGAGTCCCTTTTCAGACAGCAGGAAATGAAGCTTTACTATGACGGCTGGTATAAGCCTGACGGCTCCGTTAAAACCTACCTTATCTACGATACAGCTTCCTTTACCTTAAACAGAAGCTACAAGCTCTGCCGCTATGACGGCTCAGCAATTACCGAAAAGGCAGAAACAAGCACAGCCTACACCGACATCAAGGGCAATAAGTACGAAAAAGCAATAACAACTCTTGCAAGATACAACATAACCCTTGACTGTGAAAACAGAAAATTCAACCCCGACGGCGAAATTACCGACCTTGAATTCTCCGCACTTGTTTACAAGGCTATGCAGAATTATGTTCCTTACACAATAAATGAGGCAAAGAAAGAAAACAAGGGAGTTGTCCTTACAAGAGCACTTGCCGCAAAGGCGTTTGTAACAGCAGCAGGCGGCGAGGAATTTGCAAAGCTTAAGGGAATTTACGCTTCGCCTTACAGCGACGTATCCGCTAAGCACGAATATGTGGGCTACATTGCAATCGCAAAGGCAATGGGACTGATTGACCCGACCTTAAAGAAGTATTCTCCTGACAGCAAGGTTACAAGAGGCGAGGCTATGCAGTTCATTTACGATTACATTTTAAGATTAAGCTAAAATCTGCACCGCACACAACGGATTTTCCTTTCCTTTGTGTGCGGTGCGTTTATTTTTCTTGACTTTACGGTACGGGCATAATATAATTAAAATAAGATGTATTTACTTCCAAGGGAGGTTTGGATTTATGATAAAATATTACGACAACAGAGAATTGTCCTGGCTTAAATTCAATGAACGTGTACTTGAAGAAGCAATGGACATGGATGTGCCCCTTTGTGAAAGACTGCTTTTTGCGTCGATTTTTCAGTCAAATCTCGATGAGTTCTTTATGGTGCGTGTAGGCTCTCTTTACGACCAGACTCTTGTAGGAAATGAAAAGGAAAACAAAACGGGTATGACCTGTTCACAGCAGCTTGACGCTATCTTTAAACGCTGTGCAGAGCTGGTGCCTGTCCGTGACGGAGCTTACAGCGGAATAATGAAGGAGCTTCAGGAGAAGTACGGCATTGAGCAGGTGGATTTCCGTGCTTTGTCCGATGACGAGGAAAATTTTCTCAAAACCTACTTCAAGCAGGAGATACTGCCCCTTATTTCACCTCAGGTAATCGACAAGCGTCACCCGTTCCCATTCCTTAAAAATAAGGAGATATACGCTGTTGCACACCTTGAATCAAAGCAATCGGTGAAGCTTGGAATTATTCCGTCAAGCGGCTCATTTTCAAGAGTGATTTTCCTGCCTACGGAAAACCGTATCAGGTTTATGCTTGCGGAAGAGCTTATCCTGCATTACCTGCCGCTGGTTTTCAGCAATTATAAGATACTCTGCAAGTCCATAATGCGTGTCACAAGAAATGCGGATATAAATATGGAGGAGGCTCTTTACGATCACGATGTGGATTTCAGAGAGATAATGTCCGACCTTCTCCGCAAGAGAAAGAAGCTGTCCCCTGTCCGTCTTGAGCTGACCCGTAAGCTTGACGAAACAACAACAGCATTTCTCTGCGAGCACCTTGAGCTTAAACCTACGCAGATTTTCTGTCATAATGCTCCTCTCGACCTTTCCTTTGTGTTTACATTAAGAGGAAAGCTTGAGGATACCGACCCTGTGCTTTTCTACCGCAGGGCTGACCCGAGAAATTCCGCAGAGGTCATTCACGATATGCCTATGCTTCCCCAGATCAGAAAGCGTGATATTCTGCTTTCCTATCCTTACGAAAGCATAAAGCCTTTCCTGCGTATGCTTAACGAAGCGGCAGAAGACCCCGACGTTGTTTCAATCAAGATTACGCTTTATCGTGTAGCTTCAAACTCAAAGGTAGTAGAAGCTCTTATAAACGCCGCTGAAAACGGCAAGGATGTACTCGTGCTTGTTGAGCTGAGAGCACGTTTTGACGAGGAAAACAATATCGGCTGGTCAAAGCGTCTTGAACACGCAGGCTGCAGCGTTATTTACGGTCCCGAAAGCCTTAAGGTACATTCAAAGCTGTGTCTTATCACACGCAAGCAGGGCAATAAGGTAGAGCACATCACACAGATAGGTACGGGCAATTACAACGAAAAGACCTCCGCACTTTATACCGACCTGTGCCTTATGACGGCAAACGAGGATATTGCAAAGGAAGCAAACGACGTTTTCAATGCCCTTTCAATGAATACCCTTGTTGAAAATTCAAAGCACCTGCTTGTTGCGCCTTTAAGCTTGCAGAACAAGATAATAAGGCTTATTGACCGTGAGATAGAAAAGGCTGAAAACGGCGAGTACGGCTACATCGGCTTAAAGCTTAACTCCCTTACGGACAAGGTGCTTATTGATAAGCTTGTGGAGGCTTCAAGAAAAGGCGTAAAGATCCAGATGGTTATCAGGGGAATATGCTGTCTTGTTGCCGGAATACCGGGTGATACCGAAAACATTGAGGTAATAAGCATTGTGGGACGTTACCTTGAACACGCAAGAATTTATATGTTCGGCAGGGGCGAGGATATGAAGCTTTACATTTCCTCCGCCGACTTTATGACAAGAAACACCATCCGCCGTGTAGAGGTTGCCGCACCTGTTTACGACAGCCACGTCCGTGAACGCATAGTGCATATTTTTGATACAATGCTCAATGATAATGTAAAGGCAAGAGTAATGCAGCCCGACAGCACCTATTCACACAGACACCCTGCCGAAAATGAAGAGCCGCTTGATTCACAGGCATATTTTATCGCAAAGGCATACAGTGACTGCTCAAAGAAGCCGCCTGCCGCTGTAAATGAAAAGCCTGCACCCAAGGCTGTAAAGGTAAGACCGAAGCCTGTAAAAAAACAGAAGAGGTCTTAAAAGTTAACTTTACGAAATATTATGCTTGCATTAAATCTTAAAATGTGTTATAATATTATTCGGCTGTTCGACCATTGGTCGAATAATGCGGATCAGAAAGGAAAATTAAAATGAGTAAAGTAAGAATTATGACTGACTCTGCAAGTGACGTTTCTCTTGCACAGGCAGAAAAATACGGCATTTCCCTCGTAAACTTCTGGATCATTGTAAATGACAAGGAGTGCCGTGAACACGTTGATTATACAACAAAGGAATTTTATGAGGTGCTTGAAAATGCAGAGGATCTTCCTCACACATCCCAGATTCTCGTTGACAACTACCTTGAAGCATATGAAAAGGAATATGAAGACGGCGTAACAGACCTTATCAATGTTGTTATCGCTTCAATCGGTTCAAACTCATACAACAACGCTTGTATGGCAAAGGATAAGTTCTTTGAGAAGCACCCCGACGCAGAAGGCAAAATAAATATCACCGTAATGGACAGCCGTGCTTATACAGGCGCATACGGTCTTCCTGTTATGGAAGCTGCGAAGAAGGTTCAGAAGGGTGCAGAAGCAAACGAAGTTATCGCATTTCTTCAGGACTGGATCGACAGCAGTGTTATCATCTGCACAGCATTTACACTTAAATATGCAAGAAAGTCAGGCCGTGTAGGCTGTGTGGCTGCATTTGTAGGTGAAATGCTTGGTCTTAAGCCTATCATCACATTCAGATATGCCGTATCTGAAACGGTAGCAAAGGTAAGGGGCGAAAAGGCTGTAATTCCACAGCTTGTAGATTACGCCGTTGAAAATATGGTTCCGCAGACCCCATATTCCGTTCTTATGGGAAGCAATTCAGAGCGTTCCGATGAGATCATCAAGCTTATGAAGAAAAAGGTCGGTTATGGTCCTGTTGAAATTCACGAAGTAGGCGCAACTATTGCGTGTCACCTTGGTCACGATGTTGCAGGCATCATCATCAAGGAGCCTAACAGAGCAGCCAAGTAAATAAAAAAACAATGCAGGGTGTCATCGGATACCCTGCATTTTTTATATTCAGTTGCGTGATACAAGGAATTTTACAGCACGTTCAATGCTGTCCTTTGAGTTGCCCCAGTCAGCGTCCTTGCCTGTGTTGCGGTAATCGTACATATTGCAGTAATGGGAAACATCCTCGTAAAGAGAAGCGATGTATTTTTCTGTAAGACCCGAAATAAGCTTGGTGAAGCTTTCAAGCTCCTGCTTCTGTAAATATGCAGGTGCAAGTGACTGCAATAAATCAAAATGGGGCAGGCAGATGTATTCCTGCTCAGAAAGGAGCTGTTTAATATCGGCGTGGGAAGACATCTCAAAGAATGTACGCATTAATCTTTCCATACCCCAGTCTACCTTTTCACAGACGAAGCAGGACTCGTTTATCTGGGAAAGCTTCTGCTTACGTGCATTTTTAGGCTCGAAAAGCTTCTTTCGTGAGAAAAGCTGCTGGTCAACCGCCGCAAGATGAGTCTGGAGCATAAGTGCAAGGGAAAGACGGTTTTTCTGTTTGAGCATCTGCTGGAAGTGAACGTGGCAGAAGCCTGCACGGTTTGTTTCGATACGAACGTCAGGCTCCATCATAGCCGCACCCATTATGTATTCCACAGTTCTCTGCTCAAGCATATCCCTCATTCTGCAAATGGGACAGCCGTCTCTCGGCTCTAAAATTTCGCTTATTGGAATTGTTAAGATACTTTCACGCATTTTTCTGCACTCCTCTTTTAGTTTAAACTGTTGTTGTAAAATTCAAGCATCTGCGGAATTGTATATGGAGTAACCGTCCCAGCCGGCAGCTTAGGTAGTATAAGCGCCGCCGCAATCAGCAGGACAACGAGAATTCCAAACACTATAAGTATAATTTTTACGGGTTTCTTTAATTTAGCCATTATAACAAATCTCCTGTTCTGCCGTAGTGGAAAAGGTACTGCTGTGCAATGCCTGCGTAGGGCTTTACATAATCGGGGAAACCATCAGGATAAAAACGCTCCATAACACGCTTCATCCATACATCCATCGGCACACATTCAAGCTTATACATACCGAAAAGCATTGTGCAGTCGGCAACCTTGGGACCTACGCCCTTTATTTTCATAAGCTCACGCCGTGCGTCCTCGACGGGCATATTTTTAATTTCATCAAGCCTGATTATGCCGTTATTAACCTTTTCTGCGCAATCCGCAAGATATTTTGCACGGAAGCCTGAACGCAGAGGAGAAAAATCCTCTGCCGTTGTTCCCTTTACCTGTTCAGCTGTGGGGAAGCCGCCGTACATTTCGCAGAGCCTGCCGATTATGCCTTTTATACGGGGGATATTGTTATTCTGTGATATTATAAATGAAAACAGTGCTTCAAAGCTGTCCTGCCTTAAAATTCTTATACCGCCCGCGTAGCCGTGAGCTTTTGATAGAGTTTCGTCCTCGGTGAAAATACGCTTTATCTCGCCGTAATCGGTGTCAAGGTCGAAATAATCCGCCCATATTTCAAGGAAATCCTTCTCAGTTGTATCCTTAAGCACAAAATAATCCTTTTCGCTGTAAATACGCAGGGGCTTGTTTAATTTAAAGCCGCAGTAACCCTCGCCGTCACGCTCCCAGCGGAAGGCCTGACCGCAGTCGAGAGTTTCGTCCAGATTAAAATCGGGCTGATATAAATGAATATCAGCCCCTTTTACCATATACTCCATTATAACAGGCTCTTGGGGTCGTAGGAAGCTTTTTTGTAAAGCTTGTCAGCCTTGCCCTCGATGTCGCTTGCGTAAACGTCCTGCCATTCCTCTGCCGTGAAATCCTCTACCGTAACGGTAATGTGGCTGTCACCGCAGCCGATAGCCTCGCAGAGTGCGGCTGTAAGCTTTTCAGCGGCAGCCTTTTTCTGTTCTTCCGTTCTTCCCTTTAACATTTTGATTGCAATGTGCGGCATAATAAAATCTCCTTTAAATATTATTAAGAGCACCCTTAAATTACAGGGGCTTTTTGTTCCTTTTAAGCATTTTCTGTTCCTTGTCCCACTTGTCATTTTTCAGGGTGACAACATCGTCGAAAAGGCAGTGGTATTTAGGCGGAATAAGCTTATTTACGTGAGCTTTTCCGAAGAACCACATTTTAAACGTACAGTCGTTTTTTACAGCGTCGAAGAATGTGTGCATATGGCTTATCTGTCTTGTTTCGAAGCCGAGAAACTCCTTCATCGAAGCAGGAGGCTCGTGGGTAATGATATAGTCAATAGCGTTGTCTGCTTCTTTGAGGTTGATAACGGCTGACTTGACCTCCTCTGTTGTGGGAAGCTCGGCCTCGTACCAGGTTTTCGAGTCACGTCTTATGTCAATGTCTTTTGTCTGACCTCCGCCGAAAGCAAAGAATTTATATCCCTGAATATTGAACACGCTTCCTCTTTTAAGGTGCATAAGATTGCCCGAAACCACATTTACGACACCGCCGCAGAATTCTCTTTCGGGGCACTGTGAAAGCAGGTCGTAGTTTTCGTGGCAGCCCTCCACGAACAGCGTGTAGAATTTTTTTCTGCCTATGCTTTTAAGAATGGCTTTTTCACGCTTTGAGCCGTCCCATAAAAAGCCGAAGTCGCCGCATACAATGAGTACGTCGCCCTTTTTAAGGCTTTTTATTCTTTTATCGTTGAAACGGTTCAGCTCACCGTGCATATCGCCTGTAATACAAATCAAATCAAACACTCCCATCAATACTTTTTACAGTATAGCACATTTTTGAAAAAAGGTAAATAGGTTTCAGTCTGTCGAAAAGATATAGCTATATGTAATAATGCACAAACTTTAGGGGACGCCCTCTCTTGCAGGGCGTCCCCTCTTCAAAAACAGTCCACTGGACTGTTTTTGAATTCACCCCTTGCGGAGCGCCTCTAAGGCAAGGAATTTCGCCC
>JAFQUQ010000032.1 GCA_017408395.1 Oscillospiraceae bacterium
AAGCCTTAACCCGATTCCGGGCACAATGGTAAAGGAGACAGCTAAAATGGAAAAAATGTTAGTCAGAGGCGTTACAAAGGATGCAGATGCTTCCAGAATTTCAATCACAGGTCTTAACGATGTTCCCGGTGTTGCTTTCAAAATTTTTGCAAGCCTCGCTGCAAAGAATATCAACGTTGATATCATTCTTCAGTCAGTCGGCCGTGACGGCACAAAGGACATCGCTTTCACAGTAAGCGAAGCACACGCTGACGATGCAGTTATGGCTATCAACAGCCTTCCGTTCATCGGCGATGCAAAGGTTGTCCGCGACGATACAATTGCAAAGATTTCTGTTGTAGGTGCAGGTATGGAGACACATCCGGGTACAGCATCAACAATGTTTGAGGCTCTCTTCAATCAGGATATCAACATTCAGATGATTTCAACAAGCGAAATCAAGATTTCCGTTCTCATCGACCGCAAGGATGCTGACAGAGCAGTTGCCGCTGTTCACGAAGCTTTCTTCGGTAATGACTGATAATTCAATTAATTTGTTTCGCAGCCTGTCGGGTGTTCATAAGGACACCCGACGGTTTTCTTTTTTAGCGATGATATTTTTGCAATTTTTAAATTGCTTTTTCCTGAATAATAAGTTATTATGATGTATAGGTGATATTATGCTTCAAAAAATAGCATCATTGTTCTTTATGATGATTCTGTCATTAAGCTCCCTGTTTGGCGTGGAGCCTGCGGGCTATAAGTCTCAGCCGCTTTTTAAGGACAGCGGATTTGAAAACGGATTTACGGTTATGTCCCAGCAGACTGTTGACGGAGCGGGAATACCTTTGGGGACCTTTAATTATGCAGACAGTACAGAAAATCCCGAATGGATGATAGCTCAATGGAATTCAGGACCCTGCCTGTGGCAGGAACGTGCCGAAAGCGACAGATATGAAATCACGGACGGCAAAACGAAGCTTGTCAGATACAATCCTGACGAGAAGAGCGTTTCTATGCGCTTGAATGCCGCTGCAGTTTACGGCGGTCAGGCGGCAGGAGAGGAACAGTGGCCGCATCTTTTGCTTGAACAGTCGCCGCTTTGCGATTATCCGACACTTACTGAAGAGGAAAAAGCTTTTTACAGCTGTGCGGCGGACAGACTTGTTTTCCGACTCAAAATCCGTATGACGGACTTTAAAGAAACAACCAATCCCGAGGGGATAAACGCGGTGCAGTATCTTGCTTATTTTTATCTTAAGGATGTTGACGGAAATAATTTCATCTGGTTCGGCGCAGATCTTTTTGACAGCCGCGGATATAATGATACAAATTGGGCGGCTGATACAGTCAGCGGAAATATGATTTATTGTCTTTCAACAAAGGATACCTACGGCAGGAGGTCGCGATCGCTGTTCAGGCGCGGTGAGCCTTTTGTTTCTGATGAGTGGGTTGAGGTTGAAATTGACCTTAAACCGCATATAATAAAAGCACTTAAAAGAGCCAATGAGGATAATGTCTTTGGTGAAAAGGTGTCCGTTGAGGATTTTTATATCGGCGGAACAAATATCGGCTTTGAAATTCACGGCAATTACGATTGCACGGTGGAAATAAAGGATTTTAATTTAGTGTCTTATATCAAAAAATAATTCGGAGGTAGAACTATGAGAAGCATTACAAAAATCAATGCAGGCTGGGCTTTTTCTGCTGAGGCGAAGAGCGTACCTGCATCATATCCTGCAGAGTGGACGCAGCTCAATCTGCCCTACACCTGGAACGGCAAGGACGGTCAGGACGGCGGCAATGACTATCACAGAGGCACCTGTTAT
>JAFQUQ010000033.1 GCA_017408395.1 Oscillospiraceae bacterium
CATATCGACGAACATGAAGTCCACATCGCCCCACATAACGTCCGTCCAGAACTGCTTGACAGTGCCGGCGATGACCGGGCCGCGCCAGACGACAGGATCGGTTTCGTTTTCAAGAAGCAGGTTTACAGACATAATTTCAATTTTATTGCGGGAGATTGCAGGGAGAATACCTTCCTGTGTGCCCTTGGCTCTGCCGCCAACGCCGAACATTTTCGGAATGGACGGACCTGTAATGTCGGCGTCCATAACAGCAGTCTTGTAGCCCTTTCTTGAGAAAAGAGTAGCAAGCATACCCGTTACAAGGGACTTACCAACGCCGCCCTTACCGCTTACTACGCCGATAACTTTCTTTACGCTGCTTTGTGCATTGAGAGGTTCAATCAGGCTCTGAGGCTGATTTCTTGACTCACAGTTAGCGCTGCAGCTTGAACAATCGTGTGTACATTCGCTCATTTCAACATATCCTTTCAGAATAAATCAGTATCAAAAAATACTTATCAAGTATAGTATACACCTTTTTAAATAATTTGTCAATAATCCTCACAATTATTCACGAAAAGTTGTGGACTTTTACATTATTAAGGAGTATAATAAAAGCAACAATTAAGGTAAGGAGAAATTCTTATGGCAATTAACTTTATACGAGCATCTGATATCAACTGCGGTCTTGCAACGGGAACTAACGATTACGTTTCGGCTTGTGAACGAATATATAATCTTCGTCTTGCTGAGGCTGCCGAAAAAATATATATGGACTCAAAAACACGTCCCCTCGTTCTGCTTTCGGGACCATCAGGCTCAGGCAAAACAACCAGTGCCCTCCGTATTGGAAAGCGTCTGCGTGAAAAGGGATTGTCCGTGCATATCATATCAATGGATAACTATTTTCTGCCCGACGGCGTGGGAGAAATGCCCCTTGATGACGAGGGCAAGGTTGACCTTGAGTCGCCGCTTCGTATGGATATTCCGCTGTTCAGCGACCATCTGAAAAAGCTTTTTCACGGCGAGCCTGTTCAGCTGCCGAAATTTGATTTCAAAACTCAGAGCAGAAGCTTCGGTGAAACGCTTTGCAGGCGTCCTGATGAGATTATAATTCTTGAAGGTATCCACGCCCTTAACCCCGAGGTAACGGGTGATACTGATGATTTTACAACCTGCATTTACGTCAGCGTCCGCACCCGAATTCAGGGCAGCGAGGATACCGTGCTCCACCCGAGAACAATTCGTCTTATGCGCAGACTTTGCCGTGACAAGCTATTCAGAGGAAGAAATGCTTCCGAGGTTTTCGGTATGCTTCCAAGCGTAACCCGAGGCGAGGATTTGTACATTATGCCGCATAAGCACCGTGCGCATTTTGATATTGACACATTCCTTGCTTATGAGCCGTCTGTTTACAGAACAATGCTGCTGCCTGAGCTTGAAAAGGCGAGCGACCTTGCAAAGGTAAGCGGTGACTATGACGCATTGCTGAGTACTCTCCGAAATCTTGAACCGCTTGATAAGTGCACTGTTCCTTCCGACTCTCTCGTTCGTGAATTTATCGGCGGAAGCAGCTTCAGCTACTAAATAATAAATCACAAACCACGGTATCACCTGCTAAAGATGACACCGTGGTTTCTTTTTGTTTTAACAGCACAAAAAAGGGTATCGGAAAATCCGATACCCTTGAATTTGCAATATAAATCAAACTTACTTGAGTTCGATTGTAGCGCCAGCAGCTTCGAGCTTAGCCTTGAGGTCATCAGCGTCAGCCTTGGAAGCGCCTTCCTTAATTGTCTTAGGAGCAGCTTCAACGAGCTCTTTAGCTTCCTTAAGGGAAAGACCGCAAACGTCCTTAACAGCCTTGATAACGTCCATCTTCTTGTCACCGAAGGAAGCAAGAACAACGTCAAATTCTGTCTTTTCAGCTGCACCAGCAGCACCGCCAGCAGCAGGAGCTGCAGCAGCAACAACAGCGGATACACCGTACTTTTCCTGGATACCTTCAACGAGTTCGGAAAGTTCGAGGATGGAAAGAGCGTCAATTAAATCAAGAATATTA
>JAFQUQ010000034.1 GCA_017408395.1 Oscillospiraceae bacterium
GTCAAGCCTTTTCAAATCGCTTGAAAGCAAACTGCGTTTGCTTAGGTCAAAGGGCAGACCCTCGTCGTATGTCATCGAAGATGACATTTAGCAGAAGGGCGAAATTCCTTGCCTTAGAGGCGCTCCGCAAGGGGTGAATTCGAAAACAGTCCAGTGGACTGTTTTTGAAGAGGGGACGCCCTGCAAGAGAGGGCGTCCCCTAAAGTTTCTGCATTATTACATATAGCTATATCTTTTTCGACAGACTGAAGTGCGGAAATTTATTTCCGCACGAAACAATTACGCATTACGAATTACGAATTAAGCATTATTTTACTTTCTAGTTTTTTTCTTACAATCGCAAAGCAGATGAGGTGCGCAATAAAGGTTATGGTCCAGGTTACAGGATAGGAGTAGTAAATGGTGTCGATAACGTGGAACTGCTCAATCTGGAAAATCGTCGCTATCCACACAAGCCTTAAACCGCAGGCGCCTATCAGCGAAACTATCATCGGCATTACCGAATAGCCCATTCCTCTGATGGAGCCTACCATTACATCCATCATTCCACAGAGGAAATATGTGGTAAGAACAACGCTCAGACGCACCATTCCTGCGTCAATGACCGCCGCACTTTCCGAGTAGATGCCCAGAAGCTGTCTGCCGAAAAGAAGCACTATTCCTCCCAGTGCCGCACCCGTTACAAATACACAGGCTACCCCCGTAAGCATAATTTTATTAACACGCTCGATTTTTCCTGCACCGATGTTCTGGCTTGTAAAGGAAATGGTCGCCTGATGGAATGCGTTCATCGCAACGTAAATGAAGCCCTCTATATTTGAAGCGGCGGAATTTCCCGCAACCACCGTTTCACCGAACAGGTTTATGGATGACTGTATAACTACGTTTGAAAAGGAGAAAACCACGCCCTGAAAGCCTGCCGGCAGACCTATTCTTATGATGGCAAGAAACTTTTTCACGTCAAATTTAAGCTCGGAGAAAATCAGCTGCATTCCCCCCTGCTCGTTCATTAAACAGCGTACCACCAGAAAAGCGGAGATACACTGCGAAATCACCGTCGCCAGCGCAACGCCTGCCACGTCCATTTTAAGCGCTATAACAAAAATAAGATTAAGTATAACGTTTATCACGCCCGAAAAAAGCAGGTAGTACAGCGGTCTTTTCGTGTCACCCACTGCACGGAGCAGGGCACTTCCGAAATTATAAATCATCATCGCAGGCATTCCTGCAAAATATATCCTTAAATAAACCGCCGCCAGCTCCAGTACCTCAGGAGGCGTTTTCATAAGCACAAGCAGCTGCTTTGCAAACAGCAGTCCCACCACCGTAAGCAGAAAGCCGCTGAAAACGCTTAAAAGCATTGAGGTGTGCACCGTTTTGCTCAGCTCTTTTACCTCGTCTGCACCGTAATGCCTTGCCGCAAGAACGTTTGCACCGATGGAAAGTCCGATGAAAACGTTGGTCAGCAGGTTTATAAGCGACGTATTCGAGCCTACCGCCGCAAGTGAGTTGTCACCTGCAAAACGTCCCACAACAACTATATCCGCCGCATTGAACAGCAGCTGAAGCACGCTTGAACACATCAGCGGCAGCGCAAACACAAGCATTTTCTTAAAAACAGAGCCGCTGCACATATCAAGCTCATATCTCTTTTCCATAAATTCTCCCCTCTCTTTTTACGTAAAAATTTATTATACCATATAAAATTATGATTTATATGAACTTTTTGACCCTGCTGTGTGACATTGTTTACTGTCTATTATTATTTTTGACAAATTATTCCTTTAATCTGTGGTAAGCTTAATTTACCATTATGCAAAGGACTGAAAAAAATGATGTTAAAAGAAAAGCTGTACGAAAGCAGGATGAACCCTGCATTTACGGAAAGAAAGGCTATCCTCGGCAAGTCCTCACAGGGAAGGTACGGCATACTTAAAACGGTACTGCTGTGCGTGTGGGGATTTCTTCTCAGCGGTGCTTCGGGAGGGTCGGGAATACCCGTCTGCCCTGCTGTAACGGCGGCGCTGTCACCTTTGAACGGGCTGTGCATTTTCATCGGCTGTACAGCCTCTTACATAGCCTCACGGAGCTTAAACGGATTTCTTGCGGATATTATCGCAATGCCCGTGATTATCCTTGTTAAATGGGCGGCGGAATACTTTTTAAACAAGCGTACCTCACGTGAAGCTTCGGCTGTGATTGCAGGTGTGCTTTACACGGTTTCGGGCACGGCGGCGGCCTTTACGGACAAAATCACGGCGGCAGTGGTGCTTGCGGTGATTTTCCGTGGGGTGATATGCGGTACGGCGGCTTATTTTGCGGCAGACTGCGGCGAGGAATACAGAAAAAGCGGCAGAATAAGCGTGACGGGTGAAAAAAGCGTGGGGACGGCTGTTATCTACGTCCTTTCCGCCGCCGCTTTATGCTGTGTACAGACGGGAAATTTCTGTATCGGACGGGCAACGGGGATTTTTGTGATACTTGCGGCAGGAGGACGCTTCGGAGTCGGCGGAGGTGCGGTGGCAGGTGCACTTACGGCGCTGGGTATGATTTTAGGCGAGGCAGGGGGCGCAGAGCTTACGGATATGGTGCGGAGCTCCGCCCTGATGACCTGTTCGGGAATAATCGCAGGAGCATTTTCCGTAAAGAGCCGTACCTCTGCGGCGGTTTCATTTGCAGTGTCAATGCTTGTGCTGATAGTGTTTATGGAAAGGATACAGTGGGCGGCGGCACTTATGACGGACACGGTTGCGGCGGCGGCGCTTTACTGCCTTGTACCCGACCGTTTATATATGAAAGCTGTAAACGGAACGGTGCACAGCCGTTCAGCGGTGCTTGAACATTACGGAAACTGCATAGGCTTTGCGGCGTCCGTGCTTTCAGACGTAAAAAACAGCACGGCAAGGGCGGCACAGGTCCTTGCGGAAAAGGGAAAAGGAACGGGAAATGATGAGATTTCTGCGGAGGCTTGCGGTAAAATATGTTCGGAATGCCGTAATAATGTCTTTTGCTGTAAAGGCGATATGCACAGGCAGAAATATACATTCCCGTCTGCTTTACGCATACTCCATAGCAAAGGTTTCATTACTGAAAAGGAGCTGCCGAAGGCACTTGAAGGCTGTACGAAAAAAGATGAGCTGACTTCATTCCTGAACGACAGCTACCGCTGTTATGCCTTTGAAAAGCACCTTTACGATTTAAACCGTCAGCTGTGGGAAAATACCTGCGGTCAGCTTTCCTCGGCGGAGGATATGCTCCGTTCCTTCGGCGGCTTTACGGCGGATAAGGTCTACGACGAAATGCTGTCGGAAAGGGTGCTTGCGGCAATAGAGAAAAACGGCGGCAGAAATGCGTCGGCGGCTGTGTTTTTCGACTCATCGGGGCATATTTTCATATCCTGTCTTTACAGGGGAAGCCTTGAAAATACCGTGGAAAGCGTGACCTCACAGCTTTCACGCATTACCGACCGTGACATTGAGCCGCCTGTGGTCTTCACCGAGGACGGCGTCACCCGCATACGCTGGCACGATGCTCCTGCGTTTATTCTTGAAACGGGAAAGGCGGTGCTGTGCGGAGAGGATGAGGTCAGCGGAGATTGTGCCGTCACCTTCCCCGACGGTATGGGAAATATTTACTACATCATTTCCGACGGTATGGGCAGCGGAAGCAGAGCCGCACTGGAAAGCGGAATGGCGGTATCAATCCTTTCAAGGCTGATAAAATCGGGGCTTGGAGCCGCTGAGGCAATAAAGGCGGTAAACCTTATCCTCCTTTCAAAATCCTCCGACGAGGTGTTTGCAACGGTGGATTTAATGTGCATAAACCTTTTCACGGGCCGTACCGATATGTTTAAACTTGGGGCGGCGCCTACTCTCGTCAGGACGGGCGGCTCCGTAAAATCCATCGAAAGCCGCACCCTCCCCGCAGGAATTATCGACCCTGCCGAAACCGACAAACGCACCCTCCACCTCTCCGACGGCGACTGCGCCGTAATGTTCAGCGACGGCATAAACGACGACAGCTTCCCCAAAATCCGTGAGCTTATGCTCAGCGACGGCTACTCCCCCCAGCGGTGCGCCGACTCCGTTATTGAGTACGACAAAAGCCGTGAAAAAGGACACTCAGATGACCGCACCATCTTCGTTGTCAAGTTGCACAAAATTTAGCTTAAACGTTTGCAGAATATCGTATATTTAAACAAACATTGGATAATTAAGTATTTTTTACATTAATTTTTAATATTTACCTTCCAGCGTTTGGACTTTTTGCACAAGATTGACATATGTTTTACGTCACAAATATAAAATAATTACAAAAACACTTGCAATGTGATACATAATCTGTTAAAATATAATTATAAAAAAATGGTCGGCTATTGCTATGCGTAAACCTGCCATTTCAGTACGCAGCCACGGCACAAGTATGCATAATCGTCTTTTACTATACTATTTAAAAAGGGACTTTACACCAGCTTGAACAACGGCTGCTTCGTAAGGAGTAAAACATATGCCTGAAACAAAAAAACAGTTTCCCGACGGATATGAATTCCCTATTCATATCTTCCACGAGGGTACAAGCAGAACCGCTTATGACTTCTTCGGCGCTCACAAGGGCGTCTGCAACGGAAAGGAAGGTGTGTTCTTCAGAGTGTGGGCTCCACACGCTAAATCCGTTTCAATCGTAGGCAATTTCAACGACTGGGACAGAAACAGAAACCCTATGACCCTTCTCGCTGACGGTACCATCTGGGAAATTTTCCTTGAAAATGTTGAGCAGTATTTTACCTATAAATACAGCATCGAAACTTCCCACCGCAGCATCGTGCTTAAAGCCGACCCATACGGCACACATATGGAAACACGTCCTGCCACAGCTACAAAATATTTCGATATTGACGGCTACAAGTGGAACGACAAGGCGTGGTATGAAAAGAAGGCAAAGACCAACGTTTACAAGAGTCCTATGAACATCTACGAGGCTCACCTCGGTTCATGGCGTACCTATGAAAACGGCGAGCCTTTCAATTACGTTAAATTTGCTGAGGAAATGGTGCCTTACCTCAAGGATATGAGTTATACACACGTTGAGCTTATGCCGCTTGCGGAATATCCTTTCGACGGCTCCTGGGGCTATCAGATAATCGGCTACTATGCCCCCACTTCACGCTACGGCACACCTCACGACTTTATGAAAATGATCGACATTTTCCACGAAAACGGCATCGGCGTCATCCTTGACTGGGTTCCTGCCCACTTCCCCAAGGACGCCGCAGGTCTGTTTGAATTCGACGGTGACTGCTGCTACGAATACTCCGACCCTCTCAAGAAGGAACACGCTTCCTGGGGCACAAGAGTCTTCGATTTCGGCAAGAAGGAGGTTCAGTCCTTCCTTATCTCAAATGCAGTTTACTGGATAGAAAAATTCCACGTTGACGGCTTAAGAGTTGACGCTGTTGCTTCTATGCTTTACTTAAACTATGACAGACGTGACGGCGAATGGCGTCCGAACAAGGACGGCGGCATCGAAAACTACGAGGCTGTTGACTTCTTGAGAAACCTCAACATCGCAGTATTCGGAAGAAACCCCGATGTACTTATGATCGCAGAAGAATCCACCGCTTGGCCGCTGGTTACAAAGCCTGCCGACGTCGGCGGCTTAGGCTTCAACTTCAAGTGGAATATGGGCTGGATGAACGACGGCCTTGACTATATGAAGCTTGACCCTATCTTCCGTGCAAACAATCATAACAAGCTGACCTTCTCCTTCTTCTACTGCTTCAGCGAAAACTACATCCTCCCGATTTCTCACGACGAGGTTGTTCACGGTAAGGCTTCTCTCTGGAACAAGATGAGCGGCGCTTACATTACCGATAAATTCTCCACTCTGCGTACATTTATGTCGTATATGATCGCTCATCCGGGCAAGAAGCTCAGCTTTATGGGCAACGAGTTCGGTCAGAAGATCGAGTGGAATTACAAGCAGGGCCTTGACTGGATGCTCCTTGACGTACCTGAGCATAAACAGATACTGGACTTCAGCCGTGACCTTAACAAATTCTACCTTGATAACTCTCCTCTCTGGCAGCACGATGACGACTGGAACGGCTTTGCGTGGATTTGTCACGATGACTATATGCAGAGCGTTATCGCTTTCAGACGTATCGATGATGACGGCAACGAGGTGATTATAGTATGCAACTTTGTTCCTGTTAAGCGTGAGGGCTACCGTATCGGCGTGCCTTACGAGGGACAGTGGCAGCAGGTGCTTTCAACCGACGACGCTAAATACGGCGGCTCAGGCGAAATCGACAACAAGAAGAAAAAGACCGAGGACTATTCAATGCACGGTTACGACCAGTCCATTTCAATTGATATTCCTCCGCTTTCAGCTACCTTCTTCAAGTACATTCCGCCGAGAAAGCGTAAGGCTAAGACAGAAGCTGCGGCTGAAACAAAGACTGCAAAGACAACAAAGTCTGCAAAGGGCGCTTCCGCTTCTAAGGCAAAGACTGCCGAGGAAAAGCCCGTAAAGAAGACCGCTTCTAAGGCAAAGTCCGCTGAGGAAAAGCCTGTAAGGAAGCCCGCTGCAAAAAAGACAGCCGAAAAGAAAACCACAGAGGCTAAAACTGCTTCAACCGCAAAGAAAAAGACCTCTGAAAAAAATACTAAGTAATCCAATTGGGAGGAAATAAGAAATGTATACTAAAAAAGAATGCGTAGCAATGCTGCTGGCAGGCGGACAGGGCAGCCGTCTGTATGCTCTTACACAGGATATGGCTAAGCCTGCTGTTCCATACGGCGGCAAGTACAGAATCATCGACTTTCCGCTTTCCAACTGCGTAAACTCAGGCATCGACACCGTAGGCGTACTTACACAGTATCAGCCTCTCGTTCTCCACGACTACATCGGCAACGGTCAGCCTTGGGACCTTGATAAAATGAACGGCGGCGTTCACGCTCTCCCTCCTTTCCAGACAGCTCTCGGAGCTCAGTGGTATAAGGGCACAGCAAACGCTATCTACCAGAACATCTCCTTCGTTGACAGATACGACCCTGAATACGTTGTTATCCTTTCAGGCGACCACATCTACAAGATGGACTACAACGATATGCTTCAGCACCACAAGGACAAGAAGGCTGACGCTACAATCGCTGTTCTCGACGTTCCGCTGGAGGAAGCTTCCCGTTTCGGTATCATGATCACAAACGACGAGGGTGACATCGTTGACTTTGAAGAAAAGCCAAAGAACCCACGCTCAACTCTTGCTTCAATGGGTATCTACATCTTTACCTGGAGCAAGCTTAAGCAGTACCTTATTGAAAATGAAAACAACCCTGAAGAAGACAAGGACTTCGGTAAGGCTATCATCCCTAATATGATGAACGCAGGCGAAAAGCTCGTTGCTTACGCTTTCGACGGCTACTGGAAGGACGTTGGTACTCTCGATTCTCTCTGGGAAGCTAATATGGACCTTCTCAATCCTAACATTCCTATCGACCTCTACGATCCTGAATGGAAGATGTATTCACGTAATCCTATTATGCCTCCTCAGTACATAGGCGCAAACGCTGTTGTTGAAAACTCCATGATCACAGACGGCTGCGTTGTTGAAGGTACAGTTGATTTCTCTGTAATCTTTGAAGGCGTAAAGATCGAGGAAGGCGCTACCGTTACGGATTCTATTATCATGCCGGGCTCCGTTATCAAGTCAGGCGCAGTTGTTGAATACGCTATCGTAGGCGAAAACTGTGTTGTAGGCTCAGGCGCTCAGATCGGTGCAAGACCTGAAACCTTCGATAACAGAGACGACTGGGGCATTGCAGTTGTAGGCCACAATATCAATATCTCCGAAAATGCAAAGGTTCTTCCAAAGCAGATCGTTTCGGAAAATATGTAAATTAAGGAGGAACTTTTACAATGAGCAGCAATAAAAAAGTTTTGGGACTCGTTTTCTCAAATATGCACGACAATACAATCACAGACCTTACAAAGGAAAGAACTATGGGCAGCGTTCTCTTCGGCGGACGTTACAGACTCATCGACTTCCCTCTCTCAAATATGGTAAACAGCGGCATCAACGAAGTCGGTGTTATCACAAAATCAAACTACCAGTCACTTCTTGACCACCTTGGTTCAGGCCGTGAATGGGACCTCGCAAGCAAGAACGGCGGTCTTCACCTCCTCCCTCCTTTCAGCCACGTTTCAAGCGGTATGTACAGAGGCAGACTTGAAGCTCTCTACGGCGTATGGGATTTCATCAAGACTTCCGCTGCCGACTACGTTGTTCTTTCCGACTGCGACGTAGCTGCAAACATCGACTTCTCCGCAATCGTTGACGCTCACATCGAATCAGGCGCAGACATCACAACTGTTTACGCAAACGATGTTCTTACTGCTGAACAGGCTCAGAGAGCTACCGTTTTCGGTATCAACGATGACGGCAGAGTTGTTGACGTTCTCGTTAACCCACACCTCAGCGGTGCCTGCAACGTTTCACTGAATATGTTTGTTCTCTCCAAGGACTTCCTCAAGAATATCGTTCTTGAAGCTGCTTCAAAGGGTCTTGTAAGCTTTGAAAAGGACATCCTTCAGGCAAGAACTCACGATTACAAGATTATGGCTTACCGTTTCGACGGCTATTACAGCAGAATCTGCTCTATGGACACATTCTACAAGGCTAATATGAACCTTCTCGAAACTTCCAACAGAGAAAAGCTCTTCCTTACAAACCGTCCTATCTACACTAAGGTAAGAGACAACCCTCCTGCTAAGTACGCTATCGGCGCAAATGTCAAGAACTCCCTTATCGGTGACGGCTGTATCATCGAGGGTACAGTTGAAAACTGCGTACTCTTCAGAGGCGTTAAGGTTGGCAAGGGCGCTGTTATCAAGAACTCTATCCTTATGCAGGGTACAGTTGTTGGCAGCAAGTGCGAGATCAGCTGTGTAGTTTCCGACAAGAACGTTAAGATCAACGACAACCGTATGCTTACAGGCTCCGAAAACTATCCTCTTTACCTGGGCAAGGGCGCTGTAATCTGATTAATTAAGGTTTAATGATTAAATTGAAAGGGTTGATTTATAGATGAAAATTTTATATGCTGCTTCCGAAGCCCTGCCTTACGCTGCTTCAGGCGGTCTTGCTGATGTTGCAGGCTCCCTGCCTCCCGCACTTTGCCGTGCAGGACACGACGCAAGAGTCGTTCTCCCTCTTTACAAGAGCGTAAAGCCTGAGCTCCGCAGCCAGCTTGAATTTATCACTAACTTTACTGTTGACGTAGGCTGGAGAAAACAGTACTGCGGCGTTTTCAAGGGTAACGTAAACGGCGTTACATACTACCTTCTCGACAACGAATATTATTTCGGCAGAGACGGTCTTTACGGCTTCTATGATGACTGTGAACGCTTCGTGTTCCTTTCAAGAGCTATTATGGAAATGCTTAAATACGTTGACTGGATGCCTGACGTTATCAACTGCAACGACTGGCAGACTGCCCTCGTTCCTGTTTACTACAACATCTTCTACAAGTACCAGTTCGGCTACGAAAACATCAAGACAGTTTTCACTATCCACAACATCCAGTACCAGGGCAAGTACGGTATGGAAGTTATCAACGAGGTTCTCGGCATCCCTATGTACCACACAAAGCTTATCGAATACGATGGCTGCGTAAACCTTATGAAGGGTGCATTTGAAACTGCTGATAAGATCACAACCGTTTCCCCAAGCTATGCGTGGGAAATCCTTGACCCATGGTATTCACACGGCCTTGACAGAGCCCTCGCTGACAAGCAGTATAAGCTCTGCGGCTTCTTAAACGGTATCGACATCGACCTTTACAACCCTGAAACCGACCCGCTCATTACAAAGAACTTCTCTGTAAAAAATCTTAAGGGCAAGGCTGAGTGTAAGAAGGCGCTCCTCGAAGAGCTTAACCTTCAGGACGGTGACGAACCAATCATCGGTATTGTTACAAGATTTGTTTCTCACAAGGGTATCGACCTTATCAAGTACGTTTTCGAGGATATGATAAACCTCGGCTACAAGTTTGCTATTGTCGGCTCAGGTGAAAAGATCTACGAGGACTTCTTCCAGGAGATGGCTTGGCGTCATCCTGACAGAGTAAGCACAACAATCGGCTTCATTCCTGCACTTGCACGCCGTATTTACTCTGCCTGTGATATGTTCCTTATGCCTTCCCAGAGTGAGCCTTGCGGTCTTGCACAGATGATTTCAATCCGTTACGGTACTATCCCTGTTGTTCGTGAAACAGGCGGTCTCCGTGACAGTATCCACGATGCAGGCGGTGAAAACGGCAACGGCTTCACCTTCAAGACCTACAACGCACACGATATGCTTGACGCTACACGCCGTGCTAAGGAAGCTTACGACGACAAGAAGCGCTGGAAGACTATCATGACAACCGCTATGAAGACAGACTGCAGCTGGGATACCTCCGCTGAACTCTATCTCGGTCTTTATCGTGAACTTGCAGGCAATATCTGATTAAAATAATCAAGCTGCTGTACGAAAGTACGGCAGCTTTTTTATATAAAAAAGGCGGTAGAATTTACCGCCTCAGATTGTCGAAAAAGATACAGCTATATGTAATACTGCACAAACTTTAGGGGACGCCCTCTCTTGCAGGGCGTCCCCTCTTCAAAAACAGTCCACTGGACTGTTTTTGAATTCACCCCTTGCGGAGCGCCTCTAAGGCAAGGAATTTCGCCCTTCTGCTAAATGTCATCTTCGATGACATACGAC
>JAFQUQ010000035.1 GCA_017408395.1 Oscillospiraceae bacterium
CGTTGATGCCGCTGTTACCGTTTCGGCTGCGGTTGAAGTTGACTCCGCAATTGTTGTTTCACTTTCCAGCTGCACGGATATTTCTTCCTTTCCGCATCCCGAAAGCACCGCTGCACAAAGTACAATCGCCATTATTCCATTTATTATTTTTCTGAACATAATCGTCACCCTTTCTGTTTATGCTGTATAACAATATTTTAATGCATTATTCCATAATTGTCAATATTTTACCCCGATAAAAACAAAAAGGTCAGCACACGCCAACCTTTTTTACACTCATATTATTTTTTACCGTCCGCAAGCTTTTTCATAAACTGCATACCAACAATCACCGCACCGCCTATAAGGAAAAATACAATGCTGAATGTGTCAAAGGTCATTGCAGGCTGAGGGGTATCAAGAGTTGCAGGACCCATTACGATAGAATAAATCGACCCCAGCATAAGACCGATAATAAGGTAAATCATACCGCCCCTGAACTTTTTAAGCGCCATACGGATAAGCTTTATAGTCGAGACCGCACCCGTTATTACACCCAGACCAAATGCAACAAGTACGGGGAAAGCGTGGAAATCTAAGTGCAGGAAATCCTTTATGCCTGTTATGATAGGCAGGTATAATCCGAAAATAAGCAGCAGAGTCGAGCCTGAAATTCCGGGGAGTACCATTGCGCAAATTGCAATCGCTCCTGCCGCAAAAATGTACAGGTACATAAGCAGGCTTGGGTCATTTAAATCCATTGAATTTCCGCCGCCGACAGGGTTAAAGTAAGTTATCAGCGAAACCACCGCCGCACCTATCAGCGTCATAAAGCAGAATTTCCACTTTTCCTTAAGGCACTGCTTTTCTTCCATAATCACGACGGGTATCGCAAAAATTATAAATCCCATAAAAAGCGACGATACGCTGTAAATATGCTTCTCAAACAGGTTTGCAAGTATCACCACCGCAAGTCCGAAGCTTATTACCCAGCCTATACCGAGGTTTACAAGGTAGAAAAACGCTTTCTTGCGCTCATCCTTTGTGCCTGAGATAAGGTCGTTTATTGAGTTTATAAAGTCGTCGTAAAAGCCCATAAGGAACGCAACCGTTCCGCCCGAAACTCCGGGCACGCTGTCGGCAAGCGCCATACAGAAGCCGTTTATAAAAGTCATTATTTTTTTCATATTTTTTCTCCCGAATACAATTATGTTACAGTCTGTCGAAAAATCCTTTCGACAATGAATAGTGAATATTGAATAATGAATAATTATGGAATTGCCTTCAGCAATAATATCAAAAATGTCCGCAAAGCGGACACCTTACCTATTCATTATTCATTATTCTTTTTTCATTTTTCATTAGCCTGTCGAGTTTATCGACAGGCTCGTTACTTATTATGCCACACTTTTCCCCATTTTTCAAGAGGTATCGGATAAGTTTCGGATAAGTTTGCTTTTGGTGTTGAAATATTTTTTGATTTGTGTTATAATGTATATAAACTAAGATTATTTATGGAACGGAGTTGGTTAAATTGCGTAAATATTTCACAGAATTTACTAAATATATACTTGAACAGCTTGAAAACGAAAACGCTGACCTTCCCCTGCTCCGTGAAGAGCTTCTGCTTAAAATTTCTTTTATGCAGCACGAAAGATTTATCCATCTTATAGTTACCGTGCTGTTTGCAATTCTGCTTTTTCTGAGCCTGATAATTTTCTTCGTTTCGCAGATCTCAGGCTTTCTGATAGTCTGCCTGCTTATGCTGGCACTTCTTATTCCCTACATTTCACACTATTTCTTCCTTGAAAACGGTGTGCAGAAGCTGTATTCCGTTTATGACAGGCTAAACTCAATGATGAACAAATAAATTTCAGGAGAACTTGATATGAATATAACTGCGGACATTGTTCGTGAAGTAATAGAAAACGAAAGCATTTTCGTGGAATTTCAGCCTATTATCTCCCTTAATACGAAAAAAATTATCGGTCTGGAGGCTCTCGCAAGAGGCGCTTATCAGGGCGAAACGGTTTCTCCTTATTTCCTTTTCAGATACGCAGGCGAAAACGGCAGCACCCTTCACGTTGACCGTCTCTGCCGTGAAAAGGCTATGAAGGCTTTTACCCACGAAACTGCTGCACCTACCCTTTTTGTAAACTTTGAGACATCCGTGCTCAATGATATTGAAGCAGGAAACGGCGAGTTCCTCAGGACTGCCGAGGAACACAACATCGCCCCGGGAAATATCGTAATCGAGCTTAACGAGTCCTATGTAAAGGACAGCTACAACCTGCTTATGTTCGTAAACTTCTACCGTTCAAAGGGCTTCCTTATCGCCCTTGATAACGTTGGAAGCGGTCCCGATACCATTAACCGTCTTATGCTCATAAACCCCGACATCATCAAAATCGACAAGGCTATCGTTTCAAATATCGAGTCCAACACCTACAACCAGCAGGTGTTCAAGTCGATTATCCAGACAGCACAGAAAATAGGAGCTATGACCATTGCACAGGGCGTTGAGACCGTTGACGAGGTCGTGACCTGTATGCTTATGGGCGTGGACTATTTCCAGGGCTTCTATTTCTCAAAGCCCGAACAGTTCAATTACATATTCTCAAATGATGTACGCCTTAAACTTGAGGACGCTGCAATGCGCCTTAATTTAAGTATGAAGAACAACCCTACCGTTGCAACGGTAAAAATTGAAACCTACAAGCGTATAATTTACGACCTTGTAAATCATCTGACGGGTGTTTCTCCCGAAAAATACGATGATGAACTCAGCAGATACGTTTCACAGCACAGCGAAATAGAGTGTGCCTTCCTTATTGACAGCAGGGGCTTTCAGATCACAGACACGGTAACAGGTCCCGACACGGTCATTTCAGAAGGCTACGCACCTGCTCCAAAGGGCGTTAACCACGACATAAAAAATTATTTCTATGCCATAAAGGAGCAGATTGAAGACCCCTTCATTTCAGGCTGGTACATTTCCAGCGCAACAGGCAACAACTGCAAGACTATCTCCTCACATTTCTACAACACCAACAACGAGCTTATCGTTGCCTGCGTTGACCTTAAGAAAAAATAAAAACCGAACGGGCGGATATTATCCGCCCGTCAGTCCGTCGAAAAAGTCTTTTCGACAATGAATAGTGAATATTGAATAATGAATAATGAAAAATTATGGAATTGCCTTCGGCAATAATATTAATAATGTCCGCAAAGCGGACTCCTTAATTATTCAATATTCATTATTCTTTTTTCATTTTTCATTAGCCTGTCGGGTTCATCGACAGGTTCACGGGCGGATATTATCCGCCCGTTATAATTTTTTTCAGAAAATATTAGCCGCAAGAGGCAGCTCCTCTCTGTACAGGATTTCAAGCTGACGGCGTGCGTTGCTTATTTCAGCTTCAAGCTCGTCGTTTGCTTCCTCGCTGTAAGGACGTATTTTTGCAATGGTCACATTAAGCTCGTTAAGCTTTTCCTCACGCACCATAAATGACATCCTGCTCCGATAGCTGAACCACTCCTTTTCAAGCTCCGCCGCCTTTTCTTCCGCAGCTGCCATATCATCATTCTCGCTGTACGCTTTTACCTCATCAAGCAGGGAAATAATATACCTGCTCTCATTCCTTATTGTAAGTGCCGCAAATGCTGAATAGGCTAGTATCCCCAGCAGAACTGATACCGCCGCAATAAGACGCTTTATCATTTTTTCTCCCTCCTGCTCCGTTCCTTTCTTACAACCGAATATGTCCCCTCCGAATCCATTGTCATAAGGAAAATGTCCTTTGCAATGGTTTTTTCTTTTTTAAGAATGTCGTTTACCCTGCTCATATCAATGCCTGTACGCTTTAAATTTTCTTCAATAACAGAGCCGTCCTCTATGATAATTTCGGGCGGGTCAATGCTTTTTCCGTGAAGCCTCATATCCTTGTTGGTAACGTTTCGGTACTCGTATTTCTGATAGATTGAAATTGTACCCGTGGTTTCAACAACTGCGTACTGCACCTCGCTTATGTCAAAAATGCTTAAGCTGTGCATTGCTTCAATAAGGTCATCCACCGTAAACCGCAGGTCACGCATTTTCTTCTGGTCTATCCTGCCGTTGCTTACGATAACCACGGGCTTTCCTCCCGTTAGATTACGCACCGTCCTTGATTTTACGCCTATGCAGGACATAACTACATCAAGGCAGGCAAGGGTCAGCACAGGAATTATCCCCGTAAACAGCGGCATACCCGTATCCTCAACAGGCAGAGTCGCAATGTTTGAAATAAGTATCGTCACCGCAAGCTCTGAAGGCTGAAGCTCCCCTATCTGATGCTTGCCCATAAATCTTACCGCCGCAAGCAGCAGCAGATACAATATAACCGCCCTTATAAAAACCACTGTCATAAAAGTTTCCTCCGTTTTTTATCTGCTTCTATTTTGCTGCATAAATCTTTGGTTATTCCTTGAATTAAATTAAAATTCCCTGTGCATAATATCAGCAGTAAACAAAAAGGAGGGCTACTGTGACGCCTGACGGTTATAATTATAAAAATCTGCCCCTTTCTCAATCCCTTGATGAGAACATTTTAAACATACGCCGTATTTTAAACAATACCTCTGACCTTCGTGTCAACGACTTTGAAGTTTCGGGAATAAAATGCAGCCTGCTCTGCCTTGAAGGTATGGTTTCCACCGATGTTATCTCCAAGCTTATCCTTAATCCTCTTACTGCTGTAAAGCTTCCCGATGATGTAACTCCTCCACAGCTGTTCAAGCATTTCAACAGCCGTATGCTTCTTGGAATAGACCGTCCTGTTCTGATTTTTTACGGCGACCTTATCCAGCGGCTTATGAGCGGATTTGCGCTTATTCTTGTGGACGGGATGGATTCTGCTCTGGGAATGGGCGTTCAGGGCTACGCTTCAAGAGGGGTGCAGGAGCCTTCAAGTGAAGGAAATATCTACGGCTCACACGACGGCTTTGTTGAAATAGTAAGGTCAAATATGTCCCTTGTAAGACGGCGCATAAAATCCCCTTTTATGCGTTTCAGCCTTTTCTCCGTAACCAAAATCAGCAGCGTTGACGTGGTAGTCGCATATATGGCGGACAGAGTGCCGAAAAGCTTCGTTGAAAAGGTCAGACGCAAGCTTAAGGATATGGATATTGAAGCCATCCTTTCAAGCGGTTATGTTGAGCCTTTTCTCAACGACACCAAGCTTTCGTTTTTTTCGGGCGTTTCCGTAACGGAGCGTCCCGACGTATTCTGTGCAAAAATCCTTGAAGGAAGGGTAGGCGTGCTTATTGACGGCACACCCTTTGCGCTTGTACTGCCTGCACTTTTTATAGAGAATTTCCAGACCCTTGATGATTACGCCTTCCGTCCTTATTACACGACCTTTGTACGCTGGATACGATACCTTGCATTTTTTGCGGCGGTGTTCCTGCCTGCCTTTTACGTTTCAACGGTAACATTTCATCCCGAACTTTTCAATCACACTCTCCTTGTTACCCTTGCGGAAGCAGAGGAGCTGACTCCCCTTCCGCTGGTGCTTGAAGCTCTGTTTGTGCTTGTGTTTTACGAGATAATCCGTGAAGCGGGGGTACGTCTGCCTAAAAGCGTGGGCGGTGCGGTTTCCATAGTGGGCGGCCTTATTATCGGCGACGCTGCTGTTGCGGCAGGTATTATTTCAAACCCTATGCTGCTTGTGTGCGCAATTTCCGTTACAGCGTCCTTTGTTGTGCCGTCCCTTAATCAGCCTGTGACTGTACTGCGGTTTATTACGGTAATAACGGGCGGTCTGCTTGGACTTTACGGCGTTGCTCTGACTGCGGCTGTTATGCTTGTAAACATCTGCTCGCTTGAAAGCAGCGGTGCGCCTGTCACATCGCCCCTGTCACCCTTTACACCACGTTCAATGCGTGACGTTCTGACACGTACAGGCTTTAAACAGATGGGCGGCAAGCCCGCATGGATAGAAAGACTTACGGGCGTTCACATTTCCCATGAGGAGGATCGAGCTTGACTGCAAAAATAAGCTGTAAACAGTTTCTTATACTGCTTCTTATATGCCGTATCTTTACGCTGATGACCTTTGTTCCCCTTGCTTCGGAGGGGTATGCATTCACGTCACAGATAACGGCGATGCTGATTTCAACGGCAATTCAGGCGGTGCTTGTTATACCTGTAATTCTGTTCAGCAGGCTTTGCCCCGACACTACCGTCACCGCCGCAATTAAGGATAAAAACAAGGCGGCAGGTATCATTGCCGCCGCTTTATATCTGATATTCTTCCTTGCACATTCCGTAAACTGCACAATACACTTTATGGAGTTTTTAAGGAGCAGATTTTTTTACGGTGCAGGTGCGGCAGTAATGCTTGCGGTATTTGCGGCGGCGTGTGTTTACTGTGCCTACTGCGGCATTGAGGGGCTTGCAAGAAGCGGTGCGTTTGTGCTGATATTCTTTGTGCTTACCATAATTTTAATGACGGCGGCGTCCTTCGGAAATTTCAGCACCCTTAATTTTTATTCCGATAGCCCTGACAACAGCCTGTGGAAAGCGGTAACGGACGACCTTGCACGGAACTGTGAGATTACTGCGGCGGCATTTCTCATTAAAAATACCGATAAGCCCTGCCGTAAGGGATTGTACGGTCTGCTTGCGGCAAAGCTTGTTCTTACAGCGCTGATAATGTCGCTTGTTACGGGTATTCTGGGGGGATATGCTCAGCTGACGGACTATCCTTTTATGGAGGTCGGCTCTTACAGCGAAACACGGCTTTTCCAGCGGAACGACTCACTTTATCTTATTCTGTGGACCCTTGCGGCGGTAATAAGCGTGTCGCTTTTTATCCGCATAACCGCAGGACTTGCCTGCGAAATTGCACCGAAGCTTAAATTTGCAAGCCCTGTTGCAGGGGCGGCTGTGTTTCTGATCTCGGCACTGTCAATTTATGCGGATTACGATTTTGCAAGACTTGCAGGCTATATCTGCGGCGGCTTTGCCGTGACGGTTTTTACGGGACTCATTCCCCTTGCGGCTTATCTTATTTTACGAAAAAAAGGAGGCGGTGCAGTTGATTAAAAAGCTGACGGCGGCTTTGATTTTTACGCTTTTTCTGGGCGGCTGTTCCGTGGGCGAGGAAGTAAACAAAAGGGCTTTCGTGCAGGTCATAGGCATTGAAAAAACGGCTGACAACTACAACGTAAGCTTACAGTTCTACAAGCCCGAAAGCAGCGACGGCAACCCCGATATTTCCAAGGCAAACTCCGACTCAGCAAACGGCAGGGGTACTACCGTTACGGAAGCTCTTTCCGACGCTGAGCTTAAAACAGGAAAATCCCTTTTCACAGGCCACACCAAGCTACTTGTTCTCGGCGGCGGTCTTGACGACCCTTCCGACGAGCTTGCCGTACTTTACAGCAACTCATCCTTCGGAAGCGTTTCACCGTCCTGCCCCGTGGTTTACAGCGACACCCCTTCCGCTGTCACCGACACCTTTATGACCGAGGGACTCTTCTCCGCAGACAGGCTTATCAGCATTATGGACTCCGCCGTAAACAGCGGCAAAGCCTTTTACACCTCCGTTGCCTCGGTTGCGGAAAGCACGGGTCTTGCAGGCTGTGCCGCCGTCCTGCCCACAGTTTATGCGGAAAAGGAAAATGTTTATTTCAGCGGCGGAATTTTTACCGACAGATACGGTACCCACGGCACCATCCCCGAAAGCGAGCTTTACGGAATGATCATCCTTAAGGACATATTCCCGGATGACACCGAAATCACCGTTCCTGTCAGCATAAACGGCAGTCCTGCCGCCGCTTCCGTTACAGCTTCGGACTGTAAAAAGACCGCTTCCTTAAATAACGGCAGGCTTGAAATAAACGCTGTCATCCACGCCGACATACGTATCACCGAAAACAGCCGCCGTCTTGACGAGGAACGGCTCATCAGAAAGGTCTGCGAAAATATCAAGGATGCGGTGATAAGCGCCTACTCAACGGCGGTATGGTACAACAACTGCGATGTTTACGACATAAACAAAGTCGTCCGCCGTGACTGTCCCGAAATTTATGATGAGCTTCTCTCCGAGGACAGCTCCCTTTTAAGGGACAGCGTTCTCAATGTCAAAATCCTTGCACGGAAGGTTTAAGACAGAATACACCTTTATTTCTCGCAAAAAAATATTTACAAATCACAGCAGATGTGGTATAATATTTAGGATTATTGAGTTTTAAAGGATGTGTTTTCTTGTCATACAATCAGGATAATATCAGAAATTTCTGCATTATTGCCCACATTGACCACGGTAAATCCACGCTGGCAGACCGTATTTTAGAGCTTACCTCCACCGTTGCAAAGCGTGATATGGAAGAACAGCTTCTGGATAATATGGACATTGAGCGTGAAAGAGGCATTACCATAAAAGCACGTGCGGTACGTCTTAATTATACCGCAACGGACGGTAAGGACTACGTTTTCAACCTTATCGACACCCCCGGCCACGTTGACTTCAACTACGAAGTTTCACGTTCACTTGTTGCCTGTGAGGGTGCTATCCTTATCGTTGACGCTTCACAGGGTATCGAGGCACAGACCCTTGCAAACACCTACCTTGCAATCGAAAACGACCTTGAAGTTATGCCCGTAATCAACAAAATCGACCTGCCCTCCGCCGACCCTGAAAGAGTTGCTGACGAGGTTGAAAATATAATCGGCATCCCTGCAATGGACTCTCCACGTATCTCCGCTAAAATGGGTACAAACATTGCAGAGGTACTTGAACGTGTTGTAACGGATATTCCTGCTCCTCACGGTGATATTGACGCTCCTCTGAAGGCGCTTATCTTCGACTGCTTCTACGACAGCTACAAGGGCGTTATTATTTACGTAAGAGTCATTGACGGCGAAATCAGGATCGGTCAGAAAATCCGTCTTATGGCAACGGGTGCTGAATTTGACGTTGTTGAAACAGGCTATATGGGCGCTACCGACCTTGTAAACGCAGGCGTGCTCAAGGCAGGCGAGGTTGGCTACATTACAGCTTCAATCAAATCCATCGGCGACACCAAAGTCGGCGATACCGTTACTGACGCTGAAAATCCCTGCGACAACGCTCTACCCGGCTACCGTGAAGTAAACCCGATGGTATTCAGCGGCGTTTATCCTGCTGACGGTGCAAAATACGGCGACCTCCGTGACGCACTTGACAAGCTTCAGCTTAACGACGCTTCACTTTCATTCCAGCCTGAAACCTCCGTTGCTCTCGGCTTCGGCTTCCGCTGCGGCTTCCTCGGTCTTCTCCATATGGAAATTATTCAGGAGCGTCTTGAACGTGAATATAACCTTGACCTTATCACAACTGCACCGTCTGTAATTTATAAAGTAAAGCTTACAAACGGCGAAACTGTTTTCATTGATAACCCTACAAACTATCCTGACCCTGCTGTTATCGCTTCTGCGGAAGAGCCTATGGTTAAAGCTTCTATCCTTGCGCCTACCGATTTTACAGGAAACATTATGGAGCTGTGTCAGGAAAGACGAGGCATTTTCAAGGATATGAAGTACCTCGACGCTTCAAGAGTTGAGCTTCACTACGAGCTCCCACTCAACGAAATCGTCTACGACTTCTTTGACGCTTTAAAATCACGCACCAAGGGTTACGCTTCCTTTGACTACGAAATGATGGGCTACGTTCCCTCAAAGCTTGTCAAGCTTGACATTCTCCTTAACGGTGACGTTGTGGACGCACTTTCCTTTATCGTTCACGCCGACAACGCTTATAAGCGTGCAAGACGTATTGCGGAAAAGCTTAAGGACAACATCCCCCGTCAGCTGTTTGAAATTCCTATCCAGGCTGCTGTGGGCGGCAAGGTCATCGCAAGAGAAACCGTAAAGGCTATGCGTAAGGACGTACTTGCCAAGTGCTACGGCGGTGACATTACCCGTAAGAAAAAGCTGCTTGAAAAGCAGAAAGAAGGTAAGAAACGTATGCGTCAGCTTGGTACGGTTGAAGTGCCTCAGGAAGCATTTATGGCTGTGCTTAAGCTTGATGAATAATCAATGCATAAATTTTATGCCGTTCTCTATGAGGACGGCATTTTTGTTGACTTGATGATTTTACAATGATATAATTATACCGTAATAATTACGCATTACGAATTAAGAATTACGAATTATACGGAGGTATTATGATACCCAAAGGCTTATACATCCACGTCCCTTTCTGCGTGAGAAAATGCCCTTACTGCGATTTTTACTCGGAAACGGATCTGACCCTTACACAGCCCTACACGGAAGCTGTCATACGCAACATTAATCAACGCAATTGTTACGCTGATACCGTATATTTCGGCGGCGGCACACCCTCTCTGCTTACAGCAAAACAAATCGAAAATATACTTTCTGCTGTAAAAATTGCAGATGGTGCGGAAATTACAATGGAATGCAATCCAAACACCGTCACGGAAAAATATCTCCGTGATATTCTTTCAGCAGGGGTAAACCGTATTTCTTTCGGCATACAGTCCCTTGACGACGGTGAGCTTAAAATGCTGGGACGTATCCACGATTCACAGACCGCTGTAAATGCCGTTCAACTTGCTTATGAAGCAGGCTTCCGCAATATTTCCGCAGACCTTATGCTCTGTACAGCAAATCAGACTATGTATTCCCTGGGAAATACCCTTGAAAAGCTGGTCAAACTGCCACTTACCCACGTTTCCGCTTATATGCTCAAAATCGAGCCTGATACCCCTTACGGCAGAAACGACAGCATTCTTCCGCTTCTTCCCGATGAGGACGAAACCGCTGATATGTACCTTTTTGCTGTAAAAAAGCTTGCAGAAAACGGCTTTGAACAGTATGAAATCTCAAACTTTGCAAAGGACGGCTTTGAGTCACGGCATAATCTGAAATACTGGCGCTGTGAGGAGTATTACGGCATAGGTCCATCCGCACATTCATTTATTGACGGTGTAAGACGTGCCTGCCCGAAAAATTTACAGCAGTTCATTTCACAGGAAACCCAGACGGAGCTTGTTACGGAAGAAAACGGAGGAGATTACGAGGAGCAGACTATGCTTTCCCTTCGTCTTACAAAAGAGGGACTTGACCTTGATAAAATCAGCGGCGGCGATGAAATTTCAAACCGTGCAAAACCGCTTATTAATGCAGGACTTATGAAGCGTGACGGCAGCCGTCTTATGCTTACGGCGGAGGGATGTCTTGTTTCAAACGAAATTATCTGTCGGCTGATAGTTTAGTGTATCGGAAAATAACGCAAAAAATCCGCAGAAATTCTGCGGATTTTTACATATTGATAAGTCGCATATTGTCCTTGTTTTCAAGAAGTCCCGTGATTACAATGTTATGATATGTGGTGTCCATATAAAGATTATAGCACTTGGCTGAGTCAGTAACCGAAACCATGGGACGAAGCGGTGCGTCGGGGTAATTTTTAAGCACGGTGGCATTCTCTCCGTTGGAAAGCTTGACCTTTGCACCCACAGGAAACGGCGCAACCTTACGCAGAAACGCTCTGATTATCTGCTCGTCAAAATGCGTTTCATTGCCTGCCATAATAAACTCAATCGCTTCATTCGGCGGATTTGGGATACGATAGGGTCGGTTTGACGTAAGTGCGTCGTAAACATCGGCAACCGCAAGAATTCTTGCATACGGATGTATCTGCTTGCCCGAAAGCTTGTAGGGATAGCCTGTACCGTCCATTTTTTCGTGGTGCTGAATGATACCCTTGAAAATATTGTCGTTGACAAGATTGCGCTCCTTAAGATGCTGTGCGGCATAAACGGGGTGCATTCTTACCACTTCAAACTCTTCCTTTGTAAGACGACCCGGCTTTGTGATTATTTCAATCGGCACGGAAACCTTTCCGACGTCGTGAAGAAGTCCCGCAACTCCCAGCTCATTAAGCATATTATTGGGGAAACCAAGCTCAATGCCTATTGCAAGCGCCATTATGGCAACGCTTAAGCTGTGATGATAGGTGTAGTCGTCGTACATTTTAATATCGGCAATATTTACAAGGATATCCTTATGTGAGGAAAGGCTGTCAATAAGGTTCTGTGCGGTATTGCTTATGCTTTCAACGTCGCCCTTCTGTACACCCTTTTCGCTGTTCATAAAGTTATCCGCAAGGCTGTGGATACCGCTGATCGCCTCGGAGCGTATCTGCTGGTTGATGGAAGAAATCATTCTGACTTCACTTTTTACGGTATCAACATAAACACCGTCCACATTTGAGGTTCTCAGCTGTGTTATTGCAACATCCGTCAGCTTTCGTCCTGCTTCAAAGGTCTGTGCGGTTTTGTTTGAGCTGTCATAAAAGTTGATATTTCTTGCAATGCACATACCTGCCGCCAGGTCCTCGGTTTTTACGAATACCATTCACCATCTCCCCTTTCCAAACAAAATTTAGTCCCTTGCAGAAAACGCAAGGGACTTAATCAAGCTGAAATATTAAAAAAGTCCGATACATCAGCATATATATGACAATACTGCCATATATTATGTAATATAAAAATTACTTCTTGAGCTGTGCAATGCAGTCAGCACATACATACTTGCTCTTGAATTCGATGATGTTTTCGTCGTTTCCGCAGAATGCGCAGGACTGCTTGTACTTCTTAAGAATGATCTTTTCGTCCTCTACATAAATTTCGAGAGCGTCCTTTTCACCGATGTCAAGGCCGCGGCGAAGTTCGATAGGGAGAACGATTCTGCCGAGTTCGTCAATCTTTCTTGTAATACCTGTTGCTTTCATTTCTCATAACCTCCATAGGATTTATTTTAGCTTATTATATCATATCCTGTATTTATTTGTCAAGGGAGTTTATGAAGTTTTTGTGTTTTTTTGTAAAATTTAGTGTGTAAATTGCCGATTTAAAGGGTTAAACGTTTACTTGAAATGCGGTCAAATTTGCCTTAAAGGTTGCAATTCGTGTTATTCACAGTAATTTACTGCCATATAAAGAATTTAATGTAAGACTGCATTTGTAAACTGTTTACAGATACAGTTGACAATTCAGTTCATTATTTCATAAGGAGACTGCCATTTTATGATGAATAAATTTTTTGCCGCTGCCGTGATAATTTCCGTGATCTGCGGAATTGTCACGGGGAACATTTCTGCCGTAGCGGAGGCGGCACTGAACTCCTGCGTTGAAGCGGTAGAGCTTTTCATTTACCTCATAGGCGGAATGTGTATGTGGGGAGGAATAATGCAGATTGCCGAAAAATCGGGTGTCACCGAAAAGGTTGCTGTTATCTTCCGACCTGCGGCAAAGCTTCTTTTTAAAAATCTTGACCTTGACGGCACAGCCTTCCACGCTGTCTGCCTTAACGTTACGGCAAACATTCTGGGGCTTGGAAATGCCGCAACTCCCCTCGGAATTGAAGCGATGCGCGCTCTTGAAAGGGAAGAAAAAGCAAACGGCATCATTACTGACAATATGATAATCTTTATCCTGCTGAACACCTCGTCCCTTACGCTTATACCGTCAACTGCCGCTTCTCTGCGGCTTAAGCACGGGGCACAGTTTCCGATGGACATTCTCACCTGTGTGCTTGTAACATCGGTGCTGGCTCTTTTGTCGGGACTTATTGCCGCAAAGGCGCTGAACTGCACCTCTGCTTTAAGCTGCGGCAAACTGAAAGAGGTGACGGATTGACCGACCTTATCATACCTGTTTTCATTGCTCTTGTAATTCTTTACGGCTGTTTAAAAAAGGTAAAGGTCTTTGAAGAATTTACGGCAGGGGCAAAAAGCAACCTCAGAACCGGGATCGAGATACTCCCCACCCTCATTGCAATGCTTACTGCAATAGGAATGTTCAAGGCGTCGGGGGCAATGGACATCATCGCAGATTTCCTGTCGCCGATAACGGATTTTCTGGGATTTCCCGATGAATGTCTTCCTCTTGCGGTAATACGTCCCGTTTCGGGAAGCGGTGCTCTTGCGGTGTTTGAAAGCATCCTTGAAGACGTTCATCCCGACAGCTTTGCAGGACGTGTTGCAAGCGTAATTCTCGGCTCAACCGAAACCACTTTTTACACAATCGCCCTTTACTGCGGTGCGACAAACATCAGGAAAACACGTCATACCCTTGTTCCTGCGCTTACTGCCGATTTTGCGGGATTTATTTTCAGCGTGCTCACTGTGCGGCTGTTCTTTTCATAAAAATCAGGTCGGGTCATTTCAGAATGACCCGACCTTTAAATTTGACATCCGTCATCGTTTAATCCGATACTTTTTATTTGTCTTCTGTGCCTTGATGACCTTCATTCGTGAGAATTCTTCACGCTCCTTCTCTTCAAGGCTGTCCGAAATAAATTTTACTATGCCCTCATATCTGGGAATTACAATATTCTTAAGCGCATTCGCTCTGGTCTGGGTCTTGCGTATAGCATTGGTAAGACGGTACACGTTGTTTTCAACCTCCGCCAGCTTGACCGTCATACGCTTTACCTTTTCAAAGCTTATATATGCCTTGTCAATGTTTATGTCAGTGTGTTTGAAGCCGTAATCAAGCTTAAGCTTCTTTTCGGGCATTGCAAGCTTCGGAAGCTCACACCCCATTACGCTTCTGTACGAAACGGTGATACCCTCTTCAACGGGCATACCGTCTGCAATATTTTCAACAAGACCGTGGGTAATATTCGCCCTCTGCAACGCCTGATACGCTTCGGCATAGGTGCTGTCGATAGTTCCTCTCAGCTCCTTTGCCTTATCCACCATTCCCATAAGTTCCCTTATGAGAATGTTGCGCTTTTTATCAAGAAGCTCATACCCAAGCCGTGCAAGCGCAAGGGACTTCTGTGCATTAAGCAGGTTGCCCTTGGTAGGAAAAACCTGTTCAGCCATAAAAACGCCCCCTTATCACTCAAACAGCTCCGCTGCGGATGGATTGTACTTCTCTTTAAGCAGCTGCTCGTCAACACGTTCAAGTGCAGATTCAGGCAGCAGCGAAAGCAGATTCCAGCCGAGGTCAAGGGTTTCCTCAATGCGTCGGTTGTCGTCATCCCTCTGCGCAACAAAATATTTCTCAAACATTCTTCCGAAGTGCATATAGCTCTTATCAAGCTCGGAAAGTTCATCTTCGCCGATAACCGACGCAAGTGCTCTTGCGTCAATAACCTTTGCATAGGAAGCAAACAGCTGGTTTGAAACTGCGGAGTGGTCTGCTCTTGTATAACCTTCGCCGATACCGTCCTTCATAAGTCGTGAAAGGGACGGCAGAACAGAAACAGGCGGATATACTCCCGACTGCTCCAGTCCTCTGTCAAGAACTATCTGACCCTCTGTAATATAACCCGTAAGGTCAGGTACAGGGTGGGTAATATCGTCGTTAGGCATTGTTAAAATCGGTATCTGTGTAATTGAGCCCTGTGCATCGTTTATGATGCCTGCTCTTTCATAAATTGAAGCAAGGTCGGAGTAAAGATAGCCCGGATAGCCTTTTCTGCCCGGGATTTCACCCTTTGAGGATGAAAACTCTCGCACCGCTTCCGCATAAGCTGTCATATCCGTAAGGATAACAAGGATATGCATATTCTTTTCAAATGCAAGGTACTCCGCCGCCGTAAGTGCACATCTCGGAGTAAGAATTCTCTCGATTATAGGGTCGTTTGAAAGATTAAGAAACATTACGACCCTTTGCAGAACACCGCTTTCCTCAAAGCTTCTGCGGAAATAATCGGCAACGTCATTCTTTACGCCCATTGCCGCAAACACTACCGCAAAGCCCTGTCCGTTGTCCTCGGCAATTTTAGCCTGACGTACTATCTGAACGGCAAGCTTGTTATGGGAAAGACCCGAGCCTGAAAAAATCGGAAGCTTCTGACCCCTGATAAGCGTAGCCAGAGCGTCGATTGAGGAAATACCCGTGTTGATATAGTTTCTCGGATATGTTCTTGAAACAGGGTTAAGAGGCTGACCGTTTATGTCGGCATACTTTTCAGGGAAAATCTCACCCAGTCCGTCAACAGGTCGGCCTGCACCATTGAAAACACGTCCCAGCAGCTCCGTTGACAGGGGCATTTCCATAGGCTTGCCAAGAAAACGTGTGCGTGTATTTTTAAGGGACAGACCTTTCGTGCCCTCGAAAACCTGGAGCACAACACGCTTGCCCGATATTTCAACAACACGGCCTATTCTTGTACCGCCGTTGTCAAGTCTTATCTCAACTACCTCGTCGTAAGCCGCATCTTCAACGTTGTCAAGCACAACAAGAGGTCCGTTTATTTCCTTTAATCCTACATACTGTAAGCTCATTTTACGTTACCTCCCGTATGGTTTTCTTTATGCCCTCTTCAACCTCTTTGTCAAGCTGCTTGAACATTTCAAGGCAGTCGTTGGGGATGTCATATTTGATCTTTATCACCTTTTCAAAAAGTCCCGTTTCAAGCAGGGCAGCCGTGCTTACACCTGCCGCAACAGCCTTTTTGCAGTTCTCGTAAAGATTAAGGATAGACCCCATCATAAGATGCTGTTTTTCAAGGGGAACATAGGTATCGTCCTTATGGTAGGCATTCTGCTGAAGGAAGCCTACACGCACCGTTCTTGCAATTTCAATGATAAGCTTCTGGTCTTCGGGAAGAACGTCGGAGCCGATAAGCTTTACGATCTCCATAAGCTTGTTTTCCTCGTGGAGAATTTTTGTAATTTCAAGACGGTATTTAAGGAAATCCTCATCGACATTTTCAGTATAATAATCGGAAAGATCCTCCGTATATTCGGAGTAGCTGTCGTTCCAGTTTATAGCAGGGTAATGTCTTGCGTATGCAAGCGCCTTGTCAAGCGCCCAGAAGCAGCGTACAAAACGCTTTGTATTCTGTGTTACAGGCTCGGAGAAGTCCGAACCCTGAGGTGATACCGCACCGATTATCGAAACAGAGCCTTCCGCACCGTTTAAGCTTTCAACATAGCCTGCTCTTTCGTAGAATTCGGAAATTCTCGACGGCAGATATGCAGGGAAGCCTTCCTCCGCAGGCATTTCTTCAAGACGTCCGCTGATTTCACGGAGCGCTTCCGCCCATCTGGAGGTTGAGTCAGCCATTATTGCAATATGATAACCCATATCACGGTAATATTCAGCAAGGGTGATACCCGTATAAATTGAAGCCTCTCTTGCCGCAACAGGCATATTTGACGTATTTGCAATAAGCACGGTACGGTCTGTAAGTGCCTTGCCCGTTCTCGGGTCTACAAGCTCGGAAAATTCTTCAAGAACCTGAGTCATTTCGTTTCCGCGCTCGCCGCAGCCTATATAAACGATAATATCTGCGTCGCACCATTTTGCAAGCTGGTGCTGGGTCATGGTCTTGCCTGTGCCGAAGCCGCCGGGAACTGCGGCAGTACCGCCCTTTGCAATAGGCAGTATCGTGTCGATTACACGCTGTCCCGTAATAAGGGGCTTTTCAATGGGCAGACGCTTTTTAAAGGGACGTGCCTGCTTGATAGGCCACTTCTGACAGAGAGTAAGCTCCTCAACTGTGCCGTCAGCCTTTTTAAGCTTCACAACAGTATCGTTTACCCTGTAGCTGCCGTTTTCAGCCGTCCATATAACCTCGCCCTTAAGGTCGGGGTGCACCATACATCTGTGCTCGATAACAGGAGTTTCGGGGCAGACAGCATAAATATCGCCGCCCTCAAGCATATCCCCTGTTTTTACTTTTATTGTAACATCAAACTTTTTTTCCATATCAAGGTGCGGAACTTCACTTCCCACGGAAATAAACGCACCGCTTGCCTCCTCCAGCTTTTTAAGGGGACGCTCAATTCCGTCGAAAATATTTGAAAGTATTCCGGGGCCTAAAGTCGCCGATACGGGCATACCGCTTCCCGTTACAGACTCGCCCGGTTTAAGGCCTGTTGTGGATTCGTAGACCTGAATGGTGGTTTCCTCGGCTGTGATGGAGATAACCTCGCCTACAAGCCTGTTTTCACCTGCATAAACCATTTCAAGCATACTGAAATCATCGGTATCCCTTACCTTTACAACAGGACCGTTAATTGAATATATAGTGTTCAAATCAGTTTCCTCCTGCGTATCACGCAAAGGCGTTAGCGGCAACGAATGCCTGTCTTTGTTCTTCAATTGCAAGGTCAAAGGTCTTGTCGATTATCATACCCTTATCCTTACAGTAAACCGCAAGTCCGCCCAGCTTTATTGATTCATCTGCACAGAAAACCGTATCAGGCGATTTTACAACTTTTTTAAGAGCGTCGGCATACTTCATATCATCTGGTGAAAGACGCACCTCCGCACTGCCGTTTACATTAAGCAGAAGCAGTGTTTTGATAAGGCTGTCGGCGTAAGCATTGGTTTTTCTGTATTCCGCAAGACGCTCCTTCACCTGCTGAAAAATGCTGTCCGAAAGCTTGTCACGGTGAATGAGAATTTTTCTTTTCATATCAAGCTCAGCCGCAGAAATTTCCTTTACAAAGCCCGTACCGTTCTTTTTGCTTTTCTCGTTAAAATATTTTTCCGCCTTAAGCTCGGCCTCTGTTTCCGCTTCGGAAATTATCCTGCTCTTTTCTTCCTCCGCTTCTGCAAGCATAGCGGCAATTTTTTCGTCTACATCTTCATTTACCGCAGAAATAAACTTCTGCAGCTTTTTATCACTGAACATTCTGACTGCTCCTTTTCATCAGAGTTTAAGCCCGATGGCCGACTCAATATAGCGTGAAATATTTTCGGTAATATCCGAAGTCGAGTGACGGTCGGGTATTTCAAGAATAAGCGGTGATTTTCTGTTGAGTTTAAGGTCGTGCACCGTTTCACTGCACATATTCACAAGCTTTTCCGTAATAAGTATAACGGCATTGTTCTTATCCTCCATAGCCTCAAGAAGCTTTTCCTTTACTTCCTCACGCTCGTGAACGACTACGCCGTCAATTCCCGCAAGACGCATTCCGATCCGTGTGTCAACATTGTCGCTTATCAGATAGAAACGCATACCTACACCTCTCTTAAATAAATATCATAAGCAGTGCAACGATAAATCCGTAAAGTGCACAGCCTTCTCCAAGAGCAACGAAGATAAGAGCCTTTGAGAAGGACTTGGGGTCCTCGCTTACAGCACCGATAGCGGCAGGTGCGGCAGCTGCTACGGCAATACCGCCGCCGATTGAGCCAAGACCTACTGCAAGTGCTGCTGCAAGATAAGCCATACCGTTATCTGATGCAGCTTCTTCAGCTTCAGCCGTTGCAGCGGCAGGTGCAGCTGCTTCAGCATAAGCGTCCATTGCAAAAGGAGCCGCTACCGTACACATTACCATTACACCGAGAAATGTGCACACATTTCCGATAATAGCTCTCTTAAACGACTTCTTTTTCTTTATTGCGTAAACCACAGGAAGTGCAAGAAGTCCTACAATCAGCACGGGAAGTAAAAAAACATACAGCATAACATATTCCTCCAAAAATCATTCTATGTTTTCATCATAGTTTATCTTAACAGGTGTAAACGGTCTTCCGTCGCCTGAATAGAAGCGTGAGAAAATCTCGTAGAATTCAAGTCTCAGCGTCTGTATTCCAACCAGCAGACCCTCTATGCCCATTACAAAAATATTGCCTATAACAATTACTATCGGTACAGCTGCGGCAGATACCTGCTCAGCCAGAGCCATTACAACCAGCATCATTGAAGCGTGGGAAAGTACGAAACCGCCTATTCTTACAAAGGAGAGCGTGTTTGTAGCATAACCCAGCAGGAACTCAAACACCTCAAAGAAGTTTGAAGCGATAAAGTCAACTATGCCGCCCTCGGCTTCGTATTTTTTTCCTCTCACCCAGTTTGCAAGCGGCTCACGCAGGAACATCATTATCAGCGGCAGAATTATAAACACCGCCACATAAACCGGCGAGAATATCTTCATTCCCAGCAGAGTTCCCACAGCACCGAAAAGTATCGAGCCGAAGAACATAAGCCCTGCAATACCGTTGTTTCCGAAAAGAGCTTCGGCATAGTGCTTGTTCTTTATGCCCATAACAATGTTTATCATAATCGAGATAAGCATTATCAGCACACCTATCGCAATCGCTGCAACCAGTATCGGTGCAACGTTGTGCATAATCTTAAACGGCAGGAAGGTTATTCCCAGCGACTCGTACACAGGGTCAAGCAGCTCTTCATATCCGAACACGCTTCCGTAAAGCAGTCCGAACACCGCACCCGAAATGCCCACTCTTGTCAGAATAGGACCAAGCGCAATCTTTTTAAACTTCCACAGCAGCGCTCCCGCTATTGCAAGAACAAGTCCCTGTCCCACGTCGCCGAACATTATTCCGAACAGCAGAGTATACGTCACCGCAACAAAAGCCGTAGGGTTTATGCCGTTATAGGACGGCAGACCGTACATCTCAACAAACATCGAGAACGGCTGTGTGAATTTGTTGTTCTTAAGCTTGACGGGAGGCTGAAGCTTTCCGTTTGCGTCCGCAGGCTGCATAAGCACCGACACGCTTTCCATTTCGTCAAACAAATCCATAAACCGCTCCGATTCACTTTTCGGAACAAAGCCGATTATGTGGAATTTATCCTCCATCACGGCAACCATTCTTCTCAGGTCAAAGGTATCGTGCTGTGATTTATAGAGGGAGAAAAGCTTGTCAAGGAACGGCTTTTCCTTTTCCACGACGCTGTTTATTTCTTGGATATAATTTTCAAAATTCGCCCTGTTTTCATCTATCATCGCCGACAGCTCCGTAAGAGCGTCCTCGGTGTTGCCGTGAACAAAATCCGCAATCCTCATTCTCTCAAAGTACAGCGAATCGAAAATCTCATCCGTTTCAGCCGCACAGGACACGGGGGTAAAGAAAAATCCCCAGTAATACTCTTCTTCCTGTGTAAAGGGAGTAAAATAAAACAGCTTATCCTCATAGTAAGGCAGTTTTTCGTAGCTGTCAGCAGGCAGTCTTCCGAAGCGTACCTTTATATATTCACAGGAAAAAATCTTCTGCATATCAATATCAAGACCCGTCAGGTGATTGACCTGCTCCAGTGCCTTTTCGTAAGCCTTGAGCTTCTCCTCAGCAGCCTTTCTGTCTGCAATAAGACCGTTGAGCCTGTTCTTTAAAGCATTAAGATGTCTTTCGTGCTTACGCATATCTGTATTTTCAATATCGCTGTAATCCGCACCCTCGTATTTTATCTTTGCCGCAGAGGATATTTCACCAAGCAGTCTCAGTATGGAAACGTATGGATTTTCCTCTTTAAGGGTACCGTAGCCGCCGTCGGAGCTGCTGTGATTTGAGGCAGGCTCCATATGGAAACAGCCGCACTCGCTGAGTATGTCCAGCACGGGGTCAAGCTCCGATGTCAGTCCCGCAATGTTGACAAACTCCATTTTTTCTATTGACATTCCTGTACGTCACCCCTTTTATATGACAAGTAATTCTTCTATCTCTTTTGAAGGCACACCGTAGCGTACCCCCTCGATTATGCTTATGATATTTCTGAGCTCTATCCCTCTCAGATACATAAACGAATAAACGCTCACCGCCGCACTTGACGAGGTTTTAAGCGCAAGCTTCGCATATTTAAGACGGAGCAGGTTTGCATTTCTTTCAAGGTCGTTCATATTACAGCCCATTTCTTCAACAAGCCTGCCGTAGTAGGTTTTTGAGAAACGTCTGATAAACTCCGCTTCATCGGGAGCACTGTAAATCTCCCTTTGCTTTGCCGCAGAAAGTCTTCCGCTGAAGGGGAGCATTATTTTTTCGATTTCCTCTTCATTTTCACCGAAAAACGCCGTCATACGGTAGGCATTTATAACGTTGATAAGGTCAACGTCGGTGAGTATCATAGAGTTTATGCTGTCAGCCTCTTTTCTGCCGTAGCCCGAAACCGCCTTCTCAATTCTTCCGATAAGGTATGTCCTCAGCTTGATTTCGCACACCGAAAAATCAACTCTGCCGTTTGCGTCGGCACGCTCATCCTTAAGCACGTCATAATACGGCGTCTTTTTAAGAAACACAAGCAGCTCATCAAATGAGCGTATCTTTGCAATTTCGATAAGGTCAAATGAAGCGTATCTGTTTATATAAATCGGCAGCTCGGTTATCTGCGAATCAGACTTTGCATTTATATAGCGAAGGCAGCTTAAAATCACGTCTACCTCCGCCTCTATTATCATATGATTGTAAAACTCGGTACGCCCGATATTTTCAAAATCGGTTATCCTGAAATAGGTTTCAAAATTATGCCTTCTCAGCAGGCTCTCCAGCAGACCTCTGTGAATCATCACCGTATCCACCGACGCAAGCGTCTTTCCGTAATGGGTATTTTTCTTAAGATACTCCGCAATTTCGGAAACGCTGTCATAGGAGGCAAGCTGAGCGTAATCCTCCGCCGAAAGCCTTTTGCCGTACATAGCCCTTATCTTTGCAACGGTGGCATTATGTCTGCGGTTGTTTATTCTCATAGGCACCGTCCCTTTAGCCGCTTATTACAGCGTTGAAAATTTTATCTTCCCATTCCTTGTGTCTGCTGTTGTAGATCTCGTCAAGCCTTCCGATACCCTCATCGCACTTCTTATTGATTTCGGCAAACCTTTCATCCGCAAGACGGCGTTCATCATCAGCCATCTTCTTAAGACGCTCATCAGCTTCCTTCATTTTGCCTTCAATAAGATTTTTTCTCTCGGCAGCAGCGTCGTCAACGATTTTTTTCTTCTGTTTTTCCGCTTCTGCAATCTTTTCCTTTGCACTGCGGTCAATTTCGATAATGCTGCTGATAATATCGTCCATGACTATGACCCCTTTGTAAAATTCATTTATATGTGACGAATACCCGTACACTTTCATCAAGTGCACAGGCATTCGGTACCATCTTTATCAGTTCTTTAAGCTGTGAAGAGGCGCAGGAATCTGACCGCCCCTGTTGATAAACTTGGACGGTGAATATTTGTTGATATTCATAACGGGACCCTTGCCGAAAAGACCGCCCCAATCAAGGAATTCGCCTTCCTTCATACCGATTGCGGGGATAACTCTTACAGCGGTAGTCTTGCTGTTTACCATACCGATAGCAGCTTCGTCTGCAATAAGACCTGAAATAACATCAGCAGGTGTATCGCCCGGAACAACGATCATATCAAGACCAACGGAGCATACTGCTGTCATTGCTTCAAGCTTTTCAATGCTCAGTGAGCCGCATACAGCTGCGTCGATCATACCTGCGTCCTCGGAAACAGGGATAAACGCACCCGAAAGACCGCCTATTCTTGAGCATGCCATTACGCCGCCCTTCTTTACTGCGTCGTTGAGAAGAGCAAGTGTTGCAGTTGTACCGCAGGCACCGCAGCTCTCAAGTCCGATCTCTTCAAGGATGTGTGCAACGCTGTCGCCTACTGCAGGAGTAGGAGCAAGTGAAAGGTCAACTATTCCGAAAGGAACGCCCAGTCTCTTTGAAGCTGTAACGCCTACGAGCTGACCTACTCTTGTGATCTTGTATGCAGTCTTCTTGATAATATCGGAAATCTGTGTAATATCAGCGTCAGGGTACTTTGAAAGTGCGGAACGCACAACGCCCGGACCAGATACGCCTACGTTTATGATACAGTCAGTTTCGCCGACGCCGTGGAAAGCGCCTGCCATAAACGGATTATCGTCAACCGCATTGCAGAATACAACAAGCTTTGCCGCACCGAAGCACTTGTCGTCAACAGTTCTTTCAGCGCACTCTCTTACAATACCGCCCATAAGCTTACAAGCGTCAAGGTTGATGCCTGTCTTTGTTGAGCCGATGTTTACGGAAGAACAAACGCAGGTAGTTGATGCAAGAGCCTCAGGGATTGAACGGATAAGTCTTTCGTCGCCTGCGGAAAAGCCCTTCTGAACAAGAGCGGAGTAACCGCCGATAAGGTTTACGCCGACAGCCTTTGCAGCCTTTTCCATCGTAAGAGCAAACTTAACGGGGCTTGCATTGCAGGCAGCGGAAACGATAGCAATAGGCGTTACGGAAAGACGCTTATTGATAATCGGAATACCGTATTCTTTTTCGATGTCCTCGCCTACTCTTACAAGGTTCTGCGCACAGCGTGTGATCTTGTCATAAACCTTTTCACAGGCCTTGTCAATGTCGCTGTCGATGCAGTCAAGCAGGGAGACACCCATTGTAATTGTTCTGATGTCAAGACACTCGTCCTGAATCATTCGTATGGTTTCAAGTATATCATGTACGTTAAGCATAAGCAACTCCTAAAGTGTATTTTTTGCCGAATCTTAGTCATACGCTGTGCATTGTGTTGAAAATTTCCTCATGCATAGTGTGAATTTTAAGACCGAGTTCATCGCCAAGCTGGGACATTCTGTCAGTAAGCTCTGTGAAATTCTTGTTGAGCTTGGAAATATCAACAAGCATTATCATAGCGAACATATCCTGAAGAACGCTCTGTGTAACCTCGATTACGTTTGCGTTGTATTCTGTGCAGATACCGCTTACCTTTGTAAGAATTCCAACGGTATCCTTGCCGATAACAGTAATAACAGCTCTCATTTGAATGACCTACCTTTCCTGATTTGGCTTTTACGCCGAAAAAAACTGCGTATACAGCCAAACCACGCAGAAAAATCTGCACCGTAATATACATATTAAAATACATCGTTAATTATATCACACATTGCCAAAAAATAAAAGGCATAAATCAAACAAATTTGTGCTGTTTTTTATGAATTATTATGACATTTTTCAGTAAAATGTGATATAATGTATTTATCACGAAATTAAGGAGCTTCAATATGAATCTTATGGACTGCCATACACACACTCAATTCTCCGTTGACTCGGAGGCAGATATAAATGAAATGCTTGAAAAAGCCTGTGCAACGGGACTTGCGGCATACGCCGTGACCGACCACGCCGAATGTAACCGCTGGTATTCTGCCGAGCATTACGCCGACGACCCTACCTACCCCTACTACAACTTCGGGGACGACTTTGAAAACTCCGTTTCTTCCGTAACAAAGCTTAAAGAAAAGTACGAGGGCAGGCTTAATTTAATCTGCGGTACGGAAATGGGACAGGCTACCCACAATTTTGAAATTGCCGAAAAAATCATCTCGGACAGCCGTCTGGACTTTGTTATCGGCTCAATGCACCAGCTTCCACGCACGGAGGATTTTGCTTTTCTTGATTATGGTGCAATGTCAGAGGATGAAATATACGCCCTTGCGGAAAGATATTTTCTCGAAATACACAAGCTCTGCCAGTGGGGAAAATTCGACGTTCTCGGACACCTCACCTATAATCTGCGCTACATAAAAGGCAACGCAGGCATTGACCTTGACATCACACGCTTTGACGAAGTAATCGCTGAAAGCTTACGTCTGCTTGCCGAAAAAGGCAGAGGCATTGAAATAAACACCTCGGGCTACCGTCAGAAATACGGCGACTCCTTCCCTTCCCTCAAATATGTAAAGCTGTTCCGTGACCTGGGCGGCGAAATCATTTCAGTAGGCTCCGACGCTCACACCGTTGAGGATCTGGGCAAAAACGTAAAGGACGGCGCCGAAACCGCACTTGCGGCAGGCTTTAGGCACCTGTGTTATTTTAAGGAGAGAAAACCGCAGTTTATTAAAATTGACGGGTAAATAAAATTCATTTTGCTATGGACTTTTCCGAATAAATGTGGTATACTGTTTGTTAATATTGCAAGGTTTAAAGATAAATCCTGCAAAATCTATAAAGTAAGGATGGGTATAACTATGGATACTATTTTAAAGCTTCTCAAGCAGAACGCCAGACTTTCCTGCAAGGAACTCGCCGCCATGACAGGCATGACCGAGGCGGAGGTTGAAGCAAAAATCAGAGAATACGAACAGAACGGCGTCATCAAGGGTTATTCAGCCATTCTTAATGAGGACCTTGCCGACAAGGACAGGGTGACTGCCTTCATCGAGCTTAAGGTTACGCCCAAGGCGGACTGCGGCTTTGACGATATTGCAAAGACAATTATGATGTACGACGAGGTTGAAAGCCTTACCCTTATGTCAGGCGCATTTGACCTTGCTGTTACAATAAGCGGCACAAACTACAAGGAAATCGCACTTTTTGTTGCTCAGAGACTTTCCACCATAGATGGTATTGTTTCTACTTCTACCCACTTCTTCCTTAAGCGCTTCAAGGAAAAGGGTATCTTTATCGACAACGAGGAGTCGGACGAAAGGAGTTTAGTTTCCCCATGATAGATTACGATAAAATTCTTTCGGATAAGTGCAAAAGCATGAAGCCGTCGGGGATAAGAAAATTTTTTGATATAGCAGCTACAATGGATGACGTTATCTCTCTCGGTGTTGGCGAGCCTGACTTCCAGACCCCTTGGGCTATCCGCCGTACCGCAATAAAGACTCTTGAAAAGGGTAAAACTGTTTACACCGCAAACGCAGGTCTTATCGAGCTTCGCCGTTCAATCTGCAAATACCTCAAAAGACGCTGTAATCTTGAATATACCCCTGAAAAGGATATAATCATTACGGTAGGCGGCTCAGAAGCTATCGACCTCGCTATAAGAGCCCTTGTCAACCCCGGTGATGAGGTTCTCGTTGTTGAGCCAAGCTTCGTCTGCTACAAGCCTATTATCGAACTTATGCACGGCATCCCCGTCATTATCGAAACAAAGATAGACAACAACTTCAAGCTTACCGCTGAGGCTCTCAAAGCTAAAATCACCGACAAGACAAAGCTTCTTATACTGCCCTTCCCGAACAACCCTACGGGTGCTGTAATGACCCGTGACGAGCTGGAGGAAATCGCCGCTGTTTTAAGAGGTACCGACTTTATGATCCTCTCGGACGAAATCTACTCCGAGCTGACTTACTGCGGAAAACACACTTCAATCGCTCAGCTTGAAGGTATGAAGGAGCGTACTCTTGTTGTAAACGGCTTCTCCAAGGCTTACGCAATGACAGGCTGGCGTCTGGGCTATATTGCGGGTCCCGAGCCTATCGTAAAGCAGATGCTTAAAATTCACCAGTTCGCAATTATGAGCTCCCCTACCGTTTCACAGTATGCCGCAATTGAAGCTATGGAAAACTGCGACAAGGAAGTGGAAAAGATGGTGAATGAGTACAACATCCGCCGCCGCTGGCTTGTAAACGCATTTAACGAAATTGGTCTGGAATGCTTTGAGCCGATGGGTGCTTTCTACGTTTTCCCAAGCATAAAATCAACAGGTATGACCAGTCAGCAGTTCTGTGAAGACCTGCTTATGAAGCATAAGGTTGCGGTAGTACCGGGTGACGCTTTCGGCGACTGCGGCGAAGGGCACATCAGAGTTTCCTACGCTTACTCATTAAAGCACCTTATGACGGCTGTTGAAAGAATCAAGGACTACCTTGACGAATTAAAAAAATAACGGAGGATACCGCTTTGACTGATAAAATCACGGTTAAAGCCCCTGCCAAAATCAATCTTACTCTGCATATCACAGGTAAACGTCCTGACGGCTACCATACGCTGAAAAGCGTTATGCAGAGTATTTCTTTATACGATAATGTAACCGTAGGTCTGAACGGAAAAGCAGGTTCAATTGAAATTTCCTGCACCGAGCCTTCCATCCCCTGCGACAGCAGAAATATCGTATACAAGGCGACAGAGGCTTTTTACGCTGAAACAGGACTTCCCAACAACGGAATAAACATTCACATAGAAAAAAATATACCCTCCGAAGCAGGTCTGGGAGGAGGAAGTGCAGACGGTGCGGCTGTTTTTTACGCTCTGAACATTATTCACGGCAAGCCTCTTTCAGAGGACGAACTTTGCAAAATTTCAGCCCGTGTCGGTGCAGACATTCCCTTCTGCATAAAGGGCGGAACGGTGCTTTGCGAAGGTATCGGTGAAATAATGACTCCCCTTAAACCGCTTCCTGATTGTTACATTGTCATCGGCAAGGGCACGGAGGGCATTTCAACCAAGGAAGCCTACGCTGAAATCGACCGCCGTGCTGAAAGTCTGAACTGCGATTTTGATGTTTCGATTTTCGATTACGGCATAGAAAAAATCGCTTCACACTGCTCAAATGCCTTTGAAAAGGTGTCCCCCCTTGACGAAGTACGCCGCATAAAGGGTCTTATGATAGGCAGCGGTGCTCTTTGCTCCGTAATGAGCGGCAGCGGCTCTGCCGTTTACGGTATTTTCAGGGACAGGGAAACCGCAGAGGAAATCTGCACCATTCTCTCCGAGGACGGTTACTTTTCAGCCTTATGCACTCCCGAAAGAACGGGCGTTACAGTTTAATAAAAAACAAGGATTGCTGTATTTTATTTTTACAGCAATCCTTTTAATTTTCAGATATAACACAGTTTTTACCGCTTGTTTTCCCACGATAAAGCCTTTCGTCCGCAATGGTGATGGTGTGCTCCAGAGTTTTACCCTCGGAAAAATCCGCAACACCTACCGTAATCGTGCAATGAATGGTCCTTTCCTCAAAAATAAGCTCGCTTCGCTCGATTTTCTTTCTGATACGCTCTGCAATAAGCGCCGCAGACGAAACCTCGGAATTGTTTATGAGAATAAGTATCTCCTCACCGCCCCAGCGGCTTACCTTATCCTTGTCACGCAGACAGCTGTTTATGGAGGACGCAACCTCTTTAAGCACAATATCGCCGCAGTCGTGACCGTAGGTGTCGTTAATCTTTTTAAAGTCGTCAATATCGCACATAATTACTGAGAAATTCTCCTTTGAGCCTATCGCCCTGCTGAACTCCGCAGACATACTTCTTCTGTTAAGCAGACCCGTCAGTGCGTCAATGCTTGCCATTCTGTTTAGAGTTTCATTTTTAAGTATCATACTGATATGTGACGAACGTATCTCCAGCATAAACATTACCGAGAAAAGCGTCAGCATAATAAATGTGCAGAGGGAATTGAAAACGTAGAGCGCCGTGCTGACAGAACTGTCTATTGCAAAGAACGGCTCGTTGAAATGTGCGTAGATACGGCAGAAAACGAATGCCGCCGCCTGATAGATACCTATCATATAGGTCCGCTTTATTTCAAGGGTCTTTTCCATATTGAACTGCATATAAAGTGTTACGGGAACAAAGGCGATTATGTACATCGCAAAGCCACACTCCCACCCTACATTTACCGATGCAAGGATGGTATGCGCCGTAATTTCAATGCAGGTGTAAAAGAACGCAGGCTCGTATTTTTCCTTCTTCAGACCGTGGCTGCAGACGACATATCCGACAACGCTGAAAATATTGAACGCCGCCATTCCGTAAACCTTAAGCAGGATAAACGCTACGCAAAGCAAGGCATGAACTATAATACATCCAAGGCACACAAAGGTATATTTAAGCTTGTGGTCAACCTCACCCTTACCCATAAAAACGCTGATAAGCTCTTTAATGGTATTGATATTTCATGCCTCCCCTCATAAAAAGATACATTTTATTTTAACACGAAATACAATAAAAAGAAACAATATCAGCGAAGATTTTTACCATAAATTAAAAATTCATAGGTATCTACAAAAAAATCACTTCATTTTTATAGACATTCACAACCTATTTTCTGTTCTCCGAACCCGACGCTATAATTTCCCAGAAGCAATGAGCAAGGATATTTTCGCAGGAGTAGTCTTTCATCGTTTTTTCGTCAACATCGCATTCGATGAAATCCATATGGCTTGTTGCTGCAATTGAGCGTGAAATCTTCTTTCCGTTTTTCATTTCATACACGCTCACGTCAAAATCCACGTCGGGGTTGCTCTGACTGAAGCTTTTAAGCTCATCTCCGTGCATATTGTAGGCTGTGATATAAACATACAATTTTCTTTCGGGATTTTCCTCAGGCTCCATTATCGACAGCCAGTTATACAAGCTGTGACATTCACGCTTTCGATCGTCACCATAATGATTTACAAACGCATTCTCTATCTCTTTATAAGAATATTTTTTTAACATTTCCCATATTTTCATTCCGCAAGCCGTCCTTTCCTGTTACGCTGTATTAATTGTGCCACATACAGGTCTGTTTGTCAAGTGCATATAAACAAAGAACCTCACAGAAACAAATTCTGTGAGGTTATCTTTGTTATTCAACAAAAAAATCCAAAAACAGTATATCGCTTGATAAGTACGATAATTTGTTTTTGGATTTAGTTGGCGCGGAACAAGGGATTTGAACCCTCGCGCCGGTTACCCGACCTACTCCCTTAGCAGGGGAGCCCCTTAACCACTTGGGTAATTCCGCAGGTTAATTATATAAAATATAATTGGCGGAGAGGGTGGGATTCGAACCCACGGTCCCTTGCGAGATCACTGGTTTTCAAGACCAGCTCCTTAAACCACTCGGACACCTCTCCATATATATTAAGCCGCTGTTTCCAACGACTTAATTATTATATCACGTTAATTACGCTTTGTCAAGCCTTTTTGTAAAAATTATTCCTTTTTATCAAAATCAAAGGCAGAGGTTGCCCCCTGCCTTTATCATCAACCGTACTTTTTAAGGATCTTCATTGCGTCATCCAGTACCGTTACTGCATTTCCGAGATGCTGCTTCATTGCTTCGCTGTTTGCATACTCAGCCATTTCCTGCGCCTGATTAAGCACGTCACGGCTTGTATCAACCTGCATCTGATAAATGCTGTCAAGAGTCTGGATTGCATTTTCTTCCATAACCTTATACGCCTTCTTGAGGTCCTTGACGGTATTGTTTCTGATGTCGTCGTAATTTTCAAGAACCGTGTCGATAATATCGGTTGTACGCTTACGCTTGAGGATTTTCTTGAATGAAGACATAGCTTCTGACGGGAAGCTGTCGCCCTCGCCTGCGCCTGCCGCATTCATTACCGACTGTGTTACAAGCATATTAAGGCTGTCGAAAGCGTTCTCGTCAGTACCCGCAGCAGCAGCAGCGTCATCTGCAAGTGCCGAGATACCAAGCTTATGAGAAAGCTCCTTACCCATTTTGATTATCATTTCATCAAGAGCTTCGGCGTGAATGTCAAGACACTTCTTATACGCCATACCAACCTTATCCACAAGATACGGATAGAAATATTTTTCTATATCCTCAGGGGAAGCGGTATTTCTTGACTCGTAAATGTCCTCACGGAGCTTTGAGAAGAAGCCGTACATCCACTGTTCAGCCTGCTGCTGCATTTCAACAACGCTTAAAAGTATCTTGGGACGCTGACGCTCCAGCGCATCCGCTACTGTTTCACACTCGCTGTTTACCTGCTCAGAAAGGTCCTGAAGCTTTTTCTTGTCCATTGCGATCATATCGTAGATCATATGAATTCTCGCAGCTGTATCATTAAGCATCAAATTAAGCATTGTAAGTACACGCTGTGTTCTGATAAGGTCCTTCTGAAGAATGATCTCTCTCTTAAGGGACATCTCAAATTTAAGGAACTCGTTTTCGTAATATTCCTGGAAGCCCTTGATGTCGGGACGGTTCAGACCGATTTTACGTCTGTATTCGTCGATGCCGCTTACGCCGTAAACAAACGCCTGAGGGCATATCATTTCACAGCGCTCGCTTACACGGTTAAGTATCTTTTCAACGTCCTCCTCGGAATTCATAGCGTCTATCATATTTACAAGCACGTAAAGCTTGCTGAAGCTCATAGGTCTGATATGGCTTGCAAGGAACAGCTGCTCCGATTCGGAGAAGGGCGAAAGTGCAGACGCAACATAAATAATAGCGTCAGCGTTTACAAGATAATCCTGAACCTGTTTATCAAGACAGTCAAGGTCGCTAAGACCAGGAGTGTCAACGATACGGATTTCTTTAAGAAGCTCCGCATTGTCCTTTATGTCAATATAATCCAGCGAATCAGGGAAAGCACGCATAAGCTTTTCAAGCTTTTCACGCACAAGGTCATCGGCTGTAAGAGTAATTCTCTGACCGTTTTTGAGCACCGCCTCAGCCAGCGGATTTTCACCGTAGCTGATTGAGTTTATGGTAAATGTTTCAGGTGCCACGTTTACGGGAGCAATGGATTTGCCGAGAATTGCGTTGATTATCGTACTCTTGCCGCGTTTGAAGTCACCCAGCACAACAAGTGAAAACGGCTCGGTACGGCGTTTCATAATGGCTTTGTCCCATTCCTTGAGGTGGTCGATGAATTCTTCGCCAAGGATACGGCATACTGCGCTGTTTGCCAGGAGCGCTCTCATTGAAGTCTGTATATACTCAATATCAGGCTCGGCAGCAGCGTAATTAAGGCTAACATCTTCCATCATCAGACACCTCCCTTTTTGTTGCTGTCAGCGCCTACGATGATCTCGCATCGTACTTCAAGCGCCTGCTTTGTAACTGTGTGAACGTCAACCTTGTCGATGTCGGTTCTCCAGTTGAAAAGCACTTCACAATTAAGGAATTCCATACCTGCGAAAACTCTCTTTTCAAGCTTGCTCCAGGATGAATCAAGGTTAATGCTTCTTGCAGGGGTAACGTGAAGAGTTTCAAACATCTTTGCTACCCTTTCGCTGTCGTATCCGCAGCCTGTACGGCTGTAAATATCGTTGAGCCCCTTACTGTGTACGCTTGCCATAATTTCAGCGTAATTCTTCGGATTATCGCAGCAGATGATACCTGCTCTGTCGGCTGTTACGTCTGAAAGGGTTATCCAGTCAAACATTGCCGCTGACATTTTACCTGCCGATTCATCGGCAACGGGGTTGATAATGTCATTATCCATAACAAGTCCGAAGCTTGGAGCCGCCATATAGTAAATACAGTGGTTGTTCTGGATATGACCGCACTCACGGCCTATAAGGAAGCGTAATTCTTCCTTTGTGCAGGCTTCACAGAGCGCTGTTGTAAGCACTACCGCAGGGTCGGTATTTTCTGCGGAAAGTGTGTAAATTTCAAGCTTTGCCGAGTTTCTTACGAAAACCGCAGGCATATTTATTTTAAGACGCTCGGAGCAGTCCTTTGCAGCCTTATAAACATCGGGGTACTGTGTAGCACCTGCCTGGCTTGCGGTCTGGAAGACACGCTTGAACTTATTTGGAATCTCGTTTGTGACAAGATTTTTATAGATTTTATTCCAGCCCGAATGGGTGTTGAATTTCTGACGAAGTGAGAAATCCGCATCAAATGCATAGTCTATTCTGCCGCCGATAATGTGATCCTTGAAGGTTCTTGTTCGTGCGGAGAGGTATGCGGCAAAGCCCGTATCAATTTCGAGCAGCGGATTTTGTCCTGCGTATGAATCAAGTACGCTGTTCATATGTTACTACCTCCTTAAACATTATGCAGACCGCTTATTCTGCGTTATCCGTAAGCTTCTGATGCAGATTGTAGGTTTCTGCAAGCAGAGCGCCCGTGTACTCGGCAATGTTATGGAGCTTTTCCTTTTCATTGTCGGACATGGATTTCTTTTCAGCCTTAAGCTGATTAAGGCTGTCGAGGGTCTGCTGTGTATCAAGAAGGATAATTTCTGTTTCCTGTTCAATCTTCTTCTTAAGTCCTTCGAATGAAGCAAATACCTGCTGACGTACTGTTTCGGAGAAGTCGCTGGAAATCTTCATTTCGTGGAACTGCTTCTGAACGGAGCTCTTGAAGCCTGCCTTGTACTTGTCGATACGCTCCTGAACCAGAAGCTTATCTACGGAGAATTTACCCGTAAATGTACCTGCAAGGCCTGCAATTGCCATAAGGCACAGTGTAACAGGACCTGCGGCTGTAACGCCCAGGACGCCTGCAAGGTAAACTGCGGCATAGAAGGTTGCGTAGAAGCCTGCAAAGCCTGCCGCACCGCCGAGAAGTGCACCCTTTATGCCTGCTTCTCTGAAGCCGATGAAAAGACCGCCTGTACCTACGCTGCCGATAGCAACACCGATGATCTGGTCAACAACACCGCCGTTACGTGTGTGCTTGGCAGGTACGGCAAACATTTCCTGAATTCTTGCAACGGAAGCAAAGAACTCGTCTTCAAAGGACTGGAGTCTTGCAGCTTCGTCGCTGAGGGCAATGTTGATCTCATTCTGGATCTGCTCACAGATAAGCTGAGCCTTATTTTCAATGTTTTCCTTGATTTTTTCCGTAAGCTTGGAGTAAACGATTTTAAGCTTATCTCTCTTGAGGTCGTCGGCAGACATAGGATAATCGTCGATAACCTGCATAGCGGTCTCTTCGATCTGTGTCCAATAGCCGTCAAGGATAGGCTGTAAGCTTTCAAATACGTTGTTTGCGGCATCGTTGATACGAACGAACTCAGCACGCTTCTTTGTACGGATCTCGTCGATTTCTTCGATAGCTGCGGTATATTTATCCATAAACTCATCGGTTTCCATCATAAGAGCGTTCTCTCTGATAACGATGGAGTTGATGATCTCGGAGCCTGAGCTGATGATTTTGTTTGCAAGAATCTGGAGAGTGATAGCGCCTCGTTCCTGAGTAAGCATAGTTTCAAGCACGGACTCAAACTTAGGGAAATTACTTTCCTCAAGCATAGCCATATCGCCGCTTTCCTTGGCCATAAGCGCTTTCTTTGCGTAAACGCCGATAACCTTCGGCTTGCCTATCTTACGCTTGTAAACGGCAAATTCCTTTGAGTTCTCACCCATTACCGCCTTTGCCTTTTCCATAACGTAGCTGCCGATACGCTTTTCTACCGTTTCAACAATTCTGTCTTCGTCCTCCTTTGAGAAGGTACCGAAGCAGTTTACGGCAAAAATAATACGTCCCAGGTCGCTTGTAAGCATTTTCTTTTCAAGGAATTCCTTTTCAAACTGTGAGAAAGGAGAGTTTGCGCTGATAACAAAAACAGCAGCGTCGATTTCAGGAAGAATGGAGAGTGTAACGTTGGTCATCTGCTCGTCATCATTAAGACCCGGAGTGTCGATGATGTCAACGTTGTTCTTACAGAAATCGGTAGCGTAGTAAACGGTAGCCTGCTTTACGGTTTCAGCTCTCATTTCCGATTCAAAGGAAAGCTTTGTAACGTAATCGGCAAGCTTGTCGATGTCAACTCTTTCGCTTGCACCGTTCTTGTACTCAACCTCAACGTAAGGGTTGTCGCTGTATGTAACACGGTTGAGCGTAGCAGTCGCAGGGAGAACGTCGGCAGGAAGCACCTCCTCGCCGAGAAGTGCGTTGATGAGGGTACTCTTGCCTCGTTTGAATTCGCCGACAATAGCAACCTCAAAGTGCTCATTGGCAACTTTTTCAATAGTATCCGCAATTGATTTTGCGGCATTGTTAAGATCAAGATCTTCGCTGTATTCCTTAAGCTGGTACAGACAATCGGTAAGCTCGCCGACCGTCTGTTTAAATGCGGCGTAACTGCCGTAATTCAGACCTTGCTGTTCCATAAAACTCCTCCTTGTGTCTATATAATCAAAAACAAAATGTAATATACGTTCAAAGTACACAATTTGCTCAATATACATATTAAATTATAACACCTTCTTATACAAAAAGTCAATATTTAAAAGAAGATTTGCAAAATTTCTAATAAAAGTGTATAATTAAACAGGTGTTTTTTTTACAAATTGAATATTTTATGAACGGAGAATCCTAAAATGAACTTCAGACCTTGCATTGACATACACAACGGAAAGGTTAAACAGATAGTGGGCGGCAGTCTTGCAGACGCAGGAAACGCCGCTGACGAGAACTTTGTTTCCGAATACGACGCAGGCTTTTACGCCGAGCTTTACAAAAGCCGCAATTTAAAGGGCGGTCACATTATCATCCTCAACGCCGCAGGCTCCGAATTTTACGAGGCTGACCGTCAGCAGGCGTTCAGGGCGCTTTCCGCATACAGCGGCGGCCTTCAGGTAGGCGGCGGCATAAACGCAGACAACGCCGCAGATTACCTCAACGCAGGCGCTTCACACGTTATCGTCACATCCTACGTTTTCAAGGACGGTGCCGTAAACTTCGACAATCTTAAAAAGCTTACCGACGCTGTGGGCAAGGATAAGCTTGTTCTTGACCTGTCCTGCCGAAAAAAAGAGGACGGCTACTATATTGTAACCGACCGCTGGCAGAAGTTTACAGATGTCAAGCTTAACGAGGATACTCTCGATATGTTTTCATCCTACTGCGACGAATTTCTTATTCACGCCGTAGATGTCGAAGGCAAGGCACGGGGCATCGAAAAGGGTCTTGCCGAAATGCTGGGCGGATGGGGTAAAATCACCCTTACCTATGCAGGCGGCATCGGCTCATACGCTGACCTTGACATACTCAATGAGCTTGGCAGAGGAAAAATCAATTTTACCGTAGGAAGTGCCCTTGACATTTTCGGCGGCACACTTGATTTTGAGAAAATTGCCGCTTACGGCAGATAAACAAAAAGGGCTGTTTCAGGACAGTACTTTCAGCCTGTCGAGTTTATCGACAGGCCTTTTGTTTTCCCTAACAGACCTCCTCCATCCTGTACTTTTTATAGACCTTATAAGCAATAAAGCACAGCACAGCCGCACATATCAGGTCCGTATAGAATATACCCACAACAACCATATTCGATATATGCGCAATAAAATTGGACGCAGTATGAAGCCCCACAGCCGCAAGAAGCAGCTTTCTGCTGTCATCGTAATGCACAGCCGCCATTACAATCACCGACAATGAAATATGCGTAACCATTCCGCACAAACACATCAGCGCACCAAAAAAGCACAATCCCATACCTGAATCATACTCAGCTGCGACCCATTCGGTAATTTCAGCCGCATTCCCCGAATTTTCAGCTATAAAATTTTCCAGTCCCACACGGTTTATTTTCATTGCGTCAAACATATCGCCGAAACTGACAATACCTGTTGTAAACGCAATTTCAATTCCGCCGTGACCGATACCATAGGAAAAGGCATCCTCTACTCTGTAATAATTCGGAATAGCCCATCTGAACACAGCATATCTGCCGACTTCCTCAAGCACTCCCGATATAACCGACAGCACAAAAAAGCCGAATATCATATGCCGTGCCATATCCTCATTGATTACCGCACTCCGCACAACTGCTCTTACAACCGAAATAAATGAATACGAAAACACACCTATTATCAGCGGAATGATACGTGCATACATTTTATATTTTGCGGCTATAAACATTCCTGTCGGAAGCAGAAACGCAACACTTCCCGACAAGGCATACCCTATAATTGTGCTGTCTGTAAAAACAAGCTCCGTTTCCATTGTTGCCCCCGTTTTATTTAAACAAAAGCCGCTTTTGATATAGCTTCAAAAGCGGCTTGATTATTATTCGATAGGATTTCTGTTCTTGCCTACAAATGTAAGAAGAATTGCACCTGCACCTGTATGAGAACCGATTACGGCACCGATATGACCGTATCTGATACGCTTTACGTCAGGCATAAGGTTCATTACGCAGTTGCCGAGATATTCAGCATCCTCGGAGCAGTCAGCGTCGAAAATAAAGATTTCTTCATTTTCACCCGGGAGATATTTCTGCTTCATATGATCTGCCATTGTTTCAAGGGATTTCTTTCTGCCCTTGATTTTATCGTACGAAGCAAGTGAACCTCTGTTTTCAACGTGAAGAAGAGGCTTAACTGAAAGGATAGTACCCATTACAGCGGAAAGCTTTGAGAGTCTGCCGCCTCTGTGGAGGTGGTTGAGGTTGTCAACTGTAAACAGGTGAACAATGTGACCCTTCATTCTTTCAGCATACTTTTCAAGCTCTTCAAGTGAAACGCCTGAGTTGCGTTTTTTAACGCAAAGATGGAGAAGAAGACCTTCACCGCCTGAAGCACAGGTAGAGTCAACAACCTTGATAGTACATTCAGGGTGCTTTGTCATAATATCTTCGGCAGCGATCTGAGCTGTCTGGTAGGACTGGCTGAGTGCGCTGGAGAATGCAAGGAAAAATACGTCTTTTCCGTCGTTTACGATTTTTTCAAGTGTGTTTGTTACATCTTCATATGTAATAGGTGTAGATTTAGGCATAACACCGTCACGGATTTTGGAGTAGAAATTTTCAGTGGTAAGATCGTCGTGAGCATACTGAGTATATGTTTTACTTCCGATAGTATAGTGGAGGCTTACAATCTTGATGTTGTTAACATCATAATACTGGGGATCCATATCAGTAGTAGAATCGGTAACAATAACATATTCACGGTTTTCCATATTATAATCTCCCTGTTTTTTTATTTTGTTGTAAAAAAGCTGACTAAGGTCGAATTAGTTCTATTTAGATTGTACCATACATTAATCAAATTGTAAAGGGGTTTAAAGCAAAAAATAATAAATTTAATGTTTATTTTTTACACAAAGTCGTGCCTATTATCAGCATTATGCACAAAAAAAGTGCAAAAAACGCCTTGACCCACGGTCGGTAAATCAAGGCGTTTCATTTCAATATTATCTTACTGCACGGAAGCCCAGAAGCTTTATTCCCGCGGAAATGCTGTCAGGCTCGGGAGTAAACTCATTTGAATAGTCGGTGGAGAGATACTTTTTGTTGTCGTCGGCAAAAACGGTTGTGATAACAGCGTCGTCACCAAGTCTGTCCCCTGCAATTACGGAGCCGAGGAAGTTTGCACCTGAGGAAATACCGACGCCGAGACCAAGCTCTCTTGAAAGACGCTGTGCCATAATAACGGAGTCGATGTCGTCAACGGAAACCACCTTTCCGCACTGGTCAAGCTTGAGAATATCGGGGATAAACTCGTCGGAAATGCCCTGGATACGATGATTGCCGACCTTATAGCCCGTGGAAAGGGTAGGTGAATTAAGTGGCTCAAGGGGGTATATCTCCACGTTTGCATTATCGTCCTTAAGGCGTCTGCCGATACCCATTACCGTACCGCCTGTGCCCACACCCGCAACAACTGCGTCAGCTTTAAGTCCCATTGAAGCAAGCTGACGGGAAATTTCATCACCTGTGAGGTAATAGTGAGCGTCGCAGTTGTCCTCGTTGGTAAACTGCTCGGGAAGGAAAACCCCACCCTTTTCCGCAAGCTTTCTGCAAAGTGCGATAGAGCCTAAAAATCCGCCCTCTTCCCTTGATACAAGACGCACCTCCGCACCGAAGCTCTTCATTAAATTTATACGCTCCCTGCTCATCCAGTCAGGCATAAAAATCACAGCCTTGTGACCGAGATAGGTGCTTATTGCGGAAAAGGCAATGCCCGTATTGCCGCTTGTAGCCTCGGCAACGATGTCGCCCTGCTTTATTGCGCCTGTTTCGTAGGCTTTCTTCATTATATAGTAGGCAACCCTGTCCTTTATGCTGCCTGTGTAGTTGAAATATTCAGCCTTTGCGTAAATTTTTCTCGGCTTATCCTTGTATGTAAAAGAAATTTCAAGCATCGGAGTGTTGCCCGACATATTCTTTAAATTTTCAAATGCAGTAACCATCTTGCCGTCCATAAATTAGCTCCTTAAACAGTAAAATTTGCGAATACTTTTTTATTATACTACATTTTATGTGCAATTGCAAGAAAAATTGAAAGTTTTCTTACGGCAGTTTATTGACCCGCCTTAAAGTTTATGCTAAAATAAGCTTGAAAACGAAAAAAGGAGAATTTTATGCTTGAAGATAAAATAAACGAGGCTGTCAGCGGCGAATTCACCCTTTCGGGGCTGACGGCGGAAAACGAGGATGTGTGCTCTTTAAGCTGTGCAAAAACCGATTTTGAGAGTTTAAAGCTGACCAAATGCCGCTTCACCGACTGCGACTTCACGGGCGCATATTTCGCTGACTGCACCTTTGAAAACTGCAGTTTTTCGGGCTGCCGCTTCGAGAAGAGCTATTTTAAAAATGTCACGCTACGCTACTGCAAGCTGGACGGCAGTATTTTCAGGCAGAGCACCCTGCGGAAGCTTACGGCATCGGGCAGTTCCTTCAATTACTGCGATTTTTCCGAGGCACTCCTTGACGAAATAAAGCTTACCGAGTGTGAAATGCGTGAAGCCTTTCTTTCACAGTGCAGGTTCAAAAAGCCGCTTTTTTCAGAGGTAAACTTCACCCGTGCGGACTTTTTCGGCACCTCTCTCAAAGGGATAAACCTCTCCGAGTGCACCATCGACGGCATTATGCTTTCCGACAGTTTTTCCGAGCTTAAAGGTGCAAAGGTAAGCCCTTTGCAGGCGGCAGACCTTGCGTTGCTGCTGGGAGTTGTTATCGTTTAATTCATCAAGCTGTTTCTTAAATCACGAAAGAATTTATTTCATTGAAAAAGCACCTGTCTGCTCAAAACAGACAGGTGCTTTTTCTGAAGTACACTGACAATAATGATACGGTTTCATATGGTTTCAAAAGGTTTCACTTGAAAAAGAAGCTATAGCACGGAAAGTGAAACTATAAACAGTTAGACAAATTGGAATTTGCAATAACTATTAGTTATTTATTTTTTACAATACGCAACACCGTCAACCTGGAATTGCAGACCATCGTTTCCGCCTTTATGTGCAAATTCGGTCTGGATGGATTTGCGTACAGGATACCTACCGTTGAACCGCTCTTTGATAACCTTTTCCATGACGGGGATGTTCCAAACATCTCTAAACAGGCAATCCATCTGCACCACATTGTCCAGAGTAAGCCCGGCAAGTGCCAGTTTTCTCTCCATATCGTCAAATGCACCGTTGATTTGTTCTTCAACCGTACCGCCTACATTTCCGACACAGTAGCCAAGGAAACAGAAATCCCCCGCCTTGATGATACCCGTATGTGCCCAATCTTCGTTAACATCGTATCGTTCAATCATGTTTATATCCTCCTGCATTATTTAGAATAACACAATTATAACACAAACGTTCGAAAAAGTCAAATTCAAGTTTATTTAGCTAATTATATCACGGGTAAGTGGAGATTCAATATTCAAAAATAAAAGACCGACCATTCAGATACTTCTTGTATCAAAATGATCGGTCTTATTTGGTGCGGATGACAGGACTTGAACCTGCACGCGTTGGCATCAGATCCTAAGTCTGACGTGTCTGCCAATTCCACCACATCCGCATATTTAACTTTAACATTATATCACAGACTTTCGGAAATGTCAAATAAAAAATGCCGTACAATAAGCACGGCATACAGTCTGTCGAAAAAGATATAGCTATATGTAATAATGCACAAACTTTAGGGGACGCCCTCTCTTGCAGGGCGTCCCCTCTTCAAAAACAGTCCACTGGACTGTTTTTGAATTC
>JAFQUQ010000036.1 GCA_017408395.1 Oscillospiraceae bacterium
ATGACATACTTACATTCTGTACACTTGTATGTCTTTTCGCCCTCTTCATCTGCTGTTGCAGGCTTGGTTACTGTGCCTTCATCGCTTGTGTGGGCAATTACTTCCTTGTCTCCGCAGATGGTGCATTCCTTCCAGTGGCCTGTTGAGTCGCTGAGCCAGCTTCCGCTGTATTTGTGTGAGTGGCCGCCGTCAATTGAAATGAATACATTTCCGTTTGACTGTGCGTATTCATCGGCGGTTGAGTTTGAGTAGCCGTAAATTGTAACTGCTTTTGGAATAACTGTGCCGTTTGTTGAGTCGAAAACGCAGTCCTTGCTGTTTATTGTTATGCGGTCAAGTGCAGGACAGTTATTGAATGCGGAATGAATTGTCTTTACACTTTCGGGTATGATTACATATTCAAGATTTTCGCTGTAATCAAAGGTGTTCGGATTGATTACGGTGATTGAATCGGGCAGGGATATATTTTTAAGCATCGAATACTTGAATGCACCGTTTTCAATGTCAGTTACGGTTGAAGGAATGGAAATGGTTTCAACACGGGAATATTCCCAGCCCCAGTATTCAAAGCAAAGCTTGCTGTTTATAAGGTGGAATGATGTAAGCAGGGATGTGGTGAAAGTATTTTTGCCGATTGCAGTGATCGTTGTATCACCGATTTTTTCGGGAATGACAACATTGGTTTCAAAACCGTAATATCTTGAAATCCTGCCGTCATAATGAGCAAACGGCACGGTGCCGATTTCGCTGAAACGGTAATATCTCGGAGCAGAGCCGCTGTAACCTGCATCGCAAAGATAATATTTGCCGTCTGTGTAAATGATATTATTTACGTGACCGCTGTCTGCTTCTCCTGCATCGTCGTGACGGATTGATTTTATGCCAAGCAGCTCAAAAAGCTCGTAAAGTATATCCTGATTGGCCCAGCAGTCACCGCCGCCGTATTTTAAAATATCGGTATAAGACTGATAACTTCCGTTGTAGCTGTAATTATCAGCAACATATTTTGTGACTGCTTCTGCTTTTTCTGCGTTTGTCATACTGCTTGTTACGGCAGCTGATATTATGCCCTGTAAAGTAGAAGCGGCGTTGATCTGCGTTACTTCCGCCGCAGGCACGGTTTCTGCTGTCTGTGCGTTTACAGTTGTTCCCGCAAAGGAAGCTGTAAACATTGAAACGGCAGCAATAACTGCGCCGAAGCGAGAGATAAAATTCCTTTTCTTCATTTTCCCCATACCTGTTTTAAAGGCATGCACTCCTCTCTGATTTGATATTTTAATTTTATCATACTGCATATCAGGTGTCAATATTTGCTATAAACAAAAGCGTGACCGTTTTAAACAGCCACGCCTGATTTTATTTATCCATCAATCTGCTTAAATCAAATGTCATAATGTACTCCTGCTCTTCGGTTCGGAGAATACGGAAACCCAGTTTTACATAAAGCTTTACGGCATAGAAATTTTCCTTCTGAACGGAGAGCGACACCCTTTTATATCCCATTCCGCACAACGCCGTAAGCAGCTGTATCATAAGCTGTAAACCTATTCTCATTCCACGGTATTCCTTTTTTACCGCAATTGCAAGGGACGGAGTTTCATCGTCAATATGACCGTAATCGTTCATAATTCTCGCCCACGCCGCACCAACGACCTTGCCGTCAAATTCCGCCGCAAAAGCCACGTCACCCTTTAATTTTCCGAAATGGAGGGTGTAAACTTTAAGTTCGGGAGAATTGATTATATCACGGGGCGGCAGTTCCGCACCATCCGGAATGTATATTGCGTCGTAAAGAAAATCGTTCAGCAGCGGATATTCCTCGTCCTTAAACCTGCGTACCCTGCATTTTGCAAGCTTTTCGGGGTGGTCGGGGTCAAGCCTTTCCATTATTGAAATAACTTCAAAGCTGTCGTCAAGCTCTGCTGTAAGCTTATCCCTTGCTTTAAGGGCAAGACCGTAAATTTCAGTCTGTTTTTCACGTGTAAGAGCACCGCTTTTTTTCAGCACAGGTATTTCAACAATTCTGCCGCTCAGAATGGTAAGCTCTTTTATAAGCTCTTCCGAAAGTCCAAGCGCCTTAAATGAGATTTTTTCACCAAATCTGTCGAAAGCCGACTGGCTCAATGAAGTGATTGGCGCCTGCACAAAGAGGGGAGAAAAGCGAATTACGTATTTTTCTGTCATAATAAACACCCCGCATTCTTTTAAGTATAAAATGATTATACTCCCAACACCCGTTTTTGTCAATCAGTGAAGCATTTTAAAATGTAAAAAAACAAATAATGCTGTACATACGGAAAGAAATATGGTATAATATAAAAAAGGAGGCAGCGGATTATGAACAGTAAACCGAAAGTGCGGCTCAATGAGGATAAAGAGGTCGTCGCTCAGATCAAAAAAGACCTTGAAGCAAGGGGCGGATATTGTCCCTGCCGTTTGCAGAAAAACGAAGATACAAAGTGCATATGCAAGGAGTTCAGGGAGCAGATAGCAGACCCCGAATTTGAAGGGTACTGTCATTGTCTGCTGTATTATAAGGAGAAAGGAAGATAAAAAATGGCTGTATTAAAGGTAACGGAGAGCAATTTCAGCGAGATAAAGAACAGCGGCAAGACCGTTCTGCTGGATTTTTATGCAGATTGGTGTATGCCCTGCAGAATGATGGGTCCTGTTGTTGAGGAGCTTGCAGAGGAAAGAACGGACTGTATTGCAGGCAAGGTCAATGTAGACGAGGAGTCTGCACTTGCGCAGATGTTCGGCGTGGAAAGTATCCCTATGCTTGTTGTGCTTAAGGACGGTAAAATTGCGGATAAGACCGTGGGTGTCTGCTCAAAGGAAAAGCTTGCGGCTATGCTTGATGTTTAAGAAGGTTGTTTTATATCGGGCGGATAATATCCGCCCATACAAAGCAGGTTAAAATCGGCATATGTTTGTAGGGGCGGCAGCCTGCCGCTTGTTTATTATTTTTCGACATTAACAGGGACTGTTCAGCGGCAGTCCCTTTTTTACGCAAAACTATTTAAAAATATTTTTAAATACCCCTTGACAAGTAATACACAAAGTGCTACAATCTATTTAAAGAAATTTTTAAATAGGTGATGAAAATGGGACTTGCAGAAACCTTTAAGGCACTTTCTGACCCTCAGAGAAGAGAGCTTCTTATGCTGCTGAGGGACGGAAGAATGAGTGCAGGCGAGCTGGCTGAAAAGCTTGAAGTAACGCCTGCCGCACTTTCATATCATCTGAAGCTGCTTAAAAAAGCGGATCTGGTGATGGAGTACAAGGAAAAGAATTTTGTTTATTATGAGCTGAACACAACCGTTTTTGACGAAATGATAATGTGGATGCAGCAGTTTGGAGGGAGTATAAGTGAAAAATGCAGTTCTGTGGATAATGGCAGCCCTGTCAGTGATAATAACGGCGGCTGTAATTAAAGACCTGCCTGACCAGATTCCGATGCATTACGATTTTCAGGGTAATGTTGACAGATTCGGCTCCAAGTATGAGCTTTTCATATATCCGGGGCTGATGGTCATTATGGTAATTATGTGGATGTTAATGCTGCGGTATTTCCGTAAAAAAACGGAGTCGGAAGATGAAAAAGCAGCGGCTGAGGCTAAGATGAATGTTAAAGTTATTTACATTTCATCGATTATAATGATGCTTATGGAGCTGGGTTTTCAGATAAGCTCCATTGCTACGGCTGTGAAGTATGCGGAAAATCCTGTGCAGGTAATGCCGAAAGAATTTTCATCGTGGATATTTGCAATTCTGGGTACGGCAATGATGGTTATGGGAAATTTTATGCCAAAAACAAAGCGTAACGCTATTTTCGGTTTAAGAACTGTCTGGAGCGTAAAAAACGACAAGGCGTGGCTTGAAAGCAATCGTTTTGCGGGAGTGTCATTTTTTATATGCGGTCTGTTTATGGTAGCATCAGCGTTTCTGCTTGAAGGAATGGCCGTTGTGAACGCTTCAATCATAATACTTCTTGTTGTTACGGTTTCATCGGTGATTTATTCTTACATAGCATATAAAAAATACAGTGACTGAGGAGGAAAGTTTATGGATTTAAAAATCGGTGCAGGCACGATAGCAGGCTATATCGTGGAGGGGATAATGGTAATCCTTATTCCTGTAATTCTGCTGATAGTTTGGAAAAAGAAAACAAAGGCAAGCCTTAAGCCTGCGATTACGGGTATGATTATTTTCCCTGTTTTCGGCATACTGCTTAAATTGATACCGGGATATTTTCTGCTTATGGCGGATAACCCCGTGTCAAGGGCAATAAACTCGAATATATGGCTTTATTCCATAATCGGCGGCGGTCTGCTGGCAGGTATATTTGAAGAGGGCGGACGCTTCTTTGCGTTCAAGGTCATACTTAAAAAGTACACTTCAAACAAGGACGCTGTTTCCTATGGTATCGGCCACGGCGGCTTTGAGAGCGCATATGTCGGAATAAGTATGTTCAGCTATGTTATGATTGCAATAATGGTAAACAGCGGTAATACAGGGCTTCTTACAGCAGGGCTTGACGAAGCAAACACGGCGGCTGTGATGGCACAGATAGAGAGCATTGCGGCAACTCCGTTCTTTACACCTGCGGTGTTTGGTACACTTGAAAGAATTTCCGCAATTATTTTCCACACGGCAATGTCGGTATTTGTATTTGCGGCGGCAAACAATAAAAAGTACATATTTCTTTTCCCTGCGGCAATTCTTCTGCATACTGCGCTCAATTCTATGACAGCATTTTATCAGACAGGAATGATTTCGGTAATTGCACTTGAATTTATCATACTGGGATTTGCGCTTGTAATGGCATTTCTGGCATTTAAGATGTACAAAAAGCTTGGAGAGGAATAAAACAAAAGCTGAACAGAGTTTTATCTGTTCAGCTTTTTTTATTAAATATCATCCATAAATCCGTGGTATAAACCGTCGTCGAGAGCCGCTTTGTCAACAAGTCCCTCGGTAACGATATTAGCGGTATCAAGACCTGCAAGAGTATTTTCGGGAGGTGGAGGAGGAGCTTCTCTGAGGCCTGTGATTTCGGGGGATTCAACGGTAGTTTCGTCGGTTTTCTGCACCTTTGGTCTGCGTCCCATATCCTTGAAGAAGTCGTCAGGGTCAACATATTTTGGTGCTGCGGTCTGAGCAGGTGCCGCAGGTTTAACGGGAGCTGCAGGCTGTACGGGTTCCTGCGGTTTATTGTTCCAGAATGCCATATGATACGTCCTTTCATTACTTCAATGAGTAAATTTTTATTAATTATACTACATTTCAGGAAATTTTGCAATAGGTAGTTTAGATGTAAATTAATGTAAAATCGAACTTTTGTTTGACTTTTTGAGGGGCAGATGCTATAATTAAAACATCAGTAGGGAGAGGAGTGGAAAAATGCTGCAGGAACAGAAATTTTATGCCGCAATAGACCTTAAATCATTTTATGCGTCGGTAGAATGTGCGGAAAGAGGACTTGACCCTCTAAAAGTCAATCTGGTTGTGGCAGATCCGCAAAGAACGGAAAAAACTATCTGCCTTGCGGTTTCTCCGTCTCTCAAAGCTTACGGTATCGGCGGCAGAGCACGTCTTTTTGAGGTGGTTCAGAGGGTTAAGGAGATAAATCGTCAGCGTAAACAGAAAGCCCCCTGCTTTACGCTGACAGGCTCGTCCTATTACGCTCCCCAGCTTGACGCAGACCCTACCCTTGCCGTCGATTATATTGTTGCACCTCCCCGTATGGCACGGTATATGGAGGTCAGCACTCAGATTTACAACATCTATCTTAACTATGTTGCCCCTGAGGATATTCACGTATATTCGGTTGACGAGGTTTTCATCGACCTTACTTCCTATCTTAAAACCTACGGTATGACCGCAAGGGAGCTTGCTGAAACAATGATACGCAGGGTGTTTAAAGAAACGGGTATTACCGCAACGGCAGGTATCGGAACAAATATGTATCTTTGTAAGATTGCAATGGATATTGTTGCAAAGCGTATGCCTGCCGATGAGAACGGTGTGCGTATTGCGGAACTTGATGAGATGTCGTACCGCAGACAGCTGTGGACTCACAGACCCCTTACCGATTTCTGGAGAGTAGGAAAAGGCTACGCTAAAAAGCTTGAAGAAAAGGGACTTTACACAATGGGTGACATTGCACGCTGTTCGTTGGGAGATAAATTTGATTTTTACAACGAAAGCCTGCTTTATAAAATGTTCGGCATAAATGCGGAGCTTCTCATTGACCACGCCTGGGGGTGGGAGCCTTGCACGATTGCCGATATAAAAGGGTACAGGCCCGAAAACAACAGCATAAGCTCAGGGCAGGTTTTACAGTGTGCGTATGACTTTGACAAGGGCAGGCTTGTGGTGCGTGAAATGACGGATATGCTTGTGCTTGACCTGGTTGAAAAGCGGCTTGTTACCGACCAGATGGTGCTTACGGTAGGGTACGACATCGAAAATCTTTCCGACCCCGAAAGAATGAGACGGTACAAGGGTAAAACAGAAACCGACCATTACGGAAGATCGGTGCCAAAATCAGCTCACGGCTCAATAAATCTGGGACGGCAGACATCTTCGACAAGGCTTATTCTTGAAGCGGTGACTGAGCTTTATGACAGTATAGTTGATAAAAATCTGCTTGTAAGAAGGATGTACGTCGTTGCAAATCACGTTGTCCACGAAAGCAGGATAAGGGAAGAAGACGCTGTACAGCTTGATTTTTTTACCGATTACGCTGAAGCGGAAAGAAAGCGTAAGGAAGAAAATGAGGCGTTTGCCCGTGAAAAGGAAATGCAGAAGGCCATGCTCGGCATAAAGAAAAAATACGGTAAAAATGCAATTTTAAAGGGTATGAATTTTACCGATGGAGCTACCGCAATACAGCGTAACGGTCAGGTAGGCGGTCATAAGGCGTAAACGGAGGTTTAAGCTTGGAAAAGGAAAAAAGCTATGATGATATAATAAATCTGCCCCACTATGTTTCGGAAACACGTCAGCGTATGTCAATGCACGACCGTGCGGCACAGTTTTCGCCCTTTGCGGCACTTACCGGCTATGACGACGCCGTTGAAGAAACCGCACGGCTTACGGATGAAAGGCAGGAGCTTTCGGAAGAAAAATCCGCTGAGCTTGACGAGCGTTTAAGGCTGATTAAGGAGCATATAGCGGAGAAGCCTGAAATTACAGTCACGTTTTTTGTGGCGGATGAAAAAAAGGCAGGCGGTGCGTATGAAACCTTGCAGGGGAAGGTCAGGACGATCGATGAATACTTGGCAGAGCTTGTATTTACGGACGGAAGCCGTGTTCCGCTGAAGGATACATTTTCTGTTGAGGGAGAATTTTTTGCGGCGTTTGATATGAATACAATTGTTTAAAATAACTATTGCAAAGTAACGTGAAACGTGGTATATTAAAGTAAACTGAATACCGATATATGAAATACGGTTCGGAAAGCAATTTCAAAGGTTGCTGATGATTAAAAGGGAATCCGGTTAAAATCCGGAACAACCGCCATTACTGTAATTGACGAGAGAAGCAGAAATGTCATTGGGGTAAACCCTGAGAAGGCCTGCTTTATGCGTGGGAACGCTGTGTCATAAGTCAGGATACCTGCCGTATTGTCTCAGGTCAAACATTGCTTTGGTGTGAAGGGTGCAGCCGATTTATCGCCGTTTCTGCGGCTTTGGAGGGTGTATTTTTCTGCACCGTTCAAGGCTTTTTAAACTGTGCTCAAATAAATCTGTTGTGCCTCTTCAGACTGTCTGGAGAGGCTTTTTGTATGTCGGCAAAAGGGGAGGTGAATGATGTGACAAGGGAAGAGAACAAAAACTGGGCTGTTGCACAGCTTAAGGAAAAATACAGCGAAATCGGTACCCTGCCTAAAAAAGATGATTTTGACGAAGTGACCCGTTCACGGATAAAAGCATTTCTCGGTCCCTGGCCTCGGGCGCTGGAGGCAGCAGGATTAAAGGAGCCGAAGTCTGACGCATCATTCAGAAAGAGTAAGAGCTCCGCCCACAAATCAAACTGAGAAAAGAGGAACTTATTATGAAGAAAATTATTGCATTGACCGCTGCACTTGCTGCTGCGGCAAGCCTGTCGTTCACAGCTTATGCGGCTGATACGGCAGATGTTTATGTGACAATTGCAAACGGCAGCCTTGAACTTGCACAGGAAAAAATCACCGTTACCGACACAGACGGTGACGGTGCACTTACAATAAATGACGCACTTTATTCTGCTCACGAGGAAAAATATGAAGGTGGTGCGGCGGCAGGTTATGCAACTGCAGAAACCGAGTACGGACTTTCTTTGAGCAAGCTGTGGGGCGTGGAAAACGGTAGCGCATACGGTTACTACCTTAACAACGCTTCTGCATGGAGCCTTACGGACTCCGTAAAAGACGGGGACTATCTCAATGCATACGCTTTTACAGACCTTACAGGCTGGTCAGATACGTACACCTGGTTTGATGTAAACACAGCCGTTACCGCTGAAAATGCAGAGCTTACCCTTACACTTTCTGCGGCAGGCTTTGATGAGGCGTATAATCCTGTTACGCTTCCCGTTGAAAATGCAGTTATTACGGTAAACGGTGAGAAAACAGAGTTTGCAACTGACGCTGACGGCAAGGTTACGATTGCTCTTGCGGCAGGTGATTATGTTGTAAGTGCGGTTTCCGACACACAGACCCTTGTACCTCCCGTATGCAAGGTAACCGTTAATGCGGAAACTCCCGAAAATGACGGTGCAACCGAAGCTCCCGCAACGGGAAATTCGGCAGGTACGGCTGTGATTGTATGCGGTGCGGCACTTCTGACTGCGGCAATTGCGGCGAAGGGTAAAAAGTAATATGAAGCTTAAACTAAAAGCGGCTTTAAGCTGTGCGGCGGTGTGGATAGTTTTCTGCGCCGCCGTAATAACGGCTTATGCTGAAAATTACAGTGATGTCATCGACGGAATAATCGGATTTAAATTAAACAGCTGCGGTGCCGCAGATGTGCAGGAATGGCTTGACGGCGAGCTTACGGAAAATGCGGGAAAATCATCGGAGTGGTATGTTTATGCTCTTGCTCAAAGCGGAGATTATGATTTTACCGCATATACAGCCGCCCTTGAAGGGTATGTATCGGAAAATGACATAAAATCATCTGTGTCACGGCAAAAATATGCACTTGTGCTTATGGCGGCAGGGAGTGAAAGCGGTATTATTGAAGAAACAGCTGAAGCAACGGTGGGACAGCAGGGGATAATGAGCCTTGTTTACGGTCTGCACCTGCTTAATAACGGTGTTTCGTGCGGAGAGTATACTGCGGAAAAGGTCATTGCGGAAATAAATGCTCTTCAGCTTGAAGACGGCGGCTGGGCGATTACGGGCGAATACGGCGATGTTGATGTTACGGCAATGGTTTTGCAGGCGATTGCTCCCTATTATAATGATGAAGCTGTAAAAATTACGGCGGATAATGCACTTGCCCTGCTTTCGGAAAGACAGCTTGAGGACGGCGATTTTGCAAGCTATGGCGTGCCATGTGCAGAAAGTACGTCACAGGTCCTTACTGCATTGTCAGCACTGGGAATTGACCCTGTTACCGACAGCAGATTTATAAAAAATGAAAATACTGTTTTTGACGGCTTAAACAAATACAGGCTTTCCGACGGAAGCTTCTGTCACAAGGAAGGCGGTGCCGCTGATAATAACGCAACGGTGCAGGCTTTTTATTCCCTCACGGCTTATAAGCTTATGACAGAGGGTGAGGGGAATTTTTACATAATAAACAACGCCAAACCTGATGTTCAGTACGAAGCTGAAATACCTACTGACAAAGAAGCCGAAATAACGGCGGCTGTCACTGAAAAGGTACAGCCTGCGGAGAAAAAAACAATTGGTTATAAGCCTGTTGTGTGCATAATAATTGCAGGTGCGGCAGTTTTAAGTTGCGTGGTGCTGTTTATTTTAAAAAAGAATAAGAAAAATTATATTGCTGTTGCTGTAATTGCGGCGGCAGGTATGCTTTTTGTTTGCTTTACGGATTTTCAGACAGCGGATAATTATTACGGAAATGATGTTGTAAAGGAAAATCCCATAGGTACGGTAACAATGACCATACGCTGTGACACGGTAGCGGGAAAAGCGGAGCACATTCCCGAAAACGGCGTGGTGCTTGAAGAAACCGTCTTTGAAATTGAGGAGAATGAAACAGTTTACGATATACTTACACAGGCGGCAAAAAAATATTCCGTTCACGTTGAAAATTCGGGCGGTGACGGACTTGTGTACATTTCGGGCATAAACTATCTTTACGAGTTTGATTACGGCGGTCTTTCGGGATGGATGTTCTTTGTAAACGGCGAGGAAGCGTCCGTAGGCTGTGACTCTTTCATCCTGTCAGACGGCGATAGAATTGAGTGGCTTTACAGCTGTGAAATGGGAAAAGATTTAAAATAAAAAGGAGGGTTAGAGAATGAGAACATTTGCGGATTTTAACCCGATAGCGGTTACGGTGTGGTTTCTTGCGGTTACGGGACTTGCAATGTTCAGCTCCGACCCGGTGATTTACGTTATTGCCCTGACAGGTGCAGTATTGCTTTATGTAGTACGCAACGGCAGAAAACACCACGGTATACATTTATTCGCACCTGTGATTTTTCTCATTACGGCACTGATAAATCCTCTGGTTTCACATAACGGAGGTACAGTTCTTTTTGTAATGAACAATAACCCTGTCACCCTTGAAGCGCTTATTTACGGAGTGTGTACAGCTGTGATGATTACAGCGATTCTATACCTTTTCAAAAGTTATTCGCAGATAATGACAAGTGACAGATTGTTATATGTCTTCGGTATGTTTTCACCTAAGCTTGCACTGATATTTTCTATGAGCCTGAGATATGTGCCCCTTTTCGGCAGACAGGCAAAGAAAATAACAGCGTCCCAGACAGCAATGGGGCTTTATAAGGATGATAACATTGCCGACAGCTTCAGAGGCGGAATGAGAATTTTCTCCGTGCTTATTACGTGGGCGCTGGAAAACGGAATTATCACCGCAGACAGTATGACCGCAAGAGGCTACGGTATCGGCAGACGTTCACACTTTTCATTGTTCATATTCAGAACAGCGGATGTTCTGCTGATTTGTCTGAGCGTTATTTTTTCGGTATTGACGGTTTATTTAACGTGGGATATTGAGTTTGTATTTTACCCGTATTTTAAAATACCCGACGCAGGCATAAAAAATGCGGTCGGATATGCTGTGTACGGACTTATGGCTGTAATGCCTGTATTTATTGAAATCAGGGAGGTTGTAAAATGGAGATACTTAAGGTCGAAAATCTGAGCTTTACCTATCCGCTTATGACCTCGCCTGCACTCAGCGATGTTTCATTTTCGGCTGAGAAAGGAGAGTTTATTGCAGTATGCGGTGCAACGGGAAGCGGCAAATCCACGCTTCTGCGTATGCTTAAAAATGAGCTTGCACCTGTCGGTGAAAGAAGCGGTGAGATTTATATTGACGGCGTGGCTGTAAATGAATTGGGAGCGAAAAAAAGTGCGGCTTTTACAGGGTATGTAATGCAGAATCCCGAACACCAGATCGTAACTGATACGGTGTGGCACGAGCTTGCTTTCGGGCTTGAAAATATGAATATCCCACCCGAAAAAATCGCAGGTAGAATTGCGGAAATATCGGCATATTTCGGCATAGAACAGCTTTATCTCAAAAGCACCCACGAGCTTTCGGGCGGTCAGAAGCAGCTGCTTAATCTTGCGGCGGTAATGGTGATGAACCCCGATATTCTTGTTCTTGACGAGCCTACCGCACAGCTTGACCCCATAGCCGCGTCGGAGTTTATTTCGACTGTAAAAAAGCTTAACCGTGAGCTTGGTCTGACGGTTATAATTTCCGAGCACAGGCTTGAAGAGGTCATACCCGTGTGCGACAGGGTGCTTATGCTTGAAAAGGGCAGCGTTTATGCTTACGGCAAGCCGCAGAGCACCGTTTCGGATTTAAAGAATAAACCGTCCCTGCTTCGCTCAATGCCTGCCGCAGTAAGACTTTTTCACGCTGTAAACGGTCAGGGGGAGTGTCCTCTCGATGTTTGTCACGGCAGAGCTTTTATACAATCGGCTTTCAGCAATAAAATACGTACTCTGCCTTTAGAGAAAAAAACGGCAGTCAGGGAAAAGGCGCTTGAATTTAAAAATGTAATGTTCAGATATGAGCGTGATGTGCCCGATGTTCTGAACGGGCTGACATTTACAGCTTACAAAAACGAGATATGCTGTATACTCGGCGGAAACGGGTCGGGAAAATCCACGGCGCTTTCTGCGGCGGCGGCGCTTATTAAGCCGTACAGCGGAGAAATCAGAATTTTCGGAAAAAAGCTTAAGGAATATAAAAATCAGTCGCTTTACAGAGAGTGTCTTGCACTTCTGCCCCAGGACGTGCAGACGGTTTTTTTGAGAAATACCGTCCGTGAAGAGCTTGCAGACGTAGGGGCAGGAGAGCTTCCTTTTGAAATAAACCACCTGCTTGACAAGCACCCCTACGACCTTTCAGGTGGGGAACAGCAGCTTGCGGCACTTGCAAAGGTGCTTGCTTCTAAGCCGAAGCTGCTGCTGCTTGACGAGCCTACAAAGGGAATTGACGCTGAAACAAAGCATACTGTTGCAGAAATTTTAAAGCGGCTTAAACAGTCGGGTGTGACGATAATTATTGTAACTCACGACACGGAATTTGCCTGTGAATGTGCAGACAGGTGTGCAATGTTTTTCAGGGGAAATATTGTTTCGTCGGACACACCGCGTAATTTTTTTGCCGCAAATAATTTTTACACTACCGCCGCAAGCCGTATGACAAGGGGATTTTACGATAATGTAACAACCGTTGATGAGGCGGCGGAGCTTATAGAAACGAACGGAACACGGGAGGATGCGTGAAATGCTGCTGATTGAAAATAAACGGCTTCGGCAGACGATAAAGACAGCAGTTCCATTTGTGCTGATACCCGTGACGGTTCTGCTGGGTGCACTGGTTTTTGATAAAAAAATGCATATGTATGTGTCGCTTGTGACGGCGGTGCTGTCGCTGCTTCTGTTTGCGTCAGGGTATGAAAAAAAGCCTGTGGGGTCAAGACGTATGGTGATAACTGCTGTTATGACGGCGCTGTGCGTTGCAGGACGGTTTATACCGTTTTTCAAGCCTGTTACGGCGATTACGATAATAACGGCAATTTACATCGGCGGTGAATCGGGTTTTCTTGTAGGTGCAATGGCGGCTCTGCTGTCGAACTTCTATTTCGGACAGGGTCCGTGGACGCCGTTTCAGATGTTTGCCTGGGGAATAATGGGTCTGATTGCAGGATTTATGGCTGAGCCGCTGAAAAAGAACAAGGCGTTTCTTGCAGTTTACGGCGTGATTGCAGGAGTGGGCTACTCGATGATAATGGACGTGTGGACGGTTATGTGGTACGACGACGGCTTTAACGGCGGACTCTATCTCACAGCGCTTGCAACGGCACTTCCGCACACGCTTATGTATGCAGTGTCAAACTTTGTTTTTCTGTGGTTTATGGCAAAGCCCTTCGGTGAAAAGCTGGAAAGGATAAAAATTAAATATGGTGTCTGAAATAATGCTGTCCGTGATAAAACGGCGGCATTTTTTTACATTAATTGTATGCTTTTGTGTAAAAAAGTTATATTCTTGTATAAAAAAATAAAATGATGATTAAATATTTTTGTGAGTATTGACAAATTCGGGCGTTTGATGTATAATAGGAATAATAAAATGGCGGAAAAAAGGGGGACTTTTATGAAAAATATGAAAATATCCCGTAAATTGCTGATTTCTTTCGGAATTATACTTTTATATCTTATGGCAATGATAGCGTTTGCTGTTGTTTCGGTAAATAATGTCAGCGGAAAGCTTGACGTTTTTTATGATGAGCCTTACCATAAAGTTCAGGAAGCGACACAGCTTAATCTTAAACTGAACGAAATTGCCAAGTATATGCTTTTTGCCGCAGTTACTCCCGAAGAAGAGGACACGAAGGCAAAGATTGAGCTGGCTGAGGATATACTTAAGGAAATGAAGGTCCTTATTGAGGATTTCAAGCTTACATATACGGGGGATATGGCTGACATTGAGCAGCTTGAATCCGACAGAACGGGGCTGCTTTCGGTAGTTGAAGCTTACAGAAAGATAGCGCAGAAAAATGATATTGAGAATTCATATCTTGTTTACTGTAACCAGATCGTTCCGAGACTTGACAAGGCTCTCGTATGTACGGAAAATATCATTGCTCACGAAGAAGCAATTGCGGATGAAATTCATCTCAGCAGTAAGCAGCAGGCTCAGAGCACGCTGATAATCCTTGTTATCATAGGTGCGATTGCTGTTACAACAGGTATTGGTCTTGCTGTTTATATCACACGCCTTATCACAAAGGGCATTGATGAGGTTGAATTTGCCGCAGATAAGATGTCCGACGGTGATTTTAATGTAAACATTACATATGAATCCAGGGATGAGATAGGTAAGCTTGCTGATTCAATGCGTAATCTTCAGGTGCGTACCAAAAATGTCGTTTCGGATATTGACTATCTTTTCGGCGAGCTTGCTGAAGGAAACCTCGGTGTAAGAACACAGCACGAGGATTATTACGTAGGCGTATTCAGAAAAATCCTGCTTTCACTGAGAAGCTTTGTTACAACTCTCAGCAGAACTATTGCACAGATAAATCTTGCTTCCGACCAGGTTGCTTCTGACTCGGACAGAGTATCTATGGGTGCACAGTCACTTTCACAGGGTGCTTCCGACCAGGCTTCCTCAATTGAAGAACTCTCCGCAACCATAAGCGTTATTTCCGATATGATAAGCGGCAACGCAAATGACGCAGGGGACGCTTCCGAAAAGACAAGAGTTGCTGTTGAATCACTCAATGGCGCAACAGAGAAGATGAACGAGCTGGTTGAATCAATGAACGAGATCAGTATGTCATCCGATCAGGTACGTAAGATAATCAAGACCATTGACGATATTGCCTTCCAGACAAACATCCTTGCTCTTAACGCCGCTGTTGAAGCTGCAAGAGCAGGTGCGGCAGGCAAGGGCTTTGCAGTTGTAGCCGATGAAGTCAGAAACCTTGCGGGAAAATCCGCAGAGGCAGCACATACCACCACACAGCTTATCGAAGATACGGTTGAAGCAATTGAAAGAGGAAGCGTACTTGTTGACGAGGTTGCACAGCAGATGAATTTTGCGGCAGAATCCTCCGATGCAGTTTCCGAAATAAATGTAAAGATTGCCGAGTCCGCAAAGAGTGCCGCAGAGGCTGTATATCAGGTTACAGCTGGTGTTGACCAGATTTCCTCGGTCGTACAGACAAATACCGCAACCGCAGAAGAATCTGCGTCAGCTTCGGAAGAGCTGTCAGGTCAGTCCCATATGCTTAAAGAGCTTATCGGTCAGTTTACTCTCAGGGAAGAAACTGAAATTTCCGATTGCGATACAGCAGATGAAGAGATTGAAGATTATATTGATTTTGTTGAAGAATAAACTTTTGCCGCAGGTAAAACTGCGGCATTTTTTTATGAATGTATAAATTAATTTATTGACGAATAACTTAATATGTGGTATTATTTTTTAGGGTTAATTTTTAAATTGTGAGGTGCGGTTATGACAGAGGTCAAGGAATACAGAGGTCACATCAGAAACTGGCAGAAGCTTTGCGATGAGCTTGAAATTGATAAAGCTCTCAGCAGGGAGCAGACAGAAAATGAAATACTTGTGAAGGCTTACGAAAAATGGGGCTGCGATATGGCGGAGCATATGCACGGTATGTTTGCTTTTGCGCTGTGGGACGACGCTGAACAGCAGCTTTTCTGTTTAAGGGACCATTTCGGTACAAAGCCTTTTTACTATTATCAGACAGCCGACGGCAGACTCCTTTACGGCACGACAATACGCCGTATAATTGAACAGGACGGCTTTGTGAAGGAGCTTAATGAAGAGCAGCTCCAGATTTATATGAGCCTGACTTATACCTCAGGTGAGGATACCTTCTTTAAGGGCTTAAAGAAGCTTCTGCCCGGACGTTATCTTATTTTTAAGGACGGAAGAATTACAATAAAACGCTACTGGAAGCCTGAATTTTCACCTGATAAGAGCAGAACGCTGGAAGATTGGGCAGAGGAGATACACACAACATTTCAGCGGATAATCCCCGAGCTTAAACGTGATAACGAAACGGCTGAATCCTTCCTTTCGGGTGGCGTGGATTCTTCGTATGTGCTTGCGATGACAGATGCTGAGGTGTCTGATTCCTGCGGTTATGACGATGAACGCTTTGACGAGTCGGGACTCGCAAAGAAGACGGCTGATATTCTTGATCGTAAAAATTCAAGATGTCTTGTAACTCCCGAAGCTTATTTTGAAATTGTACCGTGGGTAATGTACAATATGGAACAGCCTCTGGGCGACGCATCTGCAATTGCCTTTGCTATTGCGTGCAGAGCTACGGCAGAGCACACAAAGCTTTGCTATTCGGGTGAGGGTGCGGATGAATTTTTCGGCGGCTACAATATGTACCGCAATGCTGAGCGTTACGGTGAAAATTTAAAGACCTTCTACGTGGGCAACACCAATATTATGAAAGAGGACGAAAAGAAGCGTCTGCTTAAAAATTACAATGAAAACGTGCTTCCGATAAATCTTGTAAAGGAAATTTACAAGGAAAATGAGGGCTATGACCCTCTTACCAAAATGTCTGACGTGGATATACAGATATGGCTTGAGGGCGACATTTACCTTAATGTTGACAAAATGAGCACAGCCGCAGGTCTTGAAGTAAGAATGCCGCTGACAGACAGGCGTATTTTTGATATTGCTTCCCGTATGCCGTCGGAATTCAAGGTGAATGAGGAGCAGAACAAGGTTGCATTCCGTACAGCCGCTTCAAGAGTTCTTCCTGAGGAAATTGCATTCCGCAAGAAGCTTGGATTTATTGTTCCAATAAGAATATGGCTTGCGGATGAGCGTTACAATGGTGATGTAAGAAGCAAGCTTTTCGGTGAAACAGCGCCACTGTTCTTCAACACGGATGAGGTAAATGCAATATGGCAGGAATATGTCGGCGGAAACTCTGACAACTGGAGAAAAATCTGGACTATATACACTTTCCTTGTATGGTATGAGGAATATTTTGTAAAGAGATAACAACAAAACTCCCCTTGAAAGCAATCAAGGGGAGTCAGTCTGTCGAAAAAGATATAGCTATATGTAATAATGCACAAACTTTAGGGGACGCCCTCTCTTGCAGGGCGTCCCCTCTTCAAAAACAGTCCACTGGACTGTTTTTGAATTCACCCCTTGCGGAGCGC
>JAFQUQ010000037.1 GCA_017408395.1 Oscillospiraceae bacterium
CACATTTCTTTATACTCCTTATGCTGGAGTTCTCTTTTAACTCGTTTATCTCAGTCTCGTTTCCTTAACCAAGATTCGGAATTATCTAAGGGTCTTTTGGTTCGTTTCTTATCATTGTTCAATTTTCAAGGTTCTTCTTTTTTCACCGCTTCGTTTCCGAAACAGCTTAATTATTATATCACTTTCATTTTGCTTTGTCAATTAAGAGTTTCTTAATTGTTTTTGAATGAATTGTGAATTTGATTCATTTCTGAATCATCGCTGCGTTGTGCAACTTTGTTATTATATCACACCGCCGAGCGTTTGTCAAGAGGTTTTAAGATTTTTTTTGAATTTCTTTTATTTTCTCTCTCCTGTTCGGTGACAGCTTTAACATAATACCACATCCATTTTCTTTTGTCAATACCTTTTTTGAAAAAAATATCGAAAAACGCAAAAAAATATTCCGACAGTCCGTTTCCAGCCGTACTGTCGGAATCCGCACATCAGAATGCGGTATATATAAACACAGACGAAGCCCGATGTTCCTGGCACCGTGACGACTCAGCCGCCCGTCGGCATGCTGACTGCTCCGTGAGTGATTAACACTTATATAGTATCCCACGTGATTTTTCTTATACTATTATTATAACAGAAAATTTATGCCATTCAACAACATATCGGTTACAATTTGTTACAAAATCGTGTCAAAAGCCCGAAAAAGCTTTATTTTAAAGAAATTCCCTTGACATAAGGATTTTAATATGCTAAAATATCCTTTGTCAAAGGCTATGACTGAGTAAATTTAAAACTTACAGTTTAAATTTTTAAAACTTACAGTTTAAAATTAAGTAAACTGCGGATACGCTTTTCAGAGAGCGGTTCAGAAGCTGAAAGAACCGTACTGCGCCCGACGTTGAATTTCGCCTCACGAGCCGCCTGTGAAAAGCAGGATGTACGCTCTGCATTAAAGAGCAAAGAGTGGCAGTTTAAGCTTAAACTGCAATTTGAGTGGTACCACGGATTTTATTCGTCTCATACAATAGTATGGGGCGTTTTTTTATTTAAATCTGAGGGAAAAGAAAGGACGGTCTTAAATGGACGAAAAAATCACAGGTCTTAAGGCACAGCTTGAAGCTGACCTTGCAAAGATCGAAACCGCCGCTGACCTTGAAAATATCAGAGTAGCATATCTGGGCAAAAAGGGCAGCATCACTGATCTTATGAAGGGAATGAAGGATCTTTCCAACGATGAAAGAAAGGCTCTCGGTCAGAAGGTAAACGAGCTTAAAACCGAAGTTTCCGACACTATTACAGCAAAAATGGAAGAGCTTAAGCGCAAGGAGCTTGAAGCTGAGATCAACGCAATGCCCGAATTTGACGTGGCTCTCCCTGTAAATATGGACAGAGGCTCCTATCACCCTATCACCCTTGTTCAGCGTCAGTGCGAAAGCATTTTCAGAACAATGGGCTTTACGATTGAGGATTACAGCGAGATCGTAACCGACTACGAGTGCTTCGAGGCTCTCAACATCCCTAAGCACCACCCTGCAAGAGATATGCAGGACACCTACTATCTTGAAAACGGTCAGCTGCTCAAGTCCCACACTTCCGCAGCACAGAACGCTATCTACAAGAAGTACAAGGACGCTCTCATCAACGAAGGCAAGCCTATCAAGGCTATCTTCCCCGGCAGATGCTTCCGTAACGAAGCAACCGACGCCTGCCACGAAAACACCTTCTTCCAGATGGAAGGCGTTATGGTTGATAAGGACATCTCCATTTCAAACCTTATCTTCTTTATGAAAACAATGCTCTCCGAGGTGTTCCGCAAGGATATTAAAGTACGCCTCCGCCCCGGCTTCTTCCCATTCGTAGAACCTGGCTTCGAACTTGACATAAGCTGCCTTATCTGCGGCGGCGACGGCTGTCCTTCCTGTAAGCACAGCGGCTGGCTTGAACTCTGCCCTTGCGGAATGATCCACCCTGAAGTGCTTAAAGCAGGCGGCATTGACCCTGAAGAATACACAGGCTTTGCATTCGGTCTTGGACTGACCCGTCTTGCAATGATGAAATACGGCGTAAAGGACATCCGTGACCTTAACAGCGGCAGCCTTAAGGTTCTGTCCCAGTTTACGGACGATGAATAAAAGAAGGGAGCTGCTTTAAAATGTATTTATCTATGAACTGGATCTCTGATTTCGTTGACTTCACAGGACTTGACAAGGTCAAGCTCATCCATCAGTTCTCACTGTCAACAGCAGAGGTTGAAAATGAAATTTTCTTCAAGGGAAGCGATTTAAGCGGCGTAGTTGTAGCCGAGATCAAATCCGTTGAAAATCACCCCGACTCAAAGAAGCTCCACCTGCTTAAAGTTGACGCAGGCGACGCTGAACTTACAGACGTAGTATGCGGCGCACCTAACGTAAGAGTAGGTATGAAGACCGCCTTTGCAAAAATCGGCGCAAAGCTGGGCGATCTCGACATTACACCGAGAGATCTTGCAGGCTTTACTTCCTACGGTATGTGCTGTTCCGAAAAGGAGCTTGGCATCAGCGATGACAACAGCGGTATTATGGACATCACGGAAGATGTTGCAAACGGTACCGACATCAAGGAAGTTTACGCAATCGACGATATTATCTTTGAAGTAGACAACAAGTCCCTGACAAACCGTCCTGACCTCTGGGGTCACTACGGTATCGCAAGAGAGTTTGCGGCACTTGCAGGCAGAGAATTAAAGAAGCCCGAAATGGCTGACCTTTCCGCTTACAATAACCTGCCAAAGCTTGATATGAAGATAGAGGACCCGCTCTGCCAGAGATACTCCTGCTTACAGGTTGAAAACATCACAAAGAATGTCAGCCCTGTAAATATGAGAATAAGACTTTTCTACTGCGGTATGAGAGCAATAAACCTCCTTGCCGACCTTACAAACTATCTTATGCTTGAAATGGGACAGCCTATGCACGCATTTGACTCCCGTAAGGTAGAAAAGCTGAGAATAAAGCGCTTTGAAAAGCCTTTCACATTCCAGACCCTCGACGGCGTTGAACGCAATATCGACGAAAACACACTTATGATCTGCAACGGCGACAACCCTGTTGCGATCGCAGGTATTATGGGCGGTCTTGACTCCGAGATCGTTGAGGATACAGCAAAGCTTACCCTTGAATCCGCAACCTTCGACGCAGTTTCCATCCGTAAGTCAACAGTTCGTCTTTCCCACCGTACCGACGCTTCAATGCGTTACGAAAAGTGCCTTGACCCTGAAATGACCGTACCTGCAATCGCACGCTTCGTTAAGCTTCTCACAGACGTTGACAGCGGCGTAAAGGTAGTTTCCGCACTTACAGACGAGTACGCATTTAAATATGACGTAATCACCCTTGATTTTGACAAGAAATTCGTTGACCGCTACACAGGCATTGAAATTTCCGACGAAACTATCGTAAAGACACTTGAAGCCCTCGGTTTCGGCGTAAAGCTTGACAACGGCAGCTTCAGCGTAACAGTACCATCCTGGAGAGCAACCAAGGACGTTACAATCAAGGCGGACATCATCGAAGAAATCACCCGTATCTACGGCTACGACAACTTCGACATCCACACAGTTTCCGCACCTCTTGCACCTGTACGTGCAGACGCTGCAAAGACCGCCGAGGACAGATTAAAGGACATCCTTGTAAAGAGATACTCCCTCCACGAGCTTCACTCCTACGTCTGGGCATATTATGACGAGTACAAGGATCTGGGCATCGAAGTTGAGGACAACATCAAGCTTGTCAGCGCAACAAACCCCAACATTGAAACTATCCGTAAATCCATCATCCCTACACAGCTTTGCCAGATCAAGTATAACAGCCAGTACGCACCTGATTTCGGCGTATTTGAAGCAGGCAGAGTAGTAGACGGCTTAAAGGAAGACAACCTCTGCAACGAAAAGAAGATGCTTGCCGTAACACTTTTCAGCAAGACAATGACCGTTGAGCAGCTTTACTTCAAGCTTAGAGATATGCTTGCAACAGCCGTTGACGACCTCCGTCACGAAGCGCTTTCCTTTGCAAAGCTTGAAGCAACACATTCCTACCAGCACCCAAGAAACCTCAACGCAGTTATCTGTGCAGGAAAGACAATCGGTGAGATCGGCGTTGTACATCCTGTAATTTCCAAGAACATCGACAAGAAGGCGGCTATCGTTTATGCTGAAATCGACATTGCAGCCCTCTCCGCAATCGACAACGCAAGCATTTCCTACGAAGAACCGAGCCGTTTCCCTGGCATTGAAATCGACCTTTCCTTCGTAACAGAAACCTTTGCGCCTGTTTCCGAAGCTATCACAGCAGCAAACTGCCCTCTGGTGAAGAAGGTATCCGTAATCGACACCTACGCTGACGAAAACGGCAAGTCCATCACCACAAGAATCCTCTTCGCTCACCCCGAAAAGACCCTCACCCGTGAGGAAGTTATGGGCGTAGTTGATTCAATCATTGCATCCCTTGAAGCAAAGGGCATTATGCTTAAGAAGTAAAACATTATATAAACATAGAAACCACCGTCTGAAAAGATGGTGGTTTCTGTATAATCACTTATTAATATTACAATTTGTATATTCAAGAAAGTGTAAAAAAAGCCGGACGCATCCGACTTTTTAAGGCATAGTCCGCAGACGTCCGCCGCAATTCTATATTATAATATAGCATATTCTTAAAAATAATGCAAGTCTTTTTATAGTATTTTTTTCATTAAGCTCAATTTTGATTTTGTATCTGTATAAACAATTCTTGAGTAAATATTCATAGGCACTGCTTTTCTCAATTCCTCGCAGGCATTTTCAAAACAACATATAAAATTAACAATATCCGTTTTAGTGCGTTTGAACAAATACATAACAAAAGAAATAAGAATAACATAATCAACAATTGAATTGAACGTAATATTATTTATGCCTGTTTCTGCTGTTATGTATCCTGAAATTCGCTTACTGACTGCCCCTGTCTTAAATCTGGTATCAAACACAGTGTTATTGTGTGCAACAGCATTTCTGAGATCCTTCAGAGCAAAAACTATTTTCTCAGTCATTTTTCCGTCCTGATCAAAAGAAGATTTTATTCCAACGGACACAGAAAGCTTTTTTCTGACAACAGGGTCAAGGCAGGAAATGAAGTTTCCGAATTCTCCCAAACTGAGCAATTCAAAAATTGCCCATATAGGTATCGGAGCATCCTTGTCGTAATAATGGGTCACAATATACTTTTTACCATAGTCACGGGAAATATTACCGTAAATCTTATTGCGTACAGCCAATCGCTTTGAAACAGCATTTTTGTACAAATCGCTTCCTACCGAAAATGATTTGTAGTTTTTCATAATCTGAGAATAAATGTCCGCAAAACGGCTGCTTCCTGTTTCATTAAGTATAATTTCCAATGCATAATTTTTCATTGCCGTTTCAAGAAACATAATCTGAGGATAAAGTGCCGCCTTTATTTTCATATCAAAATCATATACAGCCTGAAGTTCATTAAAGTTTTTATACGGCAGCAATGAATTCGGAGAATTGCAGTACCGATAACCCTTGTACCCGTGAAAATATCCCATATATCTAAGTTTCTTTTTTTGCAGACTTCCATTTATTCCGATTTTCTTCTCATCCCGCATATATATCATAAGTGAATTAATGCTTTTCGGCTTCATCATTATCCCTCCCGCCACGAGATAATTATATCATAATATGCCAAAATCTGCAACCCCGATCTGCCCCTATTATACCACACCCTCAATGTAACATACAATAACATGTTTTTATTGCATATTCAACAAAAAATTAAAATGTTTTTTGGTTGTTGTGTGTAAGGTTAAAATCCGCCGCAGGCGGCTTAAGCCCGTTTCTTTTGAAGAAAACGGGCTTTTTCTTTGTTTTACACTTAAACTTACATTACAATAACATTTGAATTTACATTTAAACTTACATTGCATTTGCATTTGCTTTTATATTTGGGTTTTTAAAAAAGCTTTTGGTTTTCATTTTAAGCACATATAACAAAACAGCGGGTTATCTTTTGTTGAAAACCCACTGAAAAGATGTGATGTTATGTTATATCGGGATGTGGTATAATAAAAGCCGCTAATACCGCACCAGCTTCCGGAACTGTCATATTTTTCAGGCTTTAAAAGATTCTTTACTATTTTTTCTAATTCATTACCATCTCTGCAGTCATTATATATGTATTCATTGAATAAAACTTCATATGTTGCCCCGTTAACAAAGCCAACAACATTTGGCGGCTTTGTATTAATTTCATTACCCATTACTATCACCTTATATCGTACCGAAGACAAATTTAATAAAAAAAGCAAGCCCTCCGACTTGCTTTTCTGGCGCACCCGACAGGATTCGAACCTGCAATCTTCAGAGTCGGAGTCTGAAACTCTATCCGGTTGAGCTACGGGTGCAAATGAAACGATACCGCACCGAGAGGCACGGTACCGTCTGAATTTTAATTGGAAACGTTAAATCTGGAGCCCTTGCTCACATTAACGGCTGACTGGGAGAAATACTCTGCCATCTGCTTGCTTTTAGCGGCGTTTTCAAGCTTATCCTTAAGCTCGTCACGCTCCCTGCACAAGCGTCCGATAGCACGCTCATCATTTTTAATGATCTCCTCACGAAGCTTCTGAACACGTCTTATCTTATCCTGAAGCTCCAGCATTTCGCCGTTAAGCTCGCCAATATCCTCAAAATTGAGCATAGCGTTAAGGGTATCCTGTCTTTCGATGGACTGGCTGCTTACGAACTTTTTGATGTCCATAGAAATGCCGTCCACAGCAGCTATAATTCTCTGACGCTCATCAATCAGGTCGCCTACGCTGTCGATGTCCTCGCTGATTATCTGCGAAGTAACTTCATTATAGCGTTCAAGCTGGCTGATTTTGTCGTCCATCAGATCAATAATGGGTCTGTTCATATTATACCCCCGCCTGAAATTTTATGCAAATCAAATCATTTTGCTTGCCTGTTCAAAGGAGTCACGAAGCTCCTGGAAAAACGGAATAAGAGATTTAAGAATCTCAGGGTCCTTTTTGATGTTTGCCTTTATAAGCTGCTCACGGAAGAACTGGTACAAAGCGGCGAGATTTTCAGTGATCTCGTATTTTTCCTTTAAGCTTGCATCAAGAGCGTCAACTATTTCCTCCACACGCATAATGGAGTTGTGCGCCTTGGGGATATTTTTATCCTCGATATAAAGGATAGCCTTGTTCAATTCAGTGATAGCCTTATCGTAAAGAGCAAGCAGCAGCTGAGCAGGAGTCATCGTCGTGACAACCTGATTCATAAATTTCTGATAAGGATTAGGAACCATTTAAAGCACCACCTGTAAAAAATCGTATCTCACAAAACCGAGCAGCTTACTGTGGCATAAACATTGATGACTGGCTCTGCATTCTGCTGATATATGTTTCAAGTGCAGTAAACTTTTTCCAATGTCTTTCCATTTCGCTTTCGTATTTATCCTCAAGCTTTTCGATCATCTTCTGGAGGCTGCTGATCTCGTTATGGATCATACTTTCCTTTTCGCTGTTGGTGTTTTCGTGACCAACGAGAAGAGTGAGATAGCCTGTTGTCTTTCTGCCGTTTGAGTCTGTAGTTGTCTTTGCGATAGCCTTGTCAACCGCAGAATTTACCTTTGCAGCAAGACCCTTTTCGGTATCTGTAAAGAACTTTGTAACCTGGTCGCTGTAGGACTTGATTGAAGATTCAAGCTTATCCTCGTCAACAATAAGCTTACCTTTGTCGTTGAGGTCCTTTGAAACGGTGATACCCATATCGGAAAGTGAGAAACCGTCAACGGAAGCAGTCATAGCAGTTCTGATGGAAGAAAGGAAATTCTGGATGTAGGAATCGTGGTAAAGAAGGCCCTTCTTAGCCTCTTCGTTCCACTTTTCGATCTCATCCGTTTCCATTTCGGCTTCCTGCTCCTCTGTAAGAGGGTCGTAGTAGGAGCCGCTCTTCTTAGGACGGCTTGTATTTACTTCCTTGTAAAGGTCAGCAAGGAGAGCGTTATAATCGTCAACAAAGGATTTTACAACATCCTTGATGCTGCTTGTGTCCTTCTTTGTTTCGACGGTGATCTCCTCGACGCCTTCAACGGAAGCGTCGAAATCGCCGAGCTTGCCGATGTTTATGGTAGTGCCGTCGAATGTGTAGCTGTTTGAAGCGCTTGTGTAGGTTGTGTAGTTTACGCCGTCAGTGCTTACTTCAACAGTACCGTTTGTACCGAAAACGGAAGATGAGAAATCGGAATCGGTATTGAACAGGACGTTGAGAAGGTTGGAGTCCTTCTGTGACATAGTGATTGAGCCTGCTGTACCTGTAACGGTAGTTTCAAGCTTGAAGGACTGTGAAACGGAGCTGAATGTCATTTTTACGCCTGCATCGGAGGAGTTGATCTTGTTGACCATAGTGCCGATGGAGGTGTTGCCGTCGAAGCTGAAGTCCACGCCGTTTATGGAGAAGTTGTACTTTCCGTTCGCGTCAGCCTTAAGCTCCTTTGCAAAAGCTATCTGACCGAGAGTAGAGCCGTTTGACATTCTGCTGGAGGCGTTGTTTTCGAGTCCCACAGCTTCCTTGTTGTAGCCTACGTCAAATGTGTGGTAGATGCCGTCGTCTGCGTTGTTGAAGATCAGGTCGGTAGTACCTTCCTTGAATTCAAAGCCCTGGTCGGCAGTCTTGAGGTCTCTGAACATTTCGTTTGCAGCCTCAAGGAAGTTTGCCTTGGACTCTTCAGCGTCAGCGCCGCCCTCAAAAGTAACCTTGAGAGTAGTGCCGTTTAAAGTCATATTTACATCATAGCTCTTGCCTGCCTCATTGTTTGAGAAGTCAAGAGTAACCTTATCAGCGGAAACGGAGCCGCTTGAAGTGATAGTAGCCGCAGTAGCGGACTTAGCGCTTCTGATATGGTAAGTAGCAGGGATAGCTGTTGAAATTGCGGAAGAAGTAAGCTTGCTGTTTGAAGATTCAGCAACGTACTTGTTCATGACAGCGTTAGCCTTGATGGAGCTGTCGGAAGCCATAGAGAGATACTTTGTCTGGAAAGCAGAGATCTTGCTTACAACAGAGCGATAGCCCTCCTGCTGCCACTGTAAAGTCTGGAGTTTCTGTTTCTTGGCATTGAGCTTGGTTTTTGTACCCGAAGCCATAGCCTTTACGAGCTCTTCCGTGTCAAGACCTGACATAAGACCTGCCATACGGTTTGAGCTGAATAATGAACTTGAGCTTGATGCACCTGAAGTACCGGACATAATCTATACCGTCCTTTCCGTATTATTTATTGACAAATTTAGCAAGAAAATCGGCAGACGGCTTGTTTACCGCAGCCTGCATATTGAATTTTTCGGTATCGTAAAGCTCATTTCTGACGATTTTCACATCATTGGGAGCGTCGATTCCTATTCTGACCCTGTCCTTTGATATTTCAACGACAGTGACCTTTATTTTATCGCCGACGAGGAAGCCCTCGTCTTTTTTTCTACTAATAACCAGCATTATTCAATTTCCTCCTTTTTAAAGACAGGAAATTTTATCGGATAATTTTCGGGAGCAATGACCTGAGCAGCCTTGTTGTTGTCGGAGTTGACAACGATAGGACTCTTCATATTCACCGTAGAATTCACATATTCCCCCGGGATCACCGCAATAACAAGGTAATCCAGCACCGAGCCGTCATTTATTTCAATGTTTTTCACGGTTTCATCGTCGATCGTAACCGCATATCCCCCATCAAATTCAAAAGGATTGAACACAATAAAGCATACATTGGCATTATCAACGCTCTGAAGCCACATAGGGTACTTGTTCTCGCCGCAGGGAGAGAGCAGAACATATCTGTGGTCGTCCTCGAAAGCGTAAATTCCCTCAGGGAAAGTAATGATCTCATTTTCCGAAATATTAACTTCACCGAAATCTCTTGTATTAATCAGCATATGGCAATCTTCCTTTTCAATTTATGAGGTCTGTTAATTATGCAAAAACGTCAACTGCACCCTCGTAATTGGGGTCAGCGCTTCTTGGGAAGTAAATCGGTTCGCCAAGATATTCGATTTCAAGGTCAGGCATCTGGCTTACAACAAATTCGATGCTTCCGGGGATAAACTCGAAGCCGCTTGAGAAGTCAAGAAGCTCGGAGTCCGCTGAGCCGCCGTTGTCAACAGCATAGTTTATGCTGAGAGTACCCTCGTTGTAGCTGATGCTGCTGTTTTTGGTCTTGGGGAGCTTGCTTAAAATTGCTTCGATGCTTCTTGAAGCGTTTCTTGCAGCAAGCTTTGTGTCGCCGCCCTGAGCAGGAGCACCGCCATCTGTGCACGCCATCTTTGCAACAGCGTCGTAAGTAAGCTTAAGACCGCTTTCCGCAACAGGCGACTGAGTGTAGCTGTCAAATCTCTGGGCAGGAGAGGATATGTCGATAGTGTAAGGCTGAGCCGCAACCTTAACACCCTCATTGCCCTTTGAAACCTTAACGGAAGGAGCCTCTGTACCTTCCACACGCTTAAGCTGTGCTCTGGTAACATTTACTTCTATTTTAATCGGTACGTGTTTAATACTTAAAAGCTGATCCATACTACATTCCACCTTTCCGTATCAGTAAATTTTTTAAATAAAGTCGAAGATACTCTTCGGAAGAATAGTGGAACTCATCTGAAGAATAGCGTTATAAGCAGCCTCTGTTGCTTCAAGGTCGATGATCTGCTGGTTCATATCGCAGCCTTCAACGTTGTTCTGTCTTTCCTTAAGTGACATTCTGTAATCGTCATTCTTTGTCATATAGAAATCCATACTGTTCTGCTTTGAGCCGAGGGTAGTGATTTCTGTAAGAACGTGTGCGTTTGCATCATAAAATCTGTCGAGAGTAGCGTTTGCGTACTCAACGTCACCGTTTTCAAGAGCGTGTGCAGCGTCAAATATAAGCTGAACGTAGTTCTTGCTGTAAACCTTGCCGTCGTCCCCTGTTTCCTTGCCGTAGCCTGTAAGCTCAGCACCGTTCATAGAAACGTCAACAGCAGTCTGAGGGTCGATCTCGTAATTTTCATTGTACTTGATACCGATACCGATGTCAACATAAATAGGCTTTGAGCCGGGAACAGCGGAAACATCGGTAATATCATTTACCGCCACGCCGTTGTAGGTAACGGTTGTGGTACCGTCAGCATTTTCGATGGTCTTGAAAGGAGGTGCGGAGTTGTTTGTGCCGCCGAAGAGCTGACGCTCGGCATAGTCTGCATTAAGGGTTTCAATAGCAAAACCTGCGTAGTTTCTCAGTTCGTTTGCGAATATCTTGAGGTCGTCCTTGTTGTAGGTACCGTTGCAGGCAGTTTCAAGCTTGGTCTGAACGTCCAGATAAACGTCGTGGCCGAGAGTAGTAAGGCTTGTTTCGGCAGCAGCGAAAACGCCCTTTGCAGCCTCAAGATTTTCGTCATACATATCAAGCTCACGAAGACTTTTTCTTACCGTCATAGCACGGCTTGCATTGATAGCGTCCTCGGAAGCTCTGAGGAAGTTTTTCTGAGTCCATATTTTAGTCATGCTCTTGTTCATATTGGAGAGCAGACGGTTATTGTTTTTAAGATACGTTCTGTTGGTAAAATTCTGTGTAATTCTCATATCAGTTTACCTCCGTGATTAAAGATTAAAGACCGACTATACCCATACCGTTGATGATCTTGTCAAGAGCTTCGTCAAGGGTAGTAACCATTCTTGCGATAGCGTTGTACCATTTCTGATAGTTCATCATATTGATACCCTCTTCGTAGATGGAAACGCCCATGATCTCATCACGTGTTGTGATGGAGCTTTCGAGCATGATCTCGGTTGTATTGAGGATCTTGTTGTTGCTTTCAACCTGTGTGCCGAGGTTATCTGAAATATGAGCAACGAAGTTTTCGAATGTAACAGCGAGAGGATCGAAGTGGTCCTTGCCGTCGGCGTCTGTGTAGCCGTACTTGAAGGAAGCCTGGATAACGCCCAGCATCTTGTTGATGTAGTCGTTATTGAGTTCGTCCATAGGATCCTCAGGGTTGTTCGGGTGCTGTTCAGGCTGAGCGATAACGGAAGGGTTATCCAGCCAGTCCTGAGAAATACGGAAGTTTCTTGCGGCGTTGTGGAATTCATCCTCTGTGATATTGCCGTCTTCATTTTCAAATGTGAATACAGTGAAGCCGAAATCTTCGTAAACAGCATTGAATTCCTCAGTCATTGTCTTTGCAAGCGAGTTGAGCATATCACGGTAATATTCGATACCCTGATAAGTGTTTCCGCCTTCGACAGCATAGATACCGTCGCCGTTGTAAACATCAAGATACGCTCTTAAGGTACCGCTCTTGAGGAGGTCTGTGCCTGTAACATCAACAGCGTTGACGTCATCTCTTACATAAACCTCTGTGCTGCCGAGCTGCTGACCGATCTTAACCCACTGGTCGCTGTTCATAAGACCTGAGTAGGTGTCGGTGTCCTTGTCGTAATTTCCTGCGTTTGTAATGCAGAAGCCCATATCGAAAGGAGCAGGGTTTACAGAAGTCATAGCCATCTGAGCGAACTTTTCGTTGTGAACAACTATCTGACCCGCAAATGAAACTGTGAATGAGCCGTTTGTCTGTTCCTCAACGTTAACGTTGCCGTACTGAGAAAGCTTGTCGATATAAACGTGCATCATATCCTTGAGCTCAAGAGGACCGTAGTCGTTGTCAACGATATAGTTACCCTTGCCTGCGGAGATATAGCCCATTGAAACGTAGCTTGTGGTGATTTTTTCGTTAAGCTCACCCATAGCTCTGAGCAGGGTATTGATTTCGCCTACGGTAGTGTTTGCGTCTTCAAGAGTCTGCTGAGAAATATCGTCGATACGGGCATTCATATAATTAAGCTGCTGAACAACAGACTGAGCAGCCTGGATAGTAACGTTAGCGATTTCCTGTCTGTCGGAGTTGTCGCTGGAGAAGCTCTGGAGAGCCTCCTTGAACTTTGCAAGGTTTACAGCGAAGCCGTTTTCAGCAGCCTCGATATTATCAAGAGCAGTTTCAACTTCGGACATAACGGTCTTTTTCTGGGAATACTCGTTTACAGAAGTTGTGTAGCCTCTTACCTTGTCATCTATGAGAGCGTCACGGTACTGAGTGATACCAACGTTGTCAACACCCTGACCGCCCATGGAAACGCTTGTATTGTAGAAGAGGTTGTAGCCGTTGTTCTGAACGGAGCAAACGTCAACTCTCTGTCTTGAATAGCCCTCCGTAGTGGAGTTTGAAATATTGCTGCCTGTAATGTCCAGAGCCTTCTGCGCAGAAACCAGCGCTTCTCTCTGAACGTAAAGACCCATAAAACTTGAAGCCATAATTTATCTTCCTTTCAGTAATCAAACATTTCTGAATATAGCCGAACCCGATGCGTATTCTGTCTTTACCGCGCCCTTGCCGTTGTAGGTATCCAGCTCGGCATTTTTTCTTTCGACCCTTTTAAGTCTGCCCGAGATGATGATATTTGACAAATCGTTTATTTCTTTAATCTTGGCGACATACTGCGAAAGCTCGTTATACTGTTCCTCCAGACGTTTTCTGCAGGACGTGGGAGCCTTTGCAATAATCTCCTTGAAGGTCAGGTCCTTTTCTTCTTCAAGAAGCTTAAGACGTCTTGCTTCAAGGGAATTCGCCTTCATGATCAGAGCCTGTTCAACCGACAGATTAGCGCTGAGCTCGGCGATTTTGTCATTATTTATCATATCAAGCTTTTTATACTCAAAATCCAGGAACTCCTTATAATGAGCAACATACTCATTAAAGAAACGAACCAGCTTAAAATAATCAGTCAAAGAACATCATCCTTTCATAAACAGCAAACGCCGTTTTTACTAACTCCTGGCCGCTCAGCCTTCGAGAATAGCAGCAGCAACATTTTCGGGTGAAATATTATATGAACCGTCTGCAATTTTAGCCTTGAGAGCAGCTATCTTGTCAGCGGAAACGCCTTCATCGGCAGCCCTTGCAGCCGCAGCCTTAGCTGATTCGATATTCTGTCTTGCAGCGGAAGAAATTTCAACCGTGTCAACCTTTTTAGCGGCAGGAGCTGCTGTCTTGCTGCCTGCTGAAGACTTATAAGTGCCTATTTTTTTGTAAATACCAACAGCAGAACTTAATTTATTTATTTCCATAAACAGCCTCCGTTCCGATATACTATTATAAAATGTACATCTGATTTAGTTATCTGCGGACACAAAATCCGCCTCTATTTAATTTATCGGCACAATCTTTAAAAACTTTAGCTTTTTTTCTTAAAAAGGCGTCAGAATTACCGTAGTTTGTATACGTTGAGTGATAACAATGGATATATTACTTTTTGTAAATCAAAAACGGGGATAAACAGCGGTAAAACCGAGCAAAATGCACAAAACCCAAGCAAAAATTTCGGCACCGCCATTAAAGTTTTAGGTCAAGCCTTTTTCAAAATGGCTTGAAATCAAACTGCGTTTGCTTGGGTTCAAAGGGACAGCATCCCTTGCGGGTTAAGGGCAGAGCCCTTAGCAAGTCTGAGCAAAACTAAAGCGCAATTCACCATAAAAAGCAAGGATAAGTAAAACCGTCAGGTTTATACTATCTTTAAAAGCCCGTTAATCTGAATTGCGCTAAAATTTTAAACGGTATAAGCAAAACCAACCCTCATCCAACAAAGAAAAAGAGCGTAAGCGGTTTTTTCTTTGTGGGATGACACCACCAATCAACTGTAAACAATTCCATACAAACTCAATCTCTGCTATAAAAGAAAAGAGCGAAGCGTGTTTTCTTTTATAGCAGACACGGCAGGAAAGAATTACGTAGGGGAATTTTTTACACAAGCTATACAATTGGTAAATTAATTCTCTGCAAATACAAACTGTTATTTCCGTTTGTCACAGCCAAAAAAGAAAAATCGCTGCGCTCTTTCTTTTTTGCTGTGAGATTTAATTTGCAGAGGTCTGTTTGTGATTTGGTCTGGCTTGTCGTTACAAATCGAAACCGCTTACGCTTGTTTTCGACTTGTAACGAGATTTTGTTTTGCTTAAAGATGTAAGAATTTAGCCGCAATTCAGATTGACGGGCTTTTTTAGATAGTATAAACCTGATGGTTTTACTTATCTTTGCCTTTTACGCTGAATTGCGGCTTTTTTTGCTTTTTGTTTTGCTTGGGTTTGCTAAGGGCTCCTCGCCCTTAACCTCGCCAAAGGCTCTGCCTTTGGATTCCGCAAGCCTTTTGAAAAAGGCTTGACCTAAAACTTTAATGTCGGCTCAATTCCGAATTCCGCATTCCGAATTCCGAATTGGTTTAAATCTGTTTTTTGGCAATCTGAAGCACCTGCACATAAATTCCTGCTACTATCTGATAAAGCTCAGGGGGTACACCCTGCCCTACGTTGAGCATTGTAAGCATAGCCGCTGTGGAGTCGTCCCTGAACACAGGCACGCCGTTTTCATCTGCAAGATTTATGATTCTTTCAGCTACCTTGCCGTGTCCCGAAGCGACAACAACAGGGCTGTAATCCTGCTGGGGATTGTATTTGAGAGCAACTGCCGCATTGCTTGCCGAGGCGTTTTTATATCTTGACATTAAGACCACTCCTTTTATCCTGAATTTTCGGGAATACCTGTGTAAGGTCACGGCGTTTTACAACCGTACCCACCCTTGTATCCTCTGCCGTGTAGCCGTTAGCCGCCGCGATCTGCGGAATACTGGTTTTAAGTGGCTGGAAAAGCTTTTCCGTGCCCGACGGACAAAGCAGCTGCACCTGTAATTTTCTGTCCTGAGTCTGAAGGTCAAGCTCAAAATATCCTACATTTTCCACATCAAAGCAAAGGAACAGGTGCTTTGATTCGATACTGCCGTTGCGGTTTTCTGCGTCAGGGTCAGCCCACAGCTCACCGAATGCTTTAAGCGCACCGTCCTGTATCGGAACAAGGTAGTGCAGAAGCGGCGTAAACACGCCGGGGGATGTAAGAAGCCCCTGCATAATATCCGACCTGCTCATTGAAGAAAGCGATTTGAGAGAAGGGTCGTTTATGTTTTTGGCAAGGAAATCCATAAGGTTTGCCATTGAAGTAGGCGGCTTGTAGTTTATGCCCTCCGCCTGTGCAAGATTACCAAGAATTTCATTCATACTCTGTGCGAGGATAATTTTCTTTTCCATATTCTGCACGGAATTAAGAGTAATGCTGAGGTTGTCTATAAGCTTGTTAAGGTCGCCCGTGGCGTTGAAGCGTCTTAAAATAAGGTTGAGCTCGCCCATTGAATTCTGTGGCAGGAGCGCCTCAAAGGCACTTCTTATTGAAGCCGCACCGTTTTCCGTGTTAAGACCGCTTAAAAGGTTTGTCAGCTGCTGTGCAGACATTTTGTTCACCGAGTCGTTGAGCGTACTGCCCAGCTCCTTTGAAAGCATCGTAAGGGACTGCTGGTCCAGTATGGAGTCGGACGCAAAGGACACGTCCTTTTCAAGGAAGGGGATGTTGCCGAGAATTTCGTTGATTTTCCCTGCAAGCATTGTTTTAAGCTCCATATCGTCCACGGAATTTATCATAATGCTTAATCTGTCAATGAGAGAGGAAATATTTCCCGTTGACTCGTAGCTTTTTAAAATGTTGTTCAGAGCACCGTTCATTGTCTGCGGAAGCATAAACAGAAGCGAGTCACGGATAGCCTCCAGACCCCCTGCGGAGTTTACGCTGTTTAAACCCGAAGCAAGATTTTCCGCCGTGATGAAGCTGTTGTTCATAGCCGCACCGAGCTTTTCCGAAAGCAGGGAAAGGGAGCTTGTCGAGGAAGCCGAGCCTTGAACGATACAGCTTAAAGCGCCTAAACGGATGTCCGCAGGCAGGTCGGCATTTTCTATGTACTGCGTAAACATCGCCCTGAGCATATCCGCCTGCTCCTGACTGGACGCCATATCGAGAATTGCGTTGAAGCTTTCGCCGAGAGCCGTGGTACTGCCGTTGTATCTTGACATATTGTAAACCACAAGGGAAATGAGATTTTTGGTGTTGTCGTTCATAAGCAGGCTGTTCTGGAGATTATCCAATAAAGATAGTATAGTGCCCTTCATTTCGCCGAAAGTCTCGCCGTTAAGATTGTCCGCCGCCTGCATAAGCATATTTTCAAACTCTCTTGAAGGAGCCGCTTCCTGAGCAAGAAAACGCAGATTTGAGGAAAGAGAAGTCAGAATATCGTCTCTTGCCGAAGCATCGGCCGCCGCCTTTGTAAACTGGAGAATAGCCTCTCCCATATCGTCCGAGCCTGTAAACAAGGCGTTTTTAAGCTCATTCCATATAGGGTCGCTGTAAATTGTGGCCTCTTTTTCCTGAGCGACCATATCGGAAACCAGTCCCGACGGTCTGAGCATTACCTCGTTTGCAAATTCCGTCACCTTATTTAAAATGTCAGCGTTGCCTTCCGCACCGAGAGCCGCCGCCGCATTGCTTCCAACGATTGAACGGAGCACGCTCATAGCGGTGGTAGGATTTTTCGCAACGGATACCTGGACGTTGAAGCCGCCGTCCTTGTTGTCCCTGTTGGTATATTCTTCCGTCCGCTCGGTAGGCTTCTGGACCCTGCTGGTGTCACCGAGGTTAAAAACCTGATCTGTCTGGGGCTGCTGGGTCTTATTGGCAAATTCATATCCTTTAGGAGCAACAGGGGTGGTCACGTTGAGAAGATTTGGCATTTCATCACTTCCTTTTTATGTTAAAAAGTTCCTTACTACTAAATTATACTCTGTTTTTCAGTCATTTTTGTTAATTATTAACGAAAATTCGCTTTAAATTTTTTTGCCTTAATCCTATTATATTTCATTTTTGACTTGTAGTAAAGAGTTTTTTATAGTATAATATAAATAAATATATTAATGTATTTTGGTATAGGTCTGCCGTATGGTAAATTATGCCTTACAATATATTAAAAACACTATTAAATATTTTAATGCGATAGGTAGGTGCTTTCTATGGCAAAATTCGAAGCCGGTATGGAATCAATGGTTGATATGTACATATTTGAAACCACATCTCTGCTGGAACAATTGGATCAGATCCTGATGAAAACCGAAAATCAGAGCAGCTTCTCCTCTGAGGAGATCAACGAGATTTTCAGAATAATGCACACCCTCAAGGGTTCATCTGCTATGATGGGACTTGAAAATATGTCCAAGCTCTCTCACAGCATCGAGGACATGTTCTTTATCATCAGAGAAGAAAATCCTGTTATCAGCGATATGCGCAGTCTTTACGACCTGCTTTTCAATGCCTCCGACCTGCTCAAGGAAGAAATTGAGCTTATCCAGGAGGATGAATACACGGCAACAGACTTCAGCGAAGCAATGGGCAAGATCAAGTCCTTTGCGGCAGTATTGAAGGGCGGAGCTCCCGCAGCAGAAGCTGCACCATCCGCACCTGCTGCAGCACAGCCTGCACAGGCAGCTGCTCCTGCGGCACAGGCACAGGCATCACAGAACGACCTTACAACAGTAAGAGTAAGCTTCGACGACGACTGCAAGATGGAAAATCTCCGTGCGCTGCTTGTTATCAACAAGATCAGCGAGGAATGCGAAAAGCTTGAGTATACCCCTGCCGATATTGAAAACAACCCCGAAACTGCAAAGGAGATTATTGAAAACGGCTTTATCGTAAAATTCAAGCCATCCTCCGATACAGATATAGACACTGTTCTTTCAATAATCGCAGACACCTCCAACGTTAAGTCCTACGAAGTCCTTGAAATGGGTCACGTTATCGAGCTTGTAGGCACTATCAACGTAAAGGTTACATTTGAAGAAGAGTGCAAGATGGAAAATCTTCGTGCACTTATCGTAGTAAACAACATCAAGGAAAAGTGCAAGACCATCAGCTATGAGCCTGCGGACATCGAAGGCAACACAGCTTCCGCACAGACGATCATAGACAACGGTTTCATCATTCACTTCACAGCAGACGACCCTAAGGGGGTTATTAGAATGATCAATGCAAGCCCTAACGTAAAAATGTGCGAGATCCTCTCAGCAGGCGACGCAGCTCCTGCGGCTCCTGTTCAGACAGCGGCTCCTGCAGCTCAGGCAGCAGCTCCGGCACAGACAGCGGCTCCTGCTCAGGCTGCACAGGAAGCTCCTGCACAGAAGTCCGTTGAACAGATCAACAATATGCTCGGAAACAAGGGCGGCGCTAAGCAGTCACTCATTTCCGTAAACCTCAACAAGCTTGATACGCTCCTTGACCTTGTAGGTGAAATTGTTATCACAGAAGCAATGGTAACCTCCAACCCTGACCTTAAGGGTCTGCGTCTGGACAACTTCCAGAAGGCAGCAAGACAGCTCCGCAAGCTTAATTCCGAACTTCAGGATACGGTAATGTCCATCCGAATGGTGCCTATCTCAGGTGCGTTCAATAAGATGACCCGTATCGTAAGAGATATGAAGGTCAAGCTCAATAAGGACGTAGACCTTATCTTTGAAGGCGAAGAAACAGAAGTTGACAAGTCCATCATCGACCAGCTCAATGACCCTCTCATGCACATGGTAAGAAACTCTATGGACCACGGCATCGAGGATACAGCTGAAGAAAGAATTGCAAAGGGCAAGCCCCCTAAGGGCAAGCTTACCCTTTCCGCATACAACTCCTCAGGTGAGGTTATTATCGTAATCGCTGACGACGGCGCAGGCATCAACAGCCAGAAGGTAATCGAAAAGGCTGAAAGAAACGGCCTCCTTACAAAGCCAATGAGCGAGTACAGCGAGAAGGAAATCTTCAATATGATTATGCTCCCCGGCTTCTCTACCAATGAGCAGGTAACTGAATTCTCAGGCAGAGGCGTTGGTATGGACGTTGTACGTAAGAACATCGAAAAGATCGGCGGCAGCGTATCCGTAGACTCCAAGTGGGGCGAGGGCACAAGCTTCATCATCAAGATTCCTCTCTCACTCTCCATCGTAGACGGTATGGAAGTATCCGTAGGCCAGTCCATCTTCACAATTCCTATCAGCTACATCAGAGAATCCTTCAAGGTTAAGCCAAGCCAGCTTGTAAAGGATACTGACGGCAGCGAAATGATAATGATCCGAGGCGAGTGCTTCCCACTCATCAGACTTTACGAGCTTTACGACCTTGAACCGGGTATCAGCGACCTTTATGAAGGTATCGTTATCCTTGTTGAAGCTGAAGGCAAGTGCGCATGCATCTTTGCAGACGAGCTTATCGGCGAACAGCAGGTAGTAGTAAAGCCATTCTCCTCACTGCTTAACAACTTCAACGTGAAGCAGCACGGTATGGCTGGCTGCTCCATCCTTGGTGACGGTTCTATTACAATCATTCTTGACATCGGCAATATTATCGGTGATTTCTGATTAACGGAAAGGAAGTTGTGTTAAATGAGCGAAGCAATTTATACTGCCGAAAACAAAAAAACCTTTGCAGCTGACGGTATCGAAATTCTTTTCTTCACCATCGGCGACAAGACATACGGCATTGAGATCAAATATGTAAATGAAATTATCGGAATCGAACAGATCACGGTAGTTCCTAAAATTCCTGATTATATCAAGGGCGTAATCAATATCCGAGGCAAGGTAGTTCCCGTAATCAGCGTGAGAAAGCGCTTCGGAATGGAAGAGATCCCTTATGACGACAGAACCTGTATCATCGTGCTTGAATTTGAAAACGGCACACAGGTAGGCGTTATCGTAGACAGAGTACAGGAAGTAGTTGTTGTTGACAAGGCAACCGTCAGCAAGGTTCCTGACTGCAAGAACGTAAACGCAAACAAGTACATCAAGAGCATTATAAACTCCGCAGACGACATCAAGCTTCTCCTTGACTGCGACAAGCTTATTATGAGTGAAACCTAAAACAAGCCAGGCACCGCCCCGTTGGAAAAACTGATGGGGCGATGTCGTTATTTAAACGGAGTAAACCTATGCTTAAACTTACAGACAACGATTTTAACAGGCTCGTAGCCTATATGAAAACAAACTACGGCATAAATCTGGAAAAAAAGCGTATCCTTATAGAAGGCCGCCTTTCAAATATGGTAACACAGCGCGGCTTCAAGGATTTCAAGGAATTTCTCGATTTTGCCTTTGCCGATAAAACAGGCAACGAAACAATGCAGCTTGTAAACAAGCTCACCACCAACCACACCTATTTTTTAAGAGAGCCTGAGCATTTTGAATATCTTAAAACGGTGGTGCTTCCGTATCTGGAGCAGACCGTTACCGACCATGATATGCGTATCTGGTGCGCCGCTTCCTCAACAGGACAGGAGCCGTACACCATCGTAATGACAATGGACGAATATTTCGGTGCAAAGGCGTCGGCGTGGAATCTTAAAATTCTTGCAACCGACCTTGATACAGACGTGCTGAAGAAGGCAAAAGCAGGAATTTACACCGCTGAAATGGTGAAGGACGTTCCTGCCGAGTGGCTGAGAAAATATTTTAACCGTATTGATAACAATACCTATCAGGTAATTGACAGAATACGCAATATGGTCGAATTCAGACAGTTCAACCTTATGGATAAAATTGTGTGCAGAAAGCCTTATCACCTGATAAGCTGCCGCAATGTTATGATTTACTTTGAAATGGAAACCAAGAACGCACTTGTTGAGCGTTTTTACGATGTAACCCAGGAGGGCGGATACCTTTTCATCGGACACGCAGAAAGCGTAGGCAAAAACACACGTTATACCTATGTAAAACCTGCCGTTTACCGCAGATTAAGCGAAAAGGACAAGGAAGCCGCTGAAAAAAGCAGATTCAGGAGATATAAGACTGATTGAGTATGGCACGAAATAAGATTAAATTACTTGTGGTTGACGACTCCAGAATGTTCAGGGAGTCCTTGAAAAGCAACCTGGAAAATGACAATATAACAGTAGTCGGAACAGCCAGCGACGCATTTGAAGCAAAGGATATGATAATGGAGCTGTCCCCCGATGTAATGGTGCTGGATATACAGATGCCGAAAATGGACGGCATAACCTTCCTGCGCCGTTTGATGGAGCAGTATCCCCTCCCCTGCATAATGATAACCTCATCCACCATTGATGAGCGTGAGGTCGTGGACGCAGGTGCGGCAGGTTTTATGCGCAAACCTAAAACTCCGCAGGAAATGCACACCTTCTGCAGCGTTCTCGGAACAAAAATCATCATTGCCGCTTCAAACAAAATGCGCTATACACGCAAGCAAAGCTCTTCTCCCGACACAAGCGTTGACGGCGTAGCATCACTTCCCGGCACCCTGCCTAAAGTAAAATACACCCCCGAGCTTCCTACAAAAGAAGCGGCGGCAGGTGCAGCTGCAAAGGGCAGAGAGGGATTTGTTGTTGCTTTGGGAGCATCAACAGGCGGAACGGACGCCCTTGAATGTGTAATCAAGGCGTTTCCTGCCGATATGCCCCCCGTTGTGGTTGTACAGCATATGCCGCCTGTGTTTACAAAAATGTATGCCGAGCGGCTTAACAAGAGCTGTGCTGTAAACGTAAGGGAAGCTGTGAACGGTGACAGGCTGAAATGCGGCGACTGCATAATCGGCGCAGGCGGTTATCACCTTGAGCTTAAAAAGGATGCAAACGGCTACTATATAAGCAGTAAGCTGGGCGAAAAAGTATCGGGACACTGCCCGTCAGTAGACGTACTTTTCTCAAGCGTTGCCGATACAGCAGGCAAAAAAGCCATCGGAGCACTTTTAACAGGTATGGGTGCAGACGGTGCAAAGGGGCTGCTTAAAATGCATAAAGCAGGTGCATACACAATCGGACAGAACAAGGAAACCTGCATAGTTTACGGTATGCCGATGGAAGCATACAAGCTTGGAGCGTGTGCGGAACAGCAGGCGCTTGACAAGGTAGGCGAAACCATCTGCCGCAGACTTGCCGCAGGCTGGACGGATAAAGACCTGAATAATAAGTAACAAAAGCTATGTACGGACATTAAAGTTTTAGGTCAAGCCTTTTTCAAAAGGCTTGCGAGGTTAAGGGCGAGGAGCCCTTAGCAAATCCAAGCAAAACAAAGCCGCAATTCAGAATGTAAGGCAAAGATCAGAGAATTATATGTTTTTTCTGATCTTACGTAACCTGATATTCTGAATTGCGGCTAATTTTTGTGTTCAAAACAATTTATGCCTCATTATCATAAGAAAACATAAAGTTTTCTTATGATAATGACATAAAAGTCAATCATTTTTATGCCAACAATTTTCATACACCTCTATACCCGACTCATTGAAAAAAATCGCCCCGATAACGGAGCGATTTTATTTATTAAACCTTAATTATAGGTTTTGTTGCGGAACGTACTTCCATAATTCCGCTGTCGGGATGGAAAAACACGGTTCTGCCGAAGTTTTCACCGGTTTCCTCAGCGATAATTCTTATTTTATAAGCCGCAAGGATTTTCTTTACAGCCGCAACGTTTCTTTCACCGATATTGAACACCGAGGAAGTGGTGTTGAACATCTGAGCGCCCCCTGCAATTTTAGCAACAAGCCTTGAAGGTGTCGCACCTGCCAGAGACATAGTCTGAATAAGCTCTGTAATGCCCGTATCAGCGTAACGGCGTCTGTTGTCCGCACCGCCGTTTACAGCGTCCTTGCTTAAAGGGAGCATAATGTGAGCCAGACCTGCAATTTTCTTTTCAGGGTCATAAAGACAAATGCCGACGCAGGACCCCAGCGCATAGGTAGCCAGAACATCAGGCTCTTTAGCAATGTTAAGGTCAGCAATTCCAACAGTAATCATACCCATATCAGATACCCACTCCCAATCTGTTAAAGAGGAACTCAAGCGAACTCATTTCGGGAACAAGAATCATATTGCTCTTTACCTCACAGCCTCCGATAACAAAGCTGTCGTCAATAAACAAAACCTTGTTGCCTACCTGTGCAAACTGAACAGCAGGAACGCTTAAAATAGCGCCCACCATATCAACGCACATCTGCGGTACAGAAATATCAATCGTCAGTCCTGTAAGCGAAGCGATAGCGTTTATATAGGAAGCAGACATAATGTTGCCCACCTCTGCAATAAATGATCTTTCCATCTCATTCATATTTGCAAGGTCCTCGATCTCGCTGCCGAAAATGGCGCTTGTCATCTGGCTTGCGCAGGAGTGCTGAAGAACATACAGCATCATACCGTTAATGTCCTCTGTAAGGTTGACCAGCATACCGATAGCAATATTTTCGGGACCGCCGAGAAAGTTTACAGCGTCAGAGAAGTCAAGCAGCTTAACATTAGGTACGGAAATATCCGTTTCGCAGTTAAGCATAGTAGAAAGCGCACTTGCAGCATTACCGGAACCGATATTGCCGATTTCCTTGAGAACGTCCAGGTGCATATCCTGAAGCTCTTCAACATTTCTGATACCCATTAAAATTCAAACCTTTCTGTTAATTTCTGAGGTTGTTCACGATGTTTTCCAATTCGTTATGTGTCTTTACCATATTGATATTGAGCTGGAAAGCTCTCTGATATTCGATGACCTTTGACATTTCGTTTGCAACGCTTGTGGAAGAAGCCTCAAGGTAGCCTGTCTTTTTCTTTACCGTAGGGTCAGCCACAGCCGCACCGCTTGAAAGGTTAGCCTGATAGTAGTTGTTGCCCACCTGGTCAAGGCCGTAAGGATTTTCAAATTTATAAGTACCCACCAGAGCAGTAAGTGCGTCGTAATCAATATCGGATGTATCGCCGATAAACGGAACTGTAATTCTGTTGCCCTCGTAGTCGAGCACAAAGCCGCCTGCGGAATTACAGAGAGTATAAGTACCGTCCAGATTATTGCTTAAATAGAAAGCTCCGTCCTTTGTGTACTGAACATCGCCGTTTACAGTCTCAACAGCGAAGAAGCCCTCGTCAAGAGCTACAAAGTCAAGCTTTCTGCCTGTATCACGAAGCTGTGACTGTTCAAACATAAGGTCTGTCTTGTCAACTCTTACGCCGTGACCGAACTGCACCTCTTCATTGTTAGTATTACGCTTTGTATAAATAAGATCCGCAAAGGAAGGTCTTGAAGCCTTGAAGCCGTAAGTGTTTACGTTGGCAAGGTTATTGGCGGTAATATCCATAGCCGCCTGATAGCTCATAACGCCCGAAGCGGCGGTATGGTAGCCGACTTTACTCATTTAAATCATCCTTTCGGTAAAAATCAGTTTATTCTGGCAAGATCGTTTGCAGCGATCTGGTTTATGCTGTTCATAATTTTAAGTGCGGTACTGCAGGCTGTGAAAACGTTCTGAGCGTCCATAGCCTTGATAGTTTCATCCGCAACGTTAACGTTTGAGCGTTCGTAGCTGCCCTGAAGCACCTCGTACACAGCGTCAGCAGGGATATTTCCCATCCGGATATTCTCATACGGACGGAACATATTGTCATCCACTCTTTCAACATCAGTGCCGCCCTCGATATAGGTTAAGCCGAGAGTGTAGACTCTGCCGTCGTCAACAGTGATAACGCCGTCTCTTGAAACGGTGAAATCGGCAGTACCCAGAGCGATAGGATTACCGTTTTCGTCAAGGATACGTCCTGAAGGACCCAGAGCAAGATAGCCCTCAGCGTCGATATTGAACTGACCGTTGCGTGTGAGGAGAGTCTCCCCTGTCTTACGCTCCTGAATATTGAAATAAACATTACCCACCAGCGCCATATCAAGACGTGAGCCTGTCTGCTCGAAGGAGCCCTGTTCAAGGTCGGTAAATGTCATATCAAGTGTTCTGTAACGGATAGTACCTGTTCTACTGTGCTCTCCGTTTATAAGGAGAAGCTCTTCCGCAAAGGTGGTAGGGATAGCCATATCAGCCTTATAGCCTGCCGTTTTTGCGTTGGCCATATTATTTGTGATAACATTAAGAATACGCTGTTCGTTAATAATACCGTTTGCAGCGGTGTAATAACCTCTGAGCATATTGACCTGCCTTTCTTTTAACGGTAATCCGCCATAAATCTTTTCATCTTGGCAACAGCCTGTGAATGGATCTGGCAGACTCTCGATTCGGATACATCTATAACCTTTCCGATGTCGGAAAATTTAAGCTTTTCGTAGTAATAAAGGGTGATAACGAGCCGTTCCTTTTCTTTAAGTGAAGCGATGGCCTGTGCAAGATATTTAAGCTTTTCCTCTCTGTAAACGGAAGCCTCAGCCGCCCACACACCGTCCTCGGAAACGTCGTCCGACATATCGAAGTTGTTGTTGAAGACCAGATCCTCAAAGGAGAGGGTCTGTGCGGAAGCCGCCTTTGCAACGCAGCTTTCAAACTTGCTTTTGGTCAGCTTCATATGTGAAGCAAGCTCATCATCGGTAGGCTCTCTGTCAAGCCTTGCGTAAAGCTCACCATAAGCGGCGTCGTACTCTCTTGCGAAGCGGCGGACAGTTCTTGGAACGATGTCCTGCTTTCGTATGTAGTCGATAACGGCACCTCTTACCTTAATTGAAGCATAGGTTTCAAATTTTACATTCTTTGAAATATCAAAGCTGTCAATCGCCGCCATAAGAGCGATAGTCGCCTCATTGACAATATCCTCGGTGTCGGCATACTTTGAATACATATTTCTTGTAGAAACAGCAGCGTAGTTTACGATATTCATATACGCCATAACCACGCTGTTGCGGAGAGTTTTGTCGCCTGTTTCCTTGTAACGTCTTAAAAGCTCCGCCTTTTCGGCAGCATTCATCTCAGCCACAAAACTCACTCCTCTCCTGCTCAGCCGTTCTGTGCAACCGCAACGTTGCCGACTGCCTGAATCTGAACGGAGTTATCTATCTCGCTGAAGGACAGCACCGTCACATTAGGTATGAACTGGTCTACGAGCTTTTTGAAATAAATTCTGACGATAGGAGATGTCAGAACGATAGGCATAGGGATAACATCCTTAACTCTGTCGATCTGCTCATTAAGGGAAGCAATGAGCAGCTGTATAGTCTGGGGATCCATAGCAAGGTAAGAGCCCTGGTCGGACTTCTTGACCGCCGCCACGATCTTGTTTTCTGTTTCTGTATCAAGTGTAAGCACACGGATCTGACCGCCGTCTGCAAAGCGTCGTGTAATTGTACGCTTAAGAGCCTGACGGACATATTCCGCCGTAATGTCAACATCCTTCATAGTGTGCTGATTATCAGCAATTGTTTCCAGCACCGTCTGAAGGTCACGGATAGGAACACCCTCTTTAAGCAGCAGGCAGAGCACCTTCTGCAGATAAGCAGGGGTAACAATACTTGGAACTATGTCATCAACGATAACAGGGTTTGTCTGTTTAAGCTTGTCAAGCATTGTCTTCACATCCTGACGGGAGAGCAGCTCATGAGCATGAGCCTTGATGATTTCCGACAGGTGGGTAATAATAACGGAAGTAGGGTCGATAAGCGTGTAGCCCGCAACCTCGGCACGGAGCTTATCCTGCTCAGGCACCCATTTTGCAGGGATATTGAAAGCAGGCTCGATAGTGTCGATGCCGTCGATCTCGTGAGTAACGCTTCCGCTGTCCAGTGCAAGGTAGTGGTCCATAAGGATCTCCGCCTGAGCAACGACCTCGCCCTTTATTTTAATAACATACTGGTTAGGGTTGATATGCTGGTTGTCCCTCATTCTTACCGACGGGAAGACCATACCCATATCCACCGCAAACTGTTTTCTGAAAATGACCACACGTTCAATAAGCGTACCGCCTGCGCTTTCATCCGCAAGAGGGATAAGGCTGTAACCAAACTCCATTTCGATGGGCTCGACCTCAAGGAGCTTATAAACGTTGTCAATGTCCTTGTAATATTCCATCTCGGAAAGGGCTTCCTTGTTTTCCGCCATTTCCTGAGCCGCATTTATATTTTCAAGGGCAGCCTGCGACTGGCTTCTGTTAAGCACTATACCAAGAGCAAGCAGGCCTGCACCCAGTACCATAAGCTGGATTTTAGGGAATCCCGGAATAAGCATCATCACAAACATTATTGCGCCTGCAATGATAAGCACTCTCGGCTGTGAGGAGAACTGTCCCTTGATGTCGTTATTGAGGGTGCTTTCCGAAGCGGAACGGGTAACTATCATACCCATTGCAGTGGAAATAAGGAGAGCAGGAACCTGTGAACACAGACCGTCACCAACGGTAGCAAGCGTGTAGGTTGAAAGCACGGACATAAAATCCATACCCTCAAACACAAGACCCATAACGATACCGCCCACAAGGTTTACAACAGCGGCAACGATAGAGAACGTAGCGTCACCCTTAACGAACTTGGAAGCACCGTCCATAGCGCCGAAGAAGTCGGACTCACGCTGTATTTTGGCACGTCTTATCTTAGCCTCGTCCTCGGTGATGATACCTGAGTTAAGGTCAGCGTCAATAGCCATCTGTTTACCGGGCATAGCGTCCAGAGTAAAACGGGCAGTAACTTCAGCAACACGTTCCGCGCCCTTTGTAACGACCAGCATCTGCACAACGGTAATAAGTATAAATACAATAAAACCGATTACCGCATTGCCTCGCATAACGAAGTTACCGAAGGCGGCGACTATCTGACCGGCGTCGCCCTGCTGGAAGAGAATAAGTCTTGTTGAAGAAATATTCAGACCCAGTCGGAAAATAGTAGTAATAAGGAGCAGCGACGGGAAGATAGAAAATTCGAGAGGTTCCTTGATATACATTGTCATCAGCAGGATAACCAGCGACATAGCAATGTTTACAACGAACAGCATATCCAGCAGCCAGGTAGGAAGCGGGATAATGATAAGGAATATGGCAAGTATTACAAATACCGTAACGGCATTATCAAGATATTTTTTCACTTAACGGTAACACTGCCTTTCTGAAATCTGAATGGTTTATCAATAGAAATTCGGCGGCGGCTCTCCGGGCTTCTGCCCTCTCAGGCCGTAAACAAACGCAAGCACCTCCGCAACGGCGTGGTAAAAATCGGGAGGAATTTCCCTGCCGACTTCCACCGCATCGTAAAGGCTTCTTGCCAGCGGCTTGTTTTCCACCATGGTAATATTGTTTTTTTCTGCTATGTTAACAATACGCATCGCCATATTGTCCGCACCCTTGGCGAGAACAACAGGAGCGTTATTCTTATATTCGTCGTATTTTACAGCGACCGCAAAATGGGTAGGATTTCTGATAATAACGTCTGCATCGGGCACCGCCTGCATCATACGGCTCATAGCCATCTGACGCTGTATCTGACGTCTTTTGCCCTTGACCTGGGGGTCGCCTTCCAGGCTCTTGTATTCTTCCTTGACCTCCTGCTTGGTCATCTTCATATCCTTTTCAAACTTATACCACTGGAAAAGGACGTCAACTACCGCAATCGCAACGAACACCAGCGCAACCTTCATAACTATCGCATAAGTAGCGTCAGCCATATACACCAGCCCGTTGAGCAGCTCCATATCAAAGAGCTTTGCGAATTCGGGAATTCTTTTTTCGATCTCGCCGTAAACGACAACCGTCAGCACGACAAGCTTCAGCAGGGATTTAAACAGCTCAAACGCAGAGCTGAGGGAAAACATCTTCTTAATACCGTTAACGGGATTAAGCTTGTCTAATTTAAACTTTATCTGTTCCGTAGAGAACAGGAATTTTGTCTGAGCGCCTGTTCCGACAATAGTAACCAGCATCGAAACGAGAAGCAGCGGACCCGCCGTAATGACAATGACCTTGCCGCACTCCAGCACAAGCTTTGCATAAATCTGCATACCTTCGATGGTAGTACCGTCATCGCCCAGCCCCTTGCCTGCAATGGACATCCAGTAAGCAACGGAGCTTTCCGCAGTATTGAGCATCGTCTGCGCCATAATTCTCAGCACACCGAACACAACCAGAATAAAGGCCGCCGTAACCACGTCCTTACTCTGCATGACGTTACCTTTTTTTCGTTCCTCACGCCGTTTATGGTCGGTGGCCTTTTCGGTCTTTTCGCCTGCGCTTTCAGCCATTCAAACCACCGTCCTTTAAAATCCCGTAAGACCCTCGGCAGGGGTCAGACAGTTTAAGCAGGGATAAGCGGCAGCAGCCCTTCAAGGGTAGCAAGCCATGTATCCATAAATTTATCGATAAAATTTGCAAGCGGAGCCGCCAGCAGAAACAGCACCAGGAAGCCCATACCAACCTTAAGCTGGATGCTGACAACCATGATCTGGATCTGAGGAACGGATTTCATAAGAATACCCTCGCAGAACTGGGTAATCATTTCCGCAACCGTGATCGGCATAGCAAGCTTTATAACAAGCGTAAGTATTACAGTAAAATACTCAATTATGACCATACCGAGATTTTCGTTGAACTCCCCCGTCCCCAGCGGAATAATGTCGAAGGAACGGACAAAAAGCTCAATATATGTCAGATGTGCGTTAGTCACGAAGAAATAGAGGTACATCATAAAGCTGACGAAAGAGCCCATGATTGACATCTGGACATTGGTTTCGGGGTCAAAGACCTTCGCCATACCCAGACCTGCCTGCATATCCATAATTTCGCCGCTCATCTGAACGCTGTAAAAGAACATATCGGTAACAAACCCGATAACAACACCGATAAAGGTTTCACGGAGTATCATCATCAGATAGACGCCTGCCGCCGTGCTTTCTTCAATCGGCTTAGGCTGTTCCACCATAATGACAACAGCCGTAATAAAAATACAGGTTATCACCTTCACCATCGACGGGATATTTCTTCTCGACAGAATTGGGTTGAAGGCAAAAATACCAAGAACTCTTGAAAAAACCAGAAGATTTGCTTCAAGATTATCGATCAGGACGGAGTAATAATCCAATTCAAACCCTCCATCACATTACATTATGCTGACTTATCTGACCGATAATTTCAAAAATCTCCAGCAGAAAATCATTCATGGTTGCGATCATCATGGGCGCCATAAGCAGCAGCAGCACACCGATAGTGAGCACCTTCGGAACAAAGGAGAGAGTCTGCTCGTGGACCTGAGTAGCAGCCTGAAGAATGGAAATAACCAGACCGACAAGCATACTTATCAGCAGCAGCGGACCGCCCAGCTTGATGGAAACCATAAGGGATTCTCTGAAAATGTGAAGAACAAGCTCCTCAGTCAATCAGTCCACCGTCCCTTCTAAACCCAGTTGAAGCCTTCGACAAGAGAGCCGATAAGCAGCGTCCAGCCGTCAGCAAGAACGAACAGCAGGATTTTGAACGGGATGGAAATAGTAGTCGGCGGAAGCATCATCATACCCATTGACATAAGTATCGTCGAAACGATAATATCAATTATCAGGAACGGTATGTAGAGCAGGAAGCCGATCTGGAAACCGATTTTTATCTCGCTTAAAATAAAAGCGGGAACTACCGTAAAGAAGCTTACCTCTTCAAGGAACTGTTCCTCTGTTTCGGCTTCGATTTCTTCGCCTGCAAGGTCGAGGAAAAAATCCATGGTTTCGCCTGAGGTATTGCGGAGCATCCATTCCTTAAGCGGACCTGACGCAGCCTTTATAGCCTCGGTTGAAGTATATTCGCCGTTTTTGTACGGCACATATGCCACCTCGTTCATTTCTGAAAGAACGGGGGACATAATAAACATAGTAAGAAAAAGTGCCAGACCTATCATAACCTGGTTAGGCGGCGTCTGCTGCACACCCATAGCGTTTCTCAGCAGCGAGAAGGAGATGACTATTCTTGTAAAGCAGGTCATCATCACCAGTATCGACGGTGCAAGAGAAAGTATGGTAATCAGAATAATAAGGTCAATAGTATTTGAGCTTTCGTTAAGATTGAGAGCGTCCAGCAGATTCTGGACTTCATCATCCCCGTCAGTAACAGGCTCCACGTAAGGCAGTTCATTTTCCTCCGCCTCCTGAAGCTGAAGGTCGGGGTCCTGAATGGCCTGAGTAGTCTGAGGAACGGAGGTTTCAACATTAGGAATAGTCGTAACTATCCCCGTGTTGTCTTCCGCAATGGCGTCCACCGCAGAAAAAGTCATCACACCGGCAAAAACAATACCGACAGCCGCAGCCGCACACGCAGCCTTGCGTATAAGCGCAGCACCCTTTTTAAAAATCGTCGTTTTCATTTCTACCGTAATCTTCCTCCTGTTTTGCGTCCGCATTTTCGTTATAAGCGGAACCGTTCCTGCCTGCAACGGCACTTTTTAGATTATCAATAAAGCTTGTCGAGCCGTTTTCAGCGGCATTCTGTTCAAGCAGAGCAATATCCCCGTCGTCAAGGTCGGAAAGCTTAGTGACAGAAGCGGGAGTCACCCCAAGAAGCATAGATTTATTACCCACCTTAACAACGAGGAGCTGTTTATCCTGAGCAATACCCATACATTCAACAATTTTTATGCCGTTCCGTCCGCCGTTCCAACCGCCGCTGCGCATTTTCTTATTAAGCCATTTCGTAGCATAAGCGGTCAGAAAAAGCAGTCCCACCACGCCCAGCAGCGCAGCTATAACCATAAAAATATCAGACACATTAACCTCCGTAACGGGAAAAGGGATTAACCGAGAACCTTCTGAACTGTCTGAAGGATTCTGTCAGGCTTGAAAGGCTTAACGATAAAGTCGAGAGCGCCGAGCTTGATAGCTTCAACAACCATTGATTCCTGACCCATAGCGGAGCACATAACAACCTTAGCACCCGGGTCACTTGCCTTGATGTCTCTGAGAGCTTCGATACCTGTCTTGTTAGGCATAGTGATGTCCATGATTACAAGGTCAGGCTTTTCAGTAGCGTATGTATTGCAAGCAATTTCGCCGTCAGCGGCTTCAATAATGTTGGTGTAGCCGTTCTTTGTAAGAGCGTCCTTGATCATCATTCTCATGAAAGCAGCGTCGTCAACAAGCATAATCTTCTTATCCATAGTATTTTACTCCTTACCTAAATTATCTAAAAATTTTGATTTTACAATTTCTGTTATTCTGACAGCAAAGTTGTCATCAATAACAACAACGTCACCCTTGGCAACAAGGTTTCCGTTAACCACGATGTCTACCGGAGCACCAGCCTGTCTTTCAAGCTCAATAATCGTACCCTGTGTAAATTCGAGGATCTCCTTTACCTTCTTTGTAGTTGAGCCGATCTCGACAGTAACATCGAGAGGAACGCCCATAAGAAGCTTAAGGTTATCGTTCTGTTCCTGGGAAAGACTACTGTTATTGTAAGAGGCAAAGCTCTGAAGCTGAGCAGGCTGAATATTCATCTGCGGCTGCGGAGCGTAGCCGTAAGGCTGCTGATACATATTATTCGGCATCTGCTGAGGATATCCCTGCTGCGGATACATACCGTAAGGCGGCATACCCTGCTGCATATTGGGATCGTAGCCATACTGAGGAGGCATACCGTTTGGCATCTGCGGAGGAGCACCTGCGGGCATCTGCATAGCAGGCGCAGTAGCAGGAACAGGTTCGGGAGCAGGAGCAGGAGCTGAAGCACCGCCGCCGCCCAGAAGCTTTTCAATTTCCTCCTGTGAAAGAGTGCCGCCCGAAGAAGCTGCGGGAGCAGGCTCGGGAGCAGGAGCAGAGATAGGTTCAGGGTCCGAATCTCCCATAGCGCCGTAGCTTGCCATCATCTTCTGAGCCATTTCCTTGGCAAGATTAATAGTAAGAACGGAAATAAATTCCGAGTTGATAACGCCGTCGATTGTAAGGTTGAACTTAACGCTTACAACATATTCCTCGCCTGCAACATCGTACATAGTTTCCTTAACGTCACTCTGCTGCACGATAGCCTCAGGTGTGGAAATATCAACCGTAGTATCAATAATTTCAGAAAGTGCAGTAGCGGAAGCACCCATCATCTGGTTCATAACTTCGCAGACTGCGGAAATATTCATTTCATCGAACTCAAAATCATCAGTGACCTCAAGGGGCAGACCCATCAGCTGATTAAGGATAAGCTGAACGTCATTCTGTTTAAGAACGAGAACGTTCTGACCGTCAACGCCCTGAGTATATTTGATTCTGACCATAATAGAGGGTTCGAGTTCGGGGAATGAAAGCTCTTTAGTACCGACGACGGTTACGGTCGGTGTAGTGATCCAGACCTTGGCGGAGAGCATATTGGAAACCGCCGTAGCCGCAGAGCCCATGGTGATATTCATTATCTCACCGATGGCGTCCCTCTCGACATCACCGAAACCGTCGATGACAACTTTTTCATCGCTCATTGTTACTGTTACCTCAATTCTTTATATATATTATCGATTCTGACAGCCTTCTTGTTGTTTTTAATACCCAGTTTGCCGTCAAACCAGATGTGTTCACCGATTTTAACAATTACATTACTGTCAATCGGCATATTAAGCGGAATCACATCACCGGGCTGCATAGTCAGAACATCATAAAGGTCAAGCTCGGTTTCGTCAAGAACAGCGCTGATTTTAAGGTCGGAATCCTTGATAGCGTCCATAAGCGAGAGCTTACGCTCATTTTCACGCTTCGGATCAAGCTTCTTGGTAGTTCTCGACCATCTGTCGCCGAATTTAGTCATAATTGATTCGAGTCCCAGAGCAGGGATACAAATCGACAGCGTGTTCTTAATATCTCTTATTTCCATTTCCAGCATTACGATAATAACGACCTCATCGGGAGGGATCGTCTGCATAACTCTTGAGTTTGTTTCAATGGTGGTAAGAGTCGGGTTAATGTCAATGTAATTTCCCCATGGTTCCTTAAGCAGAGCAGACATTTTCTTGAGAACACCCGTCATAAGACCGACCTCAATTTCAGTAAAGTCCCTGCTGTTTTCGGTATAAGACCCCACACCGCCCATAAGCCTGTCCATCATCGTATACGAGATAGGATTTGACAATTCAAGAATACAGTTCGTTTCAAGCACGTCATCGTCATTGATGCCCATATTTACCATAGCCATCATAACGTAATCCGGCAAAGCGTTATTAAATTCGTAATAAAGCTGTTCCTCTATCTGAAGAACCTCAACCTTACAATAAACTCTCAGAAGACCCGTAAGGTATGAAGAAAGCACACGCGAATAGTTTTCAAAGATACCGTCAATTACCTTAAGCTGTTCCTTGGTAAACTTTTTAGGCATCTTAAAGTCATAGTTCTTGACCTTTTTTTCGCTGGCCTGTTCTTCGATTTCGTCCAAAGCCTTGGTACCCTCTGCCGAAAAGCTGTTCAGCAGGGCGTCGATCTGGCTTTGTGACAATACGTCAGCCATATGTACCGATCATTCCTTTCCTAAAGGTATATTCCGTCACCTTGTCTACACATTGTAAACTATCTTATCTGTCCTTTTATTCTGTAATACTATTGATCATATCTTCCTTGGAGACATATTCTCTGTCAGGAACGCTGTGGAGGTCCTCAGCAGGAACATCAGCAGGCTCTGTCGTTTGCTCCATAGAATTACCTTCAGCGTCGGTATAACTCAGGAAGTTCTTGCCGAATTCCAGCTCCATAATTTCCTTAATGACCTCGCTGTCGGTAAAGTCAACATCATTTCTGATAAATACGATTTCAACACGTCGGTTCTGACGTCTTCCTTCTTCCGTGTCATTGTCTTCAAGAGGTCTGTTTTTACCGTAACCTGCGGAGGAGAATTTTTCCGACTCGCAGGCGTCAAGCCCGATCATATAATTGATAACCGAATTTGCACGGCCAGAAGAAAGATCCCATTCATTAACATCGGAGGTTGAGCTTGCAGCGGTGTGACCGCTTACCTTAATAGCAAAAACACGCTCATTTACGGCTTTAATACCGTCCGAAATTATATCGAGGATATATTTACCCTCATCCAGGAGCACATCGCTGTCTCCCGCAAAGAAAACATTATCACGGAATCGCATATACACGCCCGTGCTGGACATTTCAACGCTTACGCTATCCTGAAGCTCGTTGGTAACAACGACCTCCTTAAGATACATAAAGAAGTCCTCGAAGTCAACTATCTGTTCTTCTTCCTCTTCGATTTCGGGGACTGTATCGTCATAAACAGCAGTAGGGTCATTTTCGGGATTAGGCTTTGCGACCTCAGGGACCTCGACTCTTGAGTCGATCTTACCCTTTGAGAAAGCCTCCGCAATGTACTGCCACTTTGTCTGGTCCATAGATGACATTGAATAAAGCAGAACGAAGAATGTAAGAACCAGCGTGATCATGTCACCATAGGTGTCCATCCAGTTAGCGCCGCCGTCCTCATCGCCGCCCCTGCGTTTTCTTGCCACAATAATCACCTCACAAAGTCTGTCTAAATATTATATCATAAAACAAACCGAATTTCTATACTTATTCTTAAATTTCTCAAAAAATATTAAATTTTCAGGGTATTACTCTTATTCTTCAGCCTTAGCAGCCTTTTTCTTTGTCTTGACATTCTGCGGGAGCATCATTCTGAGCTTTTCTTCAACGTAACGTGGGTTAGCACCTGAAATAATAGCCAGTGTACCCTCTTCTATTATCTGAAGGCAGAGGATTTCCTGATTGTGGTTGTATTTACACAGGTTGCCGATAGGAGTAAAGATAACGTGAGCAAGGATACAACCATAGAATGTTGTAACAAGCGCTGTGGACATTGAAGCACCGAGGCTTGCAGCAGAGCTTGAATTTGTAGGGTCAAGGGTTGCAAGCATGTTGATAAGACCAACCAGTGTACCGATCATACCCATTGCAGGAGCAACAGCAGCCGCCTTGCCCCAGAGAGCGAAGTTGTTTTCGTGTCTTTCACACATAAAATCAATTGAGTCATCAAGCATTGACTTAACCTTATCGGAGTCGTTAGCGTCAACGATAAGCATAAGTGAAGACTTCATGAACGGGTCTGTACAAGCGTTTGCGCTTTCTTCAAGAGCAAGGATACCCTTCATACGGGCAGTTTTACAATGGTCAACCATTTCCATAATGTACTTTTCCGGGTCGTACTTTTTAGGTACAAACGCAATTTTAAGCATTTTAGGAACTGTTTTGAGAACGGAGAACGGGAAGTTGAAGATTACCGCACCGATAGTACCGCCCACAACGATAAGGATTGACGCAGCGTCATAGAAATTCATTATCTGACCGCCCGACATAATACCGTAAATAATAAGTCCGAAGGCAATCAGAAGACCTATAAGTCCTGAAATATTCATATATGTATTTCCTCCTGAATATTGTTTGATCTATAAAAAAGGTATCTGACCTTAATTTTCCTTGTCAGTAACGTTTTGTCTGCGGTAAGCAGCCGCCATAGCAATAATATCCTCAAGCTTTTCCTGAACAATGTATCTGTGGCCGTTCTGCATAGTAACAACAGTATCGGGAGTTTCCTCAGCCATTTCGATAAAATTTTCATTAAGCATAATAGTAGTGCCGTTGCATCTTGTTAAAATAATCATAACTATTTTCCTCTCTGTACCCCGTCAGCCAAACGGAGCGTCGTCGGTTTTCACCATAATACTGCCCGAGGGCAGCCCTGCTTAAGCAGAGCCGCACTCACGCAGAAAAAAGTTATCTCTTGAGGTTTACGAGTTCTTCAAGCATGGAGTCGGAAGTTGTGATAATTCTTGCGTTAGCCTGGAAGCCTCTCTGTGTAACGATCATATCGGAGAATTCCTGAGCGAGGTTAACGTTGGACATTTCCAGCTTGTTTGTAGCAACAGTACCTGCACCCTGGTCGCCTGCCTTCTTGACCTTGCCTGCACCTGAAGCAGCTGTTTCTGTGTAAGCTGTTTCGCCGTTTTCGATAAGACCCTCAGGGTTGTCGAAAACAGTAATTTCGATACGGCCGATAGCCTTCATCTGATTGTTGTATGTAGTTGTGATAACACCGTCCGAACCGATAGTGAAAGCGGAAAGGTCAGAGTATGTGAACTCACCTACGATACCGCCCTTTTCAACAGCAGCCTCTGTTGTGTCTTCAGGGGCGAAAGTGATAGGAGCACCGGTATCATCAAGGATAGGCTCGCCCTTGATGTTACAGAGAACAGGAGTATCCTTTGTAAAAACAGGAGGATCCTGTGTTGTGTCAACCTTGTAATTGGAATATGTGTAAAGAATACCGTTATCGCCTGTGTAAATATTGTAAGCCTTCTGAATGAGGTCGTTTACGTTAAGAGTATTGCCGTAAACGTAGTCGGAAGAATTGAGAAGGCCGTCGCCGTTGTTGTCGCCGAGCTCAACAGCAAGGAGAGCCTGAGCACTCTTGTCGCCTGTTGAAAGAAGGCCCTCATCGGAGTTTCTTGAACCGAGAACGAAGCGGTTGTTGTTGGAAACGATGTTGCCTGCGCTGTCGATACCGAAGTTACCCATTCTTGTGTAAGTGATGGAGTCAGGGCTTGTAGTATCGGAAGGCATTGAGCCGTCCTTTTCGGAAGAGAAGTTAGCAGTAGCGAAGAAGCCGTCGCCGCTGATAGCAAGGTCCATAGTTCTGTTTGTGGACTGGAAGGATGACTGTGACATATCCTTGTCGATAGAAGCAACCTGAACGCCGTAACCTACTGTTGAAGGGTTGTTACCTGCAAAAGTAGCGGTACCTGCGGAAGCGTTAGCGATAGACTGATAGTAAATATCGCTGAAAGAAGTTCTTGAAGATTTGAAGCCGTATGTATTAACGTTAGCGATGTTGTTACCGATAACGTCCATCTTGGTCTGATGGGAAGTAAGACCTGATACGCCGGAATATAATGATCTGATCATAATTGATAAACTCCTTTATAAATTTTATTTTAAAAGGCAGCCTCCGTCCGTCAAGTCGTTCGGGACGGAATGATTTCCGTTAGGTCCAATCACTTTAAGCCGCCGTTCCGCTTACATAATGACAGTGGAATCAATATTTGTGAAAATATTGCCCTGCATATCGTTTGCGGATAAAGTTGTGATAACCTTGTTGTTCTTGACGCTTACGATAAAAGCGTTTGAATCGATCATAACAAGAGCGTCGCTGGAGCCTTTTTCGCCCGCAAGCTCAACAGCCCTGTTAAGCCTTTCGAGAGTATCGCCCGAATCGAGATCAATCTGTCTTTCGGAGATACGCTCCATAGCGTGTCTGGAAAATTCCACGCCCTGACCGTTTTTTTTCTGTTCTGCAAGCTGAGATTGCAGTTCCTTTGCAAATCCGCTGTTTTCGGGGGACTGTATGGTATTGCCGTCCCTGGCCGTACCCGTAGTGAAGCCTGTGACGTTTCCCGTAGTAACCGACACATTGCGCATCTGCAGATATTCGCTGATCAACATATGCCGCACCTGCCCTCTGCAATATTATTCTACAGTAACCCCCATAGCCTGAAGCTTGGAAATGAAATCATTCATAGTAGCATAATCATTTTCAGTAAGCTCTCTTGAATAGTTTCTGATAGCCTTTTCAAACGGAGTAAACTTGCCTGCGTAAGTACCGGGAGCAACATTGAAGTTGCAGATCTCATCAAGAGTGTAGTTGCCTGATGTTTCGAGCCAGCAGGAGTGACCGTTCTTAAGCATGATCTCAACTCTCTGAGTACCGTCCTTGAAAGTAACTACCTCGCCAAGCATACCGACGCCGCTGAAACCAATTTCAGTAACCTCTCTGCCTGTAAGTGTTCTGCCGATAACTCTGGAAGTATCGATTCTGGAAGTGATAGCATTATTGTGGATGTACTTGATGTCGTACATTCTTGTGCCGAGAGCGTCTGCAAGAGCAGCTTCAGCGGGATAAAGATCAGCCTGATGTCTGTGAGGAACGCAGTCGGAATTTGAGATACCCGGCTTTGAATCGGAGTAAGCCTCAAGACCGTAGCGTGTGCTGTATCTTGTTTCGTATTCACCGCTTACAAGGAGTCTGTAAACTTCTTCGTTTGTAAGAGTAGAGGAAATTCTTTCATCACTTTCAGCAGCTGCTAAAGTGTAAAGATTTGAAGTTGTGAGCACCTGATCGAAAGTGCCTCTCTGAAGACCGATAGTGTTTGATGTTTCAGCATTGTAGCTGTATGTTTCAACTGAATCCGCATTGCGGCTGAGAGTTTCGAGAGTCTCATCTGTTGAAGCAAATACACCTGCGGCATATTCAGGAATTTCGAGGTTTCTTACAGTAACGACTTCGTAGCCTTCGAGATTAGGAACAAGCTCCGGTTCTTCATCTGCAGCAGCTTCTACGGAAGTATTGTTGCTGATAGCGTCGATAGTGCTCATAAGGTCGTCAAAAAGAGCAGCCGACTGAGCAGCATAGCCTGCCTGAACCTGTGTGTCTTCAACGTTGCCGTAAGCAGTAACGTTGTCGGAATTTTCCTCTGTGCCTTCGGAGCCTTCCGCTGCCTTGACCTTGATATCGCTGAGGCTGAACACCTTTTCGCCGTCGAGAATAACGTAACCCTCGCCGCCGAGAATAAGAATGTTTGTAACCTTGCCCTCTGTTGTTGTTTCGGTACCGTCTTCGTTTGCTGTCTTGGCTTCAACAGTATGACCGAGAAGGGAAGAAAGCTTGTTGTACATATCCTGGCTGGAGATGTCGGAAATAGTTTCAACGCCGTAACGGCTGCCGTTTACAATAAGGTAAGGTGTGGAATTTTCAACGATAATGGAGTCAACAACGCCTGTATCGTAATTTGTACCGTCATTAACGGTTACAGCCTTTCCTACGAGAGAGGAAGCATAGCTGATATTTGACTGTGCAGTCATATTCTTGATACCCTCAAGCATAGAGTACTGTGACATCTGGCTGAGGACTTCGGTATCGCTCATGGGGTCGTTGAAATCCTGATTCTGCATCTTTGAAACAAGAAGCTTAAGATAGCTGTCGAAATCAAGATAACCCGTTTCGTCTTCACTTACAGTGCTTACGGTTTTGCCGCTGTACTTTGAGTACGCACCGCCAAGCGCTTCAAGTGAAAGACCGCTTAAGCTGTCGCCCATAATTTAGCCTCCTTTAATAATTTCTGTGCTCTGATTTCATCTGCGGCTTCGAGTTCACCTATGGCATTTACGCCATTTCTGCCGCTGTAATTTTCGCTCTGGGAGCTGCCGTCGTTGTCGTTTCTGCGGTTAAAGCCCTGGTTTGTGAAGTCAAGACCCATATAAGAGCTTGCCTCGCTTGGGTTAACGACATTTACTTCATCGACGTGTACATTCTGCTTTGCAAGGCTTTCCATAAGAGCCGCCGTATTTTCGGATACCGCCTTGTTTACTTCAGGATTTGAAGCGGCAAGGATAAGAGAAACGACGCCGTTTTCGTCAGCAGTAATCTTCACAGCTACCTCGCCCAGACTTTCGGGCTTAAGCACAACTGTAAGCTCCTTAACATTGAAAGCAGCTTCTGTTTTAACCTCTTCGGCAATTCTTTCAGTAAGCTGAACATTTACAAATTCAGCAAGCTCCTTGTAAACTGTGGTTTCGGGAGCAGCACTTTCGGTAACGGGGGTCTCAACTCTGAAAACATTCTGTTCGGCAGTTATCTGAACCGTGATCTCATCGGACTTTTCCTCGGTCTTGAGTTCGGGTCTGATGCTTTCGATCTGATCCTGCACATTGTTGATACGGAGCGTATTTACAGGATTATTCATCATATCCTTAAAATTCACACCGCTCTGGGTCTGCATAAAATCAATGATCTCGATAACCTCGTCGTTTGCGTTTTCAGTGCCTGCATTGCCTGTGATGATGTTTTCGATTCTGGAAGATGAGTTGTCAAAAAGCTCGTGGGTGTCGGAAATGACCTCGGAAATACCTGCCAGCTTTGTAACTGCCTCAGCCGTAACGGTATTGCCGCTTAACATAACGTCAAAGCTTTCGCTGTTCACATCCGTGCCTGAAAGCATACAGAGCACCGTCATAACAGCTTCCGCAAGAGTAGTGCCGTCATATTCGGTAGAATCATCTGCCATAAGCACCGTTTTAAGCTCCTCAACGATTGCCGCCGTGTCAAGACCTTCCTTTGTACCTGTTTCGATAAGGTGTGAGATCTTGCCGAAAAGCATAGCCAGCGCGTCGTTGGTTTCATCATCGTCCTTATTTTCGGACACGATACCAAGCATAGCACCGAACACATCCGTAACAGCAGTACCCGTCTCGGTTTCAGCGTTGATTTCGGGAAGCTCCCCTGTACCGAACAGCTTTTCAACCGCCTTGCCTACCGACTGAAGAAGCTTTACAGCAGCAACGATAACGTCAGCCCCTGCGTTTGCAACGTCCTCGGAAAGATCCGTCGTCAGCTGTGAAAAGGTAACAGGCTCTTCTTCGAGAATTTCGCCGTCCTCAATGATACCCTCCTCAGTGACCATACCGTCCTCAGTGACTATCTCACCCTCAGCAGTACCGTTCACCTGATTAAGCACATCATTAAAGCTTACGCCGCCTGTCTCGCTGAACATATCCTTGCCTGCAAGCTCGCTGATACCCTTCATTCCCAGAGTAACATTAAGCATATTCACATTCACCTCATTCGCACCTCCTTTCGGTTTGTACTATTATATATGTATAAGCTTTCGCCTTATACCTTATTTATAAATGCTGTTGGTAACATAGTCTGCAATAAACTGTTCCTCAGCCTTTGCCGCCTGGAAGTTGTAGGCCTCCAGCTGTTTTTCCTCAAGCTTTTCCAGCGAGGAAACCTCTTTCGTAGCCTCCACCACAACATTAAGCTGCTTCTGGACCCTTGTCTCCATCTTTTCGATGGACTCCTCCAGCTCCTTGATCTGCTGTGAAAGTGACTGGTGGTAGCCCTTGAACATTGTGATCTGGAGCACCGTCATCCCCTGTCCCGACTTTTCGCAGAACTCCTCATTTGAACGGCGCAGCGTCTCTTCAAGCTGAGCCTTTTCGTCCATCATAGTCTGCTGCTGGGCCCTGAGATGAGCAAGGTCATTTTTTTCCTTGTCCAGGATCTGTTCCTTGTAGCCTTTTAATTTGTCAAGTGAAAACTGAAAACGCTTCATCGGAAGCACCTCCGAAAGCTAAGACGGCTTAAACCGCCCTAAGGGTTACTTTACCGCATCCTTAAGCATTTGTACCGTTTCCTCAAAGGAGAAGGCCTCATCGGTAGCCTGCTGTAAGAAAGCGTTGATTTTGTCTATTTTTCTCAAAGCCTCGTCCAGCGCAGGGTTTGTACCCTTTTTGTAAGCGCCGATAGAAACGAGGTCGTAGTTGGCATTGTAAACCGACAGCAGATTACGCAGCTTGGCCGCCGCCGCCTTGTGCTCCTTGTCGGCAATTTCCGACATAAGTCGTGATACCGACTCCAGAGTTTCGATAGCAGGGTAATGATTTTTCGCCGCAACCTTTCTTGAAAGGATAATGTGGCCGTCGATAATTCCTCGCACGGTATCTGAAATAGGCTCATTGGTGTCGTCACCCTCAACAAGAACGGTGTAAATACCTGTAATAGAGCCGTTTTCAAAGTTACCCGCACGTTCAAGCAGCTTAGGCATTGCCGTGTAAATTGACGGCGTGTAGCCTCTTGCGATAGGAGCCTCGCCCGTAGCAAGACCTATCTCACGCTGAGCCATAGCATAACGTGTAAGGGAGTCCATCATCAGCAGGACGTTTTTGCCCTGATCCTTGAAATACTCCGCAATCGCCGTAGCCGTCATGGGGCACTTGTTTCTCATCATAGAGGGCTGGTCGGAAGTAGCGACAACGAGAACTGAACGAGCCATACCCTTTGGACCAAGGTCACGCTCAATAAACTCAAGAACCTCTCGTCCTCGTTCACCTACCAGAGCGATAACATTGATGTCAGCCTGAACCTCTCTTGCGATCATACCAAGAAGTGTGGATTTACCTACACCCGAGCCTGCGAAAATACCCATACGCTGACCTCTGCCTATTGTAAGCAGACCGTCGATAGCCTTTACGCCGAACGGGATAATATCGTCAATTCTCGGTCTTGTAAGAGGATTTACAGGCTCACCCACGATGGAGTATTTTCCCGTGGTTTCAATGGGACCCTTGCCGTCGATAGGCTCACCGATGGCATTGATAATTCTTCCCACCAGATTTTCGCCCACCCCGACTTCAAGCTGTCTGCCCGTGTTGTCAACGATCGAGCCGGGACCGATACCCTCGATGTCGGTGTAAGGCATAAGCATAACTCTGCCCTGATTGAAGCCTACAACCTCACCGTAGATAAAGTCCTCGGAGCCTTTGCGGAAAATGCGGCACACATCACCGATGTTACATTCGGGACCCGTTGCCTGAATAGTCATACCGACAATTTTTTCGATTTTACCCTGATGTCTGTAAATATCAGCATTTTTAATTGTCTCACGTATTGACTGAAAATTCATTGCACATCTCCGCAGTTTATAACAAAAATTAACATTAAATCAAATCAGCTGCCGTTTAATCGGCATTCTCCCCTCTTGAATTTCTCAGGATCTCCTGTAAGAATTCAAGCTGGGTCGGCACGGAAGCGTCCACGATTTCCTCATCGTTGTCCAGAATTACCGTACCCTCCTCTGCGTCACGGAGAATTTCAATTTCAATATCCTTAATATAAGGGATAAGCTGTTTAATGAGCTTTTCGTCCGTCTTAAGCTTTCTTGAAACCTCTCCGTCAGCAAGAGAAATTTTAATATAATCGGAATTACGGAAGCCCTTTGCAGCGTCGGCGATTATTCTTTCGATAACCTCAGGCGCCGTTTCAAGCTCTGCCTTGACGATTTTCTCCACCATAAGGAACATCGTATCCTTAAGCTCGCCCTCATTTGAGAGGTAGTAAGCTTCCTTATGGGAGTTTATATCTGCAAGGAGCTGAGCGGAAGCGTCAACATACTTGGTGCATTTTTCGATGGACTGTCTTTTGCCCTCGTCAAATCCTTCCTTGAAGCCCTCCGCCTTAGCCTTTTCCTTAAGAATGGCACATTCCTTGTTTGCACGTTCAAGAACGGCAGCCGTAGCAGCCTTGGCGTCGTCGGTCATGCCCTTTGCGGCAGCTCTTGCGGCGTCAATAATTCTTGCACGCTCCTGTTCGATTTCGTTGCGTCTTGCCTCGATAATACGGCTCACCTCAGAGTCAACGGAGTCACGGAATCTTTTTTCCTCCGCCTCTTTTTCCGCCTGTCTTTTACGGGCGATCTCCTCTTCGGAAAGCTCCTCCTCGGTTTCATCCTCAGGGACTATGATGGTATTATCGATCTTGACAGGCTCGCAGTTACCGTAAAAACAGGGCTGGGATCTGAAAAGTTTATTATGCAATTATCTCGTCCTCTCCGCCCTTGCCGATAACAAGCTCTCCTTCTTCCTCAAGATGTCTGATTATGCCGACGATTCTCTGCTGAGCGTCGTCAACGTCACGCATACGAATATTGTGGAGATACTCGATTTCCTGCTGAATAGTTTCCTGCATTCTCTGCGGCATATTTGCGTAGAGGGTTGCGGCAACTTCGGCATTGGAGCCCTTGATAGCAATAGCAAGATCCTTTGTTTCCACGTCTCTGATGAAACGCTGGATAGACATAGAATCCAGTCCGAGGATATCCTCGAATACGAACATCTTCTTCTTGATCTCGTCCACGAGAGCGGGATCTCTTGTAGAGAGCTCGTCGAAGATGTGTTTTTCCGTACCTCTGTCAACCTTGTTGAGGACATCTGCAACGAAGTTGATACCGCCGACCTCTGCAAGGTCCATAGAAACAACAGCGGCAAACTTTCTTTCCAGAGTGCTCTCGATAGATTTGATGGTTTCAGGGGAAGCGGATTCCATTTTAGCGATTCTCTCAACGACCTCTGTACGTTTTTCCTTAGGCAGCTCCTGAAGAACAAGGGAAGCCTGTTCGGAGCGCACATAGGAAAGAACGAGAGCGATGGTCTGAGGATTTTCGTTCTGAATAATAGCAAGCAGATTCTTGTAGTCGGACTTTCTGACAAACTCGAAAGCCTTTGTCTGCATTGATTTTGAAACCTTTTCCATAAGCATTCTTGCGGTATCTGGACCGTAAGCCTTTTCGAGAACGGATCTTGCGTAGTCGATACCGCCCTCGGTGATAACCTTCTGGGTAAGGCAAAGCTCATAGAATTCATTTAAAACTGAGTCAACCGTAGAAACGTCAAGGTAAGGAAGGCTGGAAATTTCCAGCGTAAGCTTTTCAACGTCATCATCATTGAGTCTTTTGTAAACATACGCCGCATTTTCCGCACCGATGGAGGTAATAACGATAGCAGCCTTCTGAACAGGTGTAAGTTCTGAAATATCAGGCATAGATTATTCCTCCTCTTCCTTCATCCAGCTCTTAAGCAGCTGAGCCACAACATCCGGGCTGTTCTTTGCAAAATCGCCGATTTCTCTTCTGATAACAAGCTCCTTGGAGTCCTCAACATCATCGAGAAGGCTCGGAACTTCGGTAGTTTCGCCGTCAAGATTAAGCACAAAGGTATCCACGATCTCGCCGGATTCGCCTTCCTCTGTTGCACTTGCAGCAAGAACCTGCTGTTCGAACTTCTTTCTCTTGATCTTCGCACTCTGGGAAGTGATAACCAGAACAACGATAAGTATGATAAGCAGGATAAGCAGAATAGCACCTGCAATAACAAGCTGATTGAATGTAAGACCGAACAGGTATACAGGTGAAGTTTCCTCGCCCAGGATATTATCTTCAAATCTCGGGAAGCCCACAACAGAAACAAGCTCCTCCGCCCTGTCGGAAATAACGCCGCCCGCTGTTGCAACAGCCTTTACAAGAGCAAGTCTGTCAGCGTCGGAGAGATAGTCCGTGTAAATGATAACGGAAATTGAAAGTCCCTCGATGTCATAGCCCATATTTTCAACCTGCTCCTTATATGTATCAACAAGGTAGGTGTTTGAAAGTGATGATTCGGACCATGCGCCGTTTCCGTTCGTATCGCCTGTTGGGTAGGTATCGTCAGCATTTCTCTCAACGCCTACAATACCGCCGTCAACGGTTGTACTTCCGCTTGCGTCGGTAGCGTCAGCGTGCTGAAGAACGCCCGTATTTGCATTTCCGTCAGCGGAATAGTCGGTAGTTTCGGACACCTTTTTATCGAAGTCCAGCACCATATTTACCGCAACCGAAACGCCGTCCTCGGAATAAACAGGCACCAGCAGTTCAAGAATTTTATTCTTGATGGAATTTTCAAGAGTAGTCTTGAACGCAAGCTTTCTTGTAACGTCAGCCACAACGTCGATTGTAGTTTCCTCAACCACCTGAAGAACACCGTCGCCGTCAACAATGGAGATATTTTCCTCCTTCATATTGCCGTGGCTCTTCATAACGATGTGGGTGATACCCTCTATCTGCTCATTTGAGAGCTTGTAGTTCTTTTCAAGATAAACCACAACAGAAGCGGTTACATCCTTTATGTAGCTTTTGATGACCGCATTGTTTTCCTGCGGGATATAAAGCGTTACCGTAGCCTTTTCAACACCGTCAAGAGAGCCTACAATTGCGCTCAGGCGGCTTTCCAGAGCCATTCTCGCGTATTCACGCTTTTCCGCCTCCGTAGAGAAAAGGTCGATGTTGCTTGTATAAAGGTCGTAAGTAAGATTGCTCTTAGGGTAGCCCTGCTGAGCAAGCTCCATCGTAAGGGTATCCTCCGTGCCTGCCAGTACCATTACCGTACCGTCCTTACCGAGAGAAACTTCGTACCCCTGCTCCTGAACAAGCGCAACGATCTCAGCCGCTTCGCCCGTTTCCAGGCCCTCGTACAAAACAACGTATTCCTTTTTATTAAGGATGATCGCAATAATCACGGCGATCAGAAGAATTGCCACAATTATCGCAATGTAAGCAATTTTTCTTTTCCTTTCCTGAGCTTCCCAGAACTGTCTGAAGGACGTAGTAACCTTGGAAAGCTGTTCTTTCATATCCATCCTGTGAATTTTCCTTCCCGAATATAAGTTAAACTAAGCGGCGCATACCGCAGACCCCGTTACATTGTAATCTGGAGCACCTGATTGTAAGCGTCAACAGCGGCATTCTTAACCGCAACAAAGGTTTCGACCGCAACCGCAGCCTTGGTCATATTGTTGTAAATTGTGTGAAGGTCGTCGATGTCGCCCTGAATAAGTCTTACAGCGTCAACCTGGGTCTGAGCCTGAGTAGCCTCGACCTCCTTGAAAATATCCTTGAAAACGTCGGAAAAGGTAGCTGTTTCCTCAACCTTTTCGTTAGTCTGGAGTTCCTTGTCAAAAAGCGATTCCACAGGTGAAATCGAGCCTGAAATAGGTACAATAAACATTTCTCTTTACCTTTCTGTTTTAAATTATCTTCCGTTAAGCGACATAGCCTTTGTAAGCATAGCCTTTACCGCAGCGACAGCGGAAGCGTTAGCCTCATAATTACGCTGTGCAGCAAGGAGGTCGATCTGCTCCTTGGTGTTGTCAACATTGCTTTTGTAGATGTAGCCGTCCTCGTCAGCGAGGGGGTTATCGGGGTCATAGACAGGAACAAACGGAGCGTCGTCCTCAATGACCTCGGCAACAGTAACGCCTGCATAAGCGTATTTGCTTCTGTTGCTTAAATAATATGTACCTCTGTGGTATCTTGGACCGTCCTGATTTGCGTATTTGTTAAGCACCTGGCTGAATCTTTTCTTTTCGGAGAAGACAACCAGCTGTCTGCAATAGGGGTCAGCGCCCACAGCGGTGTTGTATGTTTCCTGATTGGCGATATTCTGAGAGATGATGTCCATTCTCAGACGCTGTGCCGAAAGAGCAGAGCCGCCGATGTCAAGAGAGCTTAAAAATGACATTTACGCCCCTCCTTATCTTGTGATAGCGGAACGGATGACAGCGTAATTATGGTTGAGATGGTCCATCAGAGCGCTGTACTGATACTGAGCGTCCGCAAGAGCGAGAGCTTCCTTTTCCTGGTCAACGTTATTTCCGTTGAGAAGCAGGTCCGTATCCGTTTCCTGAGTGGTCACCACAGAAAGAGTAAGCTTGCTGTCGGTGTCCTCATCGGGAGTATGGTATTTACATTTGCATTTTTCCTTGAGAATGAGTCCGAACTCCACGGTTTTTGCTTTATAGTCGGGAGTCGAAGCATTAGCGATATTATTTGAAATCACCTGCTGTTTGTACCAGGTTGCGTCAAGAGCCTGTTCTGAAAGGTTATGGATTGCACCGTCAAAAAGTCCCATAGCGGCCTCCGTTTCTTGATATGGTAAAATATACCGTTGACATTTAACAAAATGCTGATAAATCAGCGTAAAAAACACTTCACCTTAAAAAAGGGGGCAGTTACCCGATAATATTATAGCATATTTTAACACAATTCACAAGGGCGTATCAGCAATTTTGCTACTAAACATCTAACAATTTTTTTTAAAGATTTCTATGAATTTTTTCTAAATTCAGCACTCTTAGTTACGATATACCATAACCGCAACGAATTTGAGGGGGTATTTTTGTTTAATTTTCACAATAGACAGTATTGATATACTCAAAGAATAACTCTCTCGAATTATACCATTTGTTTATATTTCACATTGATATTTTCACAAATATCCATCATAAAAAAACAAACACACAGAAATTTTATTAACAAAATTTACTGTGTGTTCATAATTTGTGTTATTATTTTATATCGTGTCTTTCCAGACCTCTTCTTGAAATCACCAGTCTGATAATGCTGCGCATAACGTCACGTCGGGAGCGTTTTTTCAGCTCCTTCGCACGCTTCATATCCTCGTCATTATTGACATTTATCGTTATATACGGCACGCAGTCCAGAGCGTCCGCCATTGCCGAAGCAAAGCACCTGTCGCAGCTGCAGCAGTTGAAGCGTTTGAGTGCAACGGGCAGAATTTCCGTTATAAGCTCGGAGCTTATGCAGATTTCAGTAGGCTTGACCGCCTTTGGTTCAGTCTTTTTCTTTTCTATCACCGACTCCTTGAAGTCCTGGTCAACCATAGGGTTTACCGCAGGCTTGCCGCCCGTAAGCAGCTTCATCACTGCGTCGGTTTTATGTGAAGTAACTCTTGACGCCAACGTCTATCCTTCCTTCTTTAATATCTGCCTCTTCTGATCGTCCCGATTTCGGGATAGAGGCTTTCGCACACTCTTACATAATCCTTTGAAGCCTTGCAGTTAGGGGAATAATTTATCAGCGTTTCCTGATGTGCAGGCGCTTCCGCAACCGCAACCGATACGGAGATCTTATTCTCCAGCACCCTTGTCCCAAGCTGCTGTGCAACTATTTCAACCATTTCGCCTACTTCAACGGCAAGCTTCTGCTTTGCAACATACTTTGTCAGCAGAATTCCCCTTACGTCCAGAGCCTTGTTGTAATATTTCTTTACCGCAAGAATTGTTTCTCTCAGCTGGGCGATACCCTGCAATGAAAGGATTTCGGGAGTCATAGGGATGATAAGGTCATCCGCCGCCGTGTATGCGTTTATTGTAAGCACGGAAAGAGCAGGAGGCGTGTCTATAATGATATAATCGTACCTGTCCTTGACCGTTTCAAGAATATCCTTAAGAATAAACTCTCTCCTTTTTGAAGTAAGCTCAAGCTCACTGCCTGACAGCAGGATGTTTGAGGTAATGACATCGCAGATGTGGGTAGTCTTTATTGCGTCATTTATGCTGCATTTGCCCGTCATTACATCGTGTATCGTAAACCCTCTGTCCTCAGTGCCCAGAGAAAAGGAAAGGTTGCCCTGAGGGTCCATATCTATCGCAAGGACAGACTTGCCCCTGCTTCTGAAAATACCTGTAAAAGCGGCACAGGTTGTAGTTTTGCCCACGCCGCCCTTCTGATTTGTAACAACAATTACCTTAGCCATATTATCTCCATTTCAGCAGAGTCTTCCTGTCGGCTCAAAGCTCGGAATCACGGTTCTTAAGATTTCTGCGTCTGTCACGTTCAGCGACCTGACACTCGAAAATAAACCTTGCCAGCTGTTCCTCCTGATTAGGAGAAACGTTAAGGAAGCGGCAGCCGTAGCCGTCAATCTCGCCTGTTCCCTGCTTGGTCTGAACTCTGAGAACGTCGGAAAGGAACTCCATTTTGCCCTCAAGGAAGCTGAGCATAATCTGGTCGCCCGGCTCGAAAGCAAATTCCGACCTGAAATAAACGCCGCCCAGATTGATATTTACAAGCTCCACCTCGATAGGCTCATCGAATGTAAACATTTCCTCATTACGCATATAGAACGACACAGAGCCGACCATTTCAACATTGACCTTGAAGGAACGGCGTCTTTCTTCCAGAGCAACACCGTCGCCCACGTGGAAATTCATCTGATACTCCGTGCACAGGTCAACAGAAGTCTTGTACTTCATTCTTGTGCCGTTTATATATTCAAAAATTACTTCAATAAAGTCATTTCTTGAAACAGGAGGAAAGCCTGCCCCTTTAAGCATAACAAGGTCCTTGCCCTTTATACCGAAAAAGTCTCTTGGAAAAGACACAGATTTAGTTTTTATAAGCAGCTTGCCTTCGGCGTCATAAACAAGAACGCTGCTGATTTTGTCTTTATTTATCATTCGGTAATCTCCTCCGATAAAAACTGTATCCCCACGCCCGTCCGACAGGCGCAATAAAGGAAATATATTATTATTATAGCTAAAAATCAACCATTTTGCAACACTATTCTCAAATGTTGTACAATAATATGCAAACAAAAAAAGATTTTTGTACATTTAACATAAAACGGACAAACTCCACTGTACAATCGGCGGCGGCTGGGTTATAATTAAGTGTATAAACACATAGGGTGCAAAGTGTACAGGCTTTACACCTTAAGCAAAGGAGGGCGGAGAAAATCAGAAAGACCATACATTCAGACAGGAAGCGCATTTCAGCCAAATACAACCACCGTCTTTTTCTGCTTAATCTGCCGTCTGTGGCGGTGTTTATCTCGGCATTTGCGATTGCCGCAATTTTTTTCTACATAGCAGACGACGGCAGTAATGTACCCTCTGTAATATTCACCACGTTGTTTTACTGCCTGTATTTTGCATCGCTGTACAGCTTCATCGTTTGCCTTATCGGCTCCATAATTTCCCACATCTTCTTAAAAGCCCACAGCGAGCATACCTACATTGAAATTTCCGACTCCTATCTGGTAATTTCCCAGCACGACCAGACCGTTTTCAACGAAGGCAGATTCCGCAGCTACAAAAAGCTGTGGATAATCCACCTTAAAGACGTTGAACAGGTGGAATGTATAAAAAACCATATCATCGTCACCGCAAAAGCACGTTATTTCAACGAGGACGCCGAATGGCTCCGCTATGAACGAGGCGAGGACGGCGTTGACTTTGACAACTGGTGGTATAACAAAAACGGCGGAAAAGATGTACAATCCGTAGAAATCACCGATTTTTATACCCACGGTGAACGCATTGTCAAGCGTATACTCTTCTGTTCAAATAAGGTAATCGACCGTACACAGCGCCGTGAGCGTTTCAGACAGGAAATGCTTGAAATCGCACGTAACACCCAAAAAAGAAAGGGCATCTCCGACAAATACGAGCCGCCGAAATACCGCACATTCAGATAAAATCCGATGTTAAAGTTTAGGTCAACCCTTTTCAAAGGGTTGCGGTTTCCAAAGGCAGAGCCTTTGGCGAGGTTAAGGGCGAGAAGCCCTTAGCATCCCCAACAAAACCAAGCCGCAATTCAGCAGATACGGTAAAGATAAGAGAACTATCCGTTTTCAGCTATCTTCAAAAGCCCGATAATCTGAATTGCGGCTGAATTTCTTACATATCAGACAAAACTCCCCTCAGTACTTGAAGGAAAATTATATTTCCTTCAAGTACTGACGAACAGATTACAAACATAAAAATGTCCGCACAGCAACCCGTGCGGACATTTCAGTCTGTCGAAAAAGATATAGCTATATGTAATAATGCACAAACTTTAGGGGACGCCCTCTCTTGCAGGGCGTCCCCTCTTCAAAAACAGTCCACTGGACTGTTTTTGAATTCACCCCTTGCGGAGCGCCTCTAAGGC